>NZ_BAABGT010000025.1:0-207093 GCF_039541715.1 Pseudonocardia xishanensis
CGCGATCGGCGGACATCCACCCGCCCACCGCGTCAACAACCTCTGCGGCGGCGACATCTAGGTGGCCGGTCAGCACCTCGGCGTGGCCGTAGCAGTCGGCGACGGTCGCCCGGTAGGCGTTCGCGGCAGGGTCCCAGCCCGCGACCCAGTGCAGCTGCCAGGTGAGCACGGGGGTGCCGTCGGACAGGAACTGCTCCTGGCGGTAGTCGCCGACGATCCAACGCCCGTCCTGGATCGTGTGATGGGTCCCGCTGCCGCGGGCGGTCATCGCGGGCGTGTCCGGGCCCATCCCGCCCGCGCTGATCGTGCCCGTCCACGTGACGTCCCGGTGGAAGCGGCGCAGCGCGGCCGTCTCGGGGCCGGGGGCGGCGGGCCGGGGCACCCGCTGCGGGTCCGCGGTGGTGGTCATGGTGTCCTCCTCGTCCTCTTCGTCCGGGTCGGCCGGGCGGGGGAGTCCCGCGCGCACCTCGGCGGCGACGGTGAAGGCCCAGGCCTCGATGACGGGCCAGTCCCGGTGGTCGCCCGGGCGGCCGCCCGCGACGAACCGGTAGAACAGCTTGCCCCACAAGGGCATCGTGTCGAACTGCACGATCCCACCGAAGAGCCGGTGGGCCCGCGGGCGCAGGCCCGGCGGGAAGCCCTGCTCGACGCGGCGGATCTCCTGGGCGGCCATGGTCCGGGTCAGCGGCCCGTGGGGCTGGACGCCGCCCACGCTGAAGCACCACAGCGGCGGCGCGGGATCGAGGGTCGCCAGGACGTGCGTGGCCGCGAGCGCGGGCGGCAACCAGGCCATGTCGTGGACGGCGCTGCCCAGCACGACGGCGTCGGCGTCGGCGAGCCCGGCGGGATCCGGGGCCGTCCCCTCGGTGAGCCGCTCGGCGCGCACGGTGCAGCCCGCCTGCTCCAGGACCTCGCGGATGCGGTCGGCGATCCCGGTGGTCGAGCCGGCGGCGGTCGCGTGCAGCAGCACGATCCTCGGCGTCATGGCCCCACGGTCTCCCGGGTGTCGGTGGGGCGGTCAGGTCCGAAGGGCCCGCCGCCGTCGGCATCCGGCCCGTCCGGGGCGGGCGTCCCGGCGAGCAGGTCCGCGACGATCCGCCCCACCGCGACGGGGTCCTGCAGGTGGGGGAGGTGTCCGGCGTCGGGCAGCTCGACGTAGCGCCACCCCGGATGGCGCCGCGCGGTGCGGCGGGCCGCGGCCACCGGGACGAGCTGGTCGCGGGCGCCGTGCACGAGCACGACCGGCGCGGACACCGCGGACATCACGGCGTCGTAGCGCCGCGGCCGGGCCAGCCTGCGTGCCAGCGAGCGGGACGTGCCCAGGAACGCGCGGTCGGTGCCGGGGGTCTCCGCCCGGGTCGCGACCCGGGCGACGAACTGCGCGAGCAGGTCGGGTGGCAGGGAGTCCGGGTCCACGCCGCCGAGCTCCAGGCTCTCCCGGGCCGTGGCCTCCGCGCCGATCCGGTCCCGCCTGCGCCGCCGGAGCCGCTCGCCGAGCCCGGGTACGCCGTGCAGGGCGAGCAGGAGGGCGGTCGCGGGGGAGGAGACGATCCGGCCCGCGTCGGGCAGGGCCGGGTCCAGCAGGACGAGCGCGCGGACCAGCTCGGGGTGTCGGGCGGCGACCTCCACGCCGATCAGCGCGCCCATCGAGTTGCCGACCAACGTGACGGGCCCGGTCTCCTCGCGCAGGTACCGGGCGAGGGCCGCGACGGAGCGGTGGACGTCGCCGTGCAGGTCCACGGTCCGCACGTGGGCGTGCGGCCGCAGCTCGGGGACGAGCAGCGCCCAGTCCAGGGCCGACCCGCCGACCCCGTGCACGAGGACGACGGCGGGTCCGGTCCCGCCGTGGTCGACCGGCTCCACCCGGGCCCGCGGGCGGTCGCCCGCCAGGAACGGCAGCCTGCCCCCGATCCACCAGCACGCCACGATCGCCATCGCCCCGACCAGCGGGGCCTTGACCCACGCCGGCGCGGGCAGCGGCCGCAGCGCGCTGGCCAGCACCATCAGCACCGGCCCCTGGATCACGAACGCGGCGAAGGCGTTGCGGGACCACCGGGTCCACCGCGGGCCGGTCCACGCGATCCTGCGCTCGGCGAGGCCGACCAGCCACACCGAGCCCAGGACCACCAGGATCGCCTCGACGGCCGCGAGGGCCAGTGCCTGCCAGTGCCATCCGCCGAGGTAGGGCCCCGAGTCGCGGGCGACGTCGCGCAGCCCGCTGGCCAGGGCGAGCACCGGGAGCAGCAGCAGGGTGGCGAGGGTGGCGGCGCCGCACAGCCGTCGGACGCGGTCCGGGACGTGCCCCTCCCAGCCCGCCCGGCGGGCCGCGACGCCGAGGACGAACAGACCGAGGCACTGGGGCCACTGCCAGAGGTGCAGGTCCGCGACCTGCCCGCTGCGGGCGGGCCACCACAGCCGGACCACGAACGACACCAGCGCGACCAGCACGACCGCGACCACCAGGTACCCGCCGCGCAGCGTGAAGCCCTCGCCCCACAGCACGACCGGGACCGAGAACAGCAGCAGGACCAGCGCGAACCACAGCGATCCCGAGTCCAGCAGCGGGTGCCGGTGGGTCAGCACCCACCAGAACGACACGTCCCGGCCCGCCGCGCGGTAGGCGACCCAGACCGACGCGGGCCAGACCAGCACCGCGGAGAGCAGCCAGGGCAGGCCCAGCCGCAGGGTGCGGTCGCGCAGGTAGCCGACCTTGCCGTGGCGTGCGACCGCCGGGGCCACGAACAGGCCCGCGACGAAGAAGAACAGCCCGATCACGAACAGGCCGGACGGGCCGAGGATCGCCACCAGCACCGTCTCGACGCCCGGGGGGTACCCGACGTCGCGCACCTCGTGGAACGCCCACCCGCCGACCGCGGAGTACCCGAGCAGCGCGTGCCCGCCGATCACCCAGGCGACGAGCAGCGTCCGCAGGTCGTCGAGGTGGGCCAGCCGTCGGCGCTCGGAGGTCACGGGAGCAGCGTCGGGCCGGGGGGTCGGCGCCGGGCAGGGGCGGAACGCCCGGCTCGCCGGGGTCCGGCGGGCCTGCCCGGGCGGGACCAAGGACCCACGCACCCGGGTCCCCGGACGCTGCCGCCGCCCACCCCGACCGGGCGAGGCTCGTGCCCACACCGAGGAGGGACGATGGCGAACCACACGCACCGCGACGGATCCGGCGAGGCGGCGCCCCGCGCGGCCCGCGTCCGACGGCGCCGGACGGACCGGGTCGAGGACGCGGCGGCCGCGCTGCTCGTGCTCACCACGATCGTCGCGGCCCTGGTCATCGCCGTGTTCTCGGTCTCGGTCTACCGCGGTGGCGCGGACCGGGCCGAGCGCGAGGCCGCGGACCGGACCCGGGTCGTCGCCGTCGCCACGGCCGACGCGCCCGTCGGGACGTCGTCGGTGCGCGGGGGCACCTCGCTGCCGGTGACCGTGCCCGCCGCCTGGACCACGTCGGACGGCCGGGCGCACGCCGGGGACGTGCGGGTCACCGGCCGCCCGAAGGCGGGCGAGGAGATCCCGCTCTGGGTGGACCGCAACGGTGCCGCCGTCCCCGCCCCCGAGACGTGGGGCACCGCGGTGGGGGTCGCCCTCGCCAACGCCGCGGTCCTGCTCGTCGCGCTCGGGTTCGCGGTCTGGTGGGCCTCGCGTGCGGTGCGCGCGGTGATGGTCCGGGCCAACGCGGGCGCGTGGGAGCGGGAGTGGGCGGCGGTCGAGCCCCGGTGGTCGGGCCGGGCGTCGAAGGGATGAGCGGGCGCGGGTCGGTGCCGGAGTCCGGGCGGCTCGCCGCGTTCCTGCTCGCGACGACCGTCGCCGCGCTCGCGGCGGGCGTGGTCGCCTGGTTCCTCGGGGCGGCCGGGGTCGCCGCGGGCTGCTGGGCGGCGGGCACGCTGCTGGCGACCGTCCCGGCCGTCGTCTGGGTGGTCTCCGCGCTGCGCCACGGCCGCACCGGGGTGGACGCGATCGCCGTCCTCGCGCTGGTCGGGACCCTGGTGGTCCACGAGTACCTCGCCGGGGCGCTCATCGCGGTCATGCTCGCCACCGGCCGCGCTCTCGACGCCGCCGCCGAACGCCGCGCCTCCCGCGACCTGCGGGCGCTGCTGGACCGGGCCCCGCGGACCGCGCGCCGCCGGACCGCCACCGGCGTCGAGGAGGTCGACCTGGGTGTCGTCGGGCCGGGGGACGAGATCGTGGTCGCGCCGGGGGAGGTCGTGCCGGTCGACGGGACCGTCGTCGGCGCCGACGCGGTGCTCGACGAGTCCGCGTTGACCGGCGAGCCGCTGGAGACCAGGGTGCCCGCGGACGGGCCCGTGCGCAGCGGGACCTCCGCGGCCGGGGCGGCGTTCACGATCCGCGCCACGGCGACCGCGGAGGACAGCACCTACGCCGGCGTCGTGCGGCTGGCCCGCGAGGCCGGGGCGCAGGACGCGCCGGTGGTACGGCTGGCCGACCGGGTCGCGACCTGGTTCCTGCCGGTCGCGCTGCTGGTGGCGGGCGGGGCGTGGCTGCTCAGCGGGTCGGTGGGCCGGGCGGTCGCGGTGCTCGTCGTGGCGACGCCCTGCCCGCTGCTGCTCGCCGCGCCGGTCGCGATCGTGTCCGGGCTGTCGCGGGCGTCCCGGGCCGGCGTGGTGATCCGCGGGGGTGGGGTACTCGAGCGGCTGGCCGAGGCACGCACGATGGTGCTCGACAAGACCGGGACGCTGACCGGCGGGAGACCCGCCGTCGTCGGGATCGAGACCGCGCCCGGGGTCGAGCCGGACGACGTGCTCCGGCCCGCCGCGTCGGTCGACCAGGTGTCGCCGCACGTGCTGGCCAAGGCGATCGTCGCCGAGGCGCGGCGGCGGGGGATCGAGCCGACGATGCCCGCGGAGGTCGTCGAGGAGCCGGGGATCGGGGCCTCCGGCGTGGTCGACGGCAGGCGGGTCGAGGTCGGCCGCCGGTCCGGCGCCGAGGACGCACCGTGGGTGCGGGCGGTGACCGAGCGGGCCGTGCTCGACGGGACCGTGCTCGCCTGGGTACGGATCGACGGCGGACCCGTGGGCGCGCTGGTGCTGCGGGACCCGGTGCGCCCCGACGCCTCCCGGACGCTGCGCCGGCTGCGCGCGGTCGGGCTGCGGCGGCTGGTCATGCTCACCGGCGACCGCGCGGCGCCCGCTCGCGAGGTCGGCGCGGTGCTCGGGCTCGACGAGGTGCGGGCCGAGCAGTCCCCGGCGGACAAGGTCGCCGCGGTCCGCGAGGAACACGCGCGCGCGGTCACCGTCATGGTCGGCGACGGCCTCAACGACGCCCCCGCGCTGGCGGCCGCGGACGTCGGGGTGGCGATGGGGGCGCGGGGCTCGACGGCGTCCTCGGAGGCGGCGGGGATCGTGCTCACCACCGACCGGCTCGACCGGCTCGCCGACGCGGTGCTCGTGGCCCGCCGCTCGCGCCGGATCGCCGTGCAGAGCGCCGCGGTGGGGATGGGGTTGTCGCTGGTCGCGATGGTCGTGGCGGCCCTCGGGTTCCTGCCCGCCGCACCCGGGGCGCTGCTGCAGGAGGCCATCGACGTCACGGTGATCCTCAATGCCCTGCGCGCGCTGCGCCCGGGGCGCGCCGAGCGCACGATCCTGCCGGAGGCCACCCGCGAGCTGCTGCACCGCTTCGCCGCCGAGCACGACGACCTGCGGGACACCCTCGCCGTGCTCCGCGAGACCGCGGGCCTGCTGGTGACCCCGCCCCCGACAGCCCCGCCCCCGACAGCCCCGCCCCCGACCGACGGTCCGGCGCTCGTGGCGCTGCGCCGCGCCGACGCCCTGCTCACCGAACGGATCCTGCCCCACGAGCGCGCCGAGGAACACCAGCTCTACCCGGCCCTGGCCGCCCCGCTCGGCCCGGAGGCCACCGCCCCGATGAGCCGGACGCACGCGGAGATCGAACGCCTCGCCCGCCGGCTCACCGCCCACCGCGAGGCCGCCGACGCCGCGGGCCGGATCGCCCCGGACCGGGTGGAGGACCTGCTGGCCTGCCTGTACGGCCTGCACGCCGTGCTGGCGCTGCACTTCGTCCAGGAGGAGGAGAACTACTTCGAGCTGGACCACGACCGCGGGGCCGCGTCCGGCCCCGCCCACACCGGAGGACCGCACCGATGACGACCCCGGAGACGACGACCCCGGAGACGACGACCCCGGCAACCCCGGCAACGACGACCCCGACAACCCGTGCCACCCGGCGCCAGGCCGCGACCGCCGTCGCCGCCTCCTTCGCACGGACGGCCGCGCTGCTCGCCCGACGACGGCTGCGCAGCCCGCGCGGCCCCGTCGGCACCACCCGCCGCGGCGAGGACGGCACCACCTCCGTCGTCTTCCGGGAGACGGCCGTCGACGACCCGGTCGACGACCCGGTCGTGCTGGTGGTCTGCTTCCGGCTGCGCGGGATCGGCCGCGCCCGGTGGGCGCACGCGGTCTTCCGCCGGACCTGCGTGGTGAACACGCCGCTGTTCGCCGGGTTCCCCGGCTTCCGCGACAAGCTCTGGATGTACGACGCGTCCACCGGGGTCTATCGCGGCGTGTACCTCTGGGACGGCGCGGAGCGGGCCCGCTGGTACGCGGAACGCCTGCGCCGGGTCCTCGAGCTGGTGGCTGTGCGGGGGACGATCGACTACACCGTCGTCCGCGGCACCCGCCGCGACCCGTTCCCCACCGCGGGGCGGCCGTCCCCGTCGCGCGGCGCGGGATAGGGGGCGTGGCCGACCTCGAGCACCGCGTCGAGGCCGGAGACCTCGAGCGGGCGCCACACGGCCCGGTTGGCGCGGCCGGGCTCGACCACCAGCCGGGTCCCCAGGTCCGTGGCGCACCGGTGGGCCGCGGCGAGGCAGTGCAGCCCGCGCGACCCGAGGTAGCCGACCGCGGACAGGTCGAGCACGAGGGTCGGCGCGCCGCCCACCGACGCCCGCACGGCGTCCGCGAACCGCCCCACGGTCGCGGTGTCGATCTCGCCGCTCACCCGCAGCACGGTCACCCCCGACCCGCGGTCGGCGGTGCTCAACCCGAGCAGGCGCGAGTCTCGCGGTGCGCTCACGACCCGTTCCCGTGCTTCTCGAGCTTCTCGGGCTTCTCCTTCTTCGGGCCGGCAGGCGTCTCGGCCCGCCGGGCCTGCCCCGGGGCGGTGCCCGCCCGACCCGGCGCGGTCGCCGCCCGGCCGGGGGCCGACCCCGACCGTCCCGGGGCGTCCGCGGCCGACGAGCCGGTCGGGGCGGCGGGAGTGGTCGGCGGCGCCACCCCGTCGGGGGGACAGGGCGCCTGCAGGCAGTCGGCCACGACGTCGGCGCCGGTCACCGCCGCCGTCGGCGCGGGGGCCGGCGGGCCGGGCAGCGACCGGGTGGCCTTCGGTTCGGCGGGCTCCGGCGGGGCGGGCGTCGAGCCTGCCGCGGCGATCGCCACCCCACCCGAGGCCGTGGCCCCGATGGCCAGTGCGGCCACGACGGTGCGCAGGACGGCCACCCGGGACAGGCGTGCGGGCCGCGCGGGTGTCGGTGCCGACCGCGCCGCCGTGAAGGCCGCCAGTGCGTCCGCCTCGCCTGCCAGCTCGGCGGGGCGCGCCGGGGCGGCGGCCGCGTCGAGCAGCCTGCGCAGGCCCCGGTCGTAGCCGCGGCCGTCCAGCAGCCGATCGGCCTCCGCGCCCGTCAGTCGGTCGGTCCCTCGCTCACGCATCGCCGGCCTCCCTGGGCCGCACCACGTCGGTGCCGTCGGTGTCGGGGCTGCTCCCGGCCTCGAGCCGTTCGGCGAGCCGCCGCAGCCCCCGGTGTGCCGCCACCCGCACCGCCCCCGGCCGCTTGCCGAGCACCCGGCCCGCCGCCGGGGCGTCGAGCCCGACCACCGCGCGCAACAGGACCGCCTCCGCCTCGGTCCTGGGCAGCGCGAGGATCTGGGCCAACGCCCACCGGGTGTCCAGCTGCTCGAACGCCGTGCCGTCCGTGCGCCCCACGTCGGCGAGCGCGGGGGAGTCCAGGAGCTCCGAGAGCTCCAGGACCTGGGTGGGCCTGCGGGCCCGGTCCCGGGCGGAGTCCATCGCCCGGTTCCGGCAGATCCTGGTCACCCAGCCGCGGAACCCGTCGAGGTCACCGGAGAACCGCGACAGGTCCTTGGCGACGTGCAGCCAGGTCTCGGCCGTCACGTCCTCCGCCTCGGACCCGACCAGCGCGGTCGCGTACCGCAGCAGCCGGGGCTGCAGGTCGCGGTAGAGCGCGATGAACCCCGCCTCGTCGCCGGCGAGCGCGGCGAGCAGCGCCGTCTCGAGACCCGGGACCGTGGGCGCCGGGCACGCCGCTGCGGTCACTGGAGCACCTCCGATCGTGACGGGCCCGGCGTGGGGGGCGGTACACCGGGCCCGTCGAGACCTCAGCGACCGCGCGGTGCAGACCGTTACACGCCCTGGTCGGGGGCCGGAGGGCCCGCGTCCGGGGACCGCCCGGCCCTGCCGGCAGGCGCTGGTGCCCGAGTGGACTGGGGGCGGAGGAGACCGAGAGGAGCCGTCATGCCGGTCCTGCACCACGCCCCGGTCGTCGCCGGGCCGGAGGCGGGTCCCGACCCCCGCGAGCCCGCCGACCGGCTGCTGCGCGACCTGCGGGCGACCCGCGAGGGCCTGACGACCGCCGAGGCGCAGCGGCGCGCCCTGCGCTACGGGCCCAACGTGCTGGAACACCGCATCGGCCGCGGGCTGCCGCGCGCGCTCGCCCGCCAGTTCACCCACCCGCTCGCGCTGCTGCTGGTCGCCGCCGCGGTGCTGGCGTGGGTGTCCGGCACGCCCGAGCTGGCCTGGGCGATCCTCGTCGTGGTCGTGCTGAACGCCGTCTTCGCGTTCGTCCAGGAGACCCAGGCGGGGCGGGCGGTGGAGGCGCTGGGCCGGTACCTGCCCCCGCACGCCCGGGTGCGCCGAGACGGTGCGGTCGTCGAGGTGGCGGTCGCCGACCTCGTCCCCGGCGACGTGGTGCTGCTCGGCGAGGGCGACCGGGTGCCCGCGGACGCACGGCTGCTGGCCGGCTCCCTGGAGATCGACGCCGCCGCGCTGACCGGCGAGTCCGCCCCGGTCGAGCGGGACGCGACGAGCCTCGACGGCGCCGAGCGCTCGCTGGAGTCGCCGGTGCTGGTGTGGAGCGGCACCGCGTGCGTCGGCGGGGCGGCCGAGGCGGTCGTGCACGCGACCGGCCGCGGCACCGAGATCGGCCGGATCGCCGCGCTGACCGGCCACCGGGGCAACCCGGAGAGCCCGCTGGAGCGGCAGGTGCGGCGGGTGGCGTACCTGATCGCCGCGGTCGCGGTCGGTGTCGGGGTCGCCTTCCTGCCGCTGGGGGTGCTGGCCGGGCTGACCTGGACCGAGGCCGCGGTGTTCGCCGTCGGGCTGCTGGTGGCGAACGTGCCCGAGGGCCTGCTGCCGACGATCACGCTCGCCCTGGCGGGCGGGGTCCGGGCGATGGCCCGGCGCGGGGCCCTGGTCAAGCGGCTCTCGGCCGTCGAGACGCTGGGGTCGACCACGGTGATCTGCACGGACAAGACCGGCACCCTGACCGTCGGGGAGATGACCGTCGAGCAGGTGCGGGACGCGACCGGCGCGGTCGCCCCGCCGACCCCCGAGCTGGCCACGGCGCTCGCCCGCTGCGCCACCGCGGACCTCGCGGCGGGCTCCGGCGACCCGACCGAGCTGGCGCTGCTGGACCTGGCCGCCCGGGCCGGGGCGGACGTCCGGCCCGAGGTGCGGGACGCCGAGCGCCGGGCGCTCTACGCCTTCGACCCGCGCCGCCGCACCATGGCCACCCTCGACCCGGTGCCCGGCGGGCTGCGGGTGCACCTCAAGGGAGCGCCCGAGGTCGTCCTGCCCCTGTGCGGGGTCGATCCCGCGGTGGACGCGGCCGTCGACGCCATGACCGGGCGCGGGCTGCGGGTGCTCGCGGTCGCCGCCCGCGAGGTCGACTCGGTGCCGACCCGCGCGGAGGTCGAGTCCCCGGGGCTGCGCCTGCTCGGCCTGGTCGGGCTGCTCGACCCGCCCCGCGCCGAGGTCCCCGCGGCGGTCGCGGCCTGCCACTCCGCGGGCATCCGGGTGCACGTCGTGACCGGGGACAACGGGCGCACCGCCGCCGAGATCGCCCGCCGGGTCGGGATCGGGGCGGACCGGGTGCTGGAGGGGGCCGAGCTGGACGCGCTGTCCGACGCCGCCCTCACCGCCCTGCTGGCCGGGCCGGGGGAGATCGTGTTCTCGCGGGCGGCCCCGGAGGCCAAGCTCCGGATCGCCGACGCCGTGCGGGCGGGCGGCGGCGTCGTCGCCATGACCGGGGACGGGGTCAACGACGCGCCCGCCCTGCACCACGCGGACATCGGCGTCGCGATGGGCCGCAGCGGCACGGACGTGGCCCGCGAGGCCGCCACCATGATCCTCACCGACGACGACTTCGCGACCGTCGTCGCGGGCATCGAGGAGGGCAGGCGGGTCTTCGAGAACGTCCGCAAGTTCGTGCTCTACATCTTCGCCCACGCGGTGCCCGAGGTGTTGCCGTTCCTGCTGTTCGCGCTGTCCGGCGGCCTGGTGCCGCTGCCCCTGACGGTGCTGCAGATCCTCGCCGTCGACCTCGGCACCGAGACCCTGCCCGCGCTCGCCCTGGGCCGCGAGCGCGCCGAGCCGGGCCTGATGGCCCGCAGGCCGCGCAGGCCCGGCAGCGGTGTGATCGACCGCCGCATGCTGCTGCGCGCGTGGGGGCTGATGGGCATCGTCGCCGCGGCGCTCGGGATCGGGCTGTTCCTGCTGGTGCTCCTGCGGGCGGGCTGGACCCCGGGGGCGCCCACCGGCCCGGGCACCGCGCTGCACGAGGTCTACCTGCAGGCGACGACCGCGAGCTTCGCCGCGATCGTCGCCTGCCAGATCGGCACGGCGTTCGCCGCCCGCACCGACCGCACCTCGCTGCGTCGGGTCGGGTTCACGAGCAACCGGATGCTGCTCGGCGGCATCGCGTTCGAGCTGGCCTTCGCCGCCGCGGTGATCTACGCGCCGCCGCTGCAGGTCGTGTTCGGGACCGCGGGGCTGCCCGCCTGGGTGCTCGCCTGCCTGCTGCCGATGCCGCTGGTCGTCTGGGGTGTCGACGAGCTGTTCCGGTGGGCCGGACGCCGGCGTCAGCAGGCCTCGCGGTAAGCCGCCACCGCGGTCGGCAGGGTGGGGAACAGGTGCTCGGGGGCGACCGCCTCGAGCACCCCGCCCGCGTCCAGATCGGCGACGAGCTCGCGCTTGGCCCGCGCGATCGCCACCACGAGCCCGTCCGCGGCGAGGTCGCGGACCAGCCCGCCGAGGGTGTCCGCCGAGGTGACGTCCAGCTCGGTGACCGCCTCCAGGTCCAGCAGGACCCAGCGGGCGGGTGGGTCGGCGGTCGCGACGGCCTCGTGCACGCTGCGCCGGAAGTCCTCGGCGTTGGCGAAGAACAGCGGCGCGTCGTAGCGGTGGACCACCAGGCCGGGGACCTGTTCGGTGCCGGGCAGGTCGTGGACGTCGTGCATCCCGGCCACGCCGGGCGCGAAGCCGAGCACCGCCGCGTGCGGCCGGGCGATCCGCCGGACCAGGTCGAGCACCGACAGCGCGACCGCGGCGAGCACGCCGTAGAGCACACCCAGGGCCAGCACCGCGGCGACGGTGGCGAGGGCCAGCAGCAGCTCGCTGCGCCGGAACGCCGAGATCCGACGGAACTCGCCCAGCTCGATCAGCCGGACGGCGGCGTAGACGACCAGCGCGCCCAGCGCCGCCCGCGGCAGCGTGGCGAGCAGATCCCCGCCGACGATCAGGACCACGACGACCACCAGGACTGCGACGATCGAGTGCAGTTGGCTGCGGGCCCCCGCCGCGCGGCCCAGCGCCGTGCGGCTGCCCGAGCTGCTGACCGGGAACCCGCCGAGCAGCCCCGAGGCGAAGTTGGTGCCGCCGAGCGCGAGCAGCTCACGATCGGCGTCCGGGGTCACGCCGTCCCGGCCCGCGAAGGCCCGCCCGGTCAGCACGACGTCGGAGAACCCGACCACCGCGACCCCGAGCGCGGGCAGCACCAGCGCGCCGTAATCCGCGAGCCCGAGCGGCGGCAGCGACGGGACGGGGACGCCGCCGGGGACCGTGCCCACGGTCGTCAGGCCCGCGAACCAGGGCACCAGGGCGACCGTCAGCGAGGCGAGCACCACGACCACGAGCGGCGTCGGTGTGCGCGGCGCCCACCGCGCCCCGGCCCCCAGCAGCAGCAGCGCCGTCAGCGACAGCACGAGGGTCGGCGGGTCCACCGCGCCGAGGCCTGCGACGAAGGACCGCAGCTCGGCCAGTGGGCCGTCGCCGTCCACGGGGACGCCGGTCATGGCCCCGAGCTGGCCGATGATCATGATCAGCGCGATGCCCGCCATGTACCCGACGAGCACGGGCCGCGACAGCAGGTCGGCGAGGAACCCGAGCCGGGCGAACCGGCCCGCCACGCACACCAGCCCGACGACCAGCGCCAGCCCGGTGGCCAGGGCCCCGTACCGCGCGGGGTCGCCCGCCGCGAGCGGCGCCACCGCGACCGCCGTGAGCAGCGCGGTGGTCGACTCCGGGCCGACGGACAGCAGCGGCGAGGTCCCCAGCAGCGTGTACAGCACCAGCGCCCCGACCGCGGCCCACAGCCCGGTCACGGGGGACAGCCCTGCGACGCCGGCGTAGGCCATGACCTGCGGGATCATGTACGCCGCGACGGTCAGTCCCCCCACCAGGTCACCGCGCAGGGCGGGGCCGTCGCGGCGGCCGAGCGCGCGCAGGCCCGGTCGCAGCCCCACGGCCAGGGCCCGGGCCACCCGGTGTGCCGACATCGATCCCCCTCGTCGTCCGACCCATGGTGCGCGGCGGCGGCCGCGGGCGGCAGGGTCCGCCGACCCGTTCGCCCGCCTCCCGAGAAGGGGGTCGGAGGTCCCTGGACGGCCCCGGCGGCCCCGGACTAGACCGGAGGAGGACGAGGAGGTCGATGTGCGTCGGAACGATCTGCGGTACGAGTCGGGTCTGGTCGAGCGGGTGTGGGTGGGGGAGTGTCGGTCCTGCGGCGCCCACGTCCGCGTGCACACCCCGGTGCAGGCCCGGGCCTGGGAGGCGGCCCACGCGCGGACCGGGTGCGGACGCGACCTGGTCCCGGACGAGACGGGCCGCGGCTGGCGGCCCCGGCGCGGCGGCGTGGCGGTCAGCCGATCCGGCGGCCGGTCAGGTGCTGGGCGGGGATACTGAGCGTGTGCCCGGTGCGGCCCGGGGCCCACGGCTCCGGGAGCCGCTCGCGCAGCGCGGCCAGCCTGCGCGGCTCGGTGACCTCGTAGCTCTCACCGACCGCGAGCACGCTCCAGCCGGTGCGCGTCCCGGGGTCGATGCGGTCGGTCTGGAACCCGACGACGGCGTTGCGGGCCGCGGCGGCGAGCGTCGAGCCGCCGCCGGTGCGGAACACGATCTCCTCGCCGTCGAGCACGTACGCGACCGGATGGGCCGCGGGCATGGCGTGGTGGCTGAATACGACACGGCCGATCTCGGCCGTGGCGAGCAGCCGTAGACAGCCGGCACGGTCGAGCTCGACGAGCTCCGGTTCGGTACCGGTCGCGAGGGACTCCAACACGCGATCCACTCTGCCGTGTCGAGGGTGCTCCGCCCTCGGGCCGAAAGACCCTGCTCGGCCCGCCGGGCGACCTCACCGGTCGCGGCGGCGGGTGCTGAGGGCGCCGCGGACCGGAAGCGGACCGGGAGGATCCGGGGGACCGTGGTGCGGGAGCGCGGCCGGACGGGCACGATCGGGTCGGACACCGGCTCGGATGACCGGAGATGCGACGGAGGACCCGTGTCGACTGCAGGAACGATCGTGGTGGGCGTCGACTCGACGACGTCGGCCGGACTGGCCGCGGGCTGGGCCACCCGGCTGTCGGACTCGGTCCGGCTGGTCCACGCCGCCGCGGACGGCAAGGTGCCGGACTGGCTGCTCGGGCTCGCGGCGGCCACGGCGGCCACCCCGGAGGTCGTCGCGGGCGCAGGCGACCCGGATGCGGTCGCGGCCCTGCTCCGCGAACGGGCGCGGGGGGCCGCGATGCTCGTCGTCGGGGGTCACGGGCGCAGCGCACACCCGGGTCTGCAGGCGGGCGACCTCGCCGCGGGCCTCGCCGCGGACCCGCCCTGCCCGGTGGCGGTGGTGCACGGCCTGGACGCCGAGTCGCCGCTGCCCGCGACCGGCCCGGTCGTCGTGGGGACCGACGGCGGCCCGGCGGGCACCGCGGCCCTCGACGCCGCCGCCGACCTCGCGCGCACCCTCGGCGCCGACCTGGTGGTCGTGCACGCCTGGACCGACGTTGCTCCGGGCGCCCACCGGCGCACGGACGACCCGGAGGTCCTCGCCGAGCATGGCCGAGAGGTGACCGAGGCGGCCCGGCGGCGGGTCGCGGAGCGGCAGCCCGGGCTGGCCGTCGAGACCGACCCGGTGCAGGACACCGCGCTGCGGGCGCTGCTGCACCGGGCGGAGCGGGCGCAGGTCCTGGTCGTGGCCCCGCGGGTGGGCACGCCGCCGCCGGCGGCCGCGATGCAGGCGGGCTCGACCACGCGCTCGCTCGTCGCGTTCGCGCCGTGCCCCGTGGTCGTGGTGCCGCTGCCGGGCTGAGCCCCCGCTCGAGCCGCCCCGTCAGCCGCGCACCACCCGCCCGAGCCGGACGCCCGCGAAGTCGACGGCGACGTCGCCCTCCCGCACGGATCCGATGTGGACCCCGGCGAAGTCCTGGACCTCGCCGCGCTCGTCGACGGTGCCGATCCGCACGCCGCTGTCGTCCACGACCACGGTGGCGGTGGGGGTGCTGGTCATGGGTCTCTCCCATCGTCGGCCCGGCTCGTCCCGGGGCCCTCACCGTGCGGCGCTGCGGCGGCGCCCGACAGGGTCGAACGACCGGGACCTCAGGCCGCGCGCGGCACGACGAGCACCGGGCACGGCGCGTGCAGCAGCGCCGACCGGGTGGTCGGACCCAGCTCGGTGGGCTGGGCGGGACGTGCGCCGCCGACCACGAGGAGATCGGCGTCGAGGGTCTCGTCGAGCACCTCGTGCGGCCACGCCCGGACCAGCTCGCCGACCGCCGAGCCGCCCACCCCGGCCGCGGCGCCCCCGACGAGCCGCCGCCCCCGCTGTACGGCCTCGCCCAGCCCGACGCTGCGCGCGCCGAAGGACCGCGGCACGGCGTGCACGATCCGCAGCCGCGCGCCACAGGCCTCGCTGAGCGCGACCGCCGCCTCGACGACCGGGGCGTCGGCGGCCTGCTCCTGCACGGCCACCACGACGGTCCGCGGGGCCTCGGGTGCCGGGGAGCGCAGGAGCAGCAGGGGCCCGTCCGCGCCGCGGGCCGCGGCCGACACCACGAGCGCCGGGCCCGCGGGCACGACGTCGGGCTCGCCGTCGGCCCAGTCCCGGACCCAGCCGGGCACCGGCGCGCCCGCGGTGGCGACCACGACGAGCGGCCGCGGCCCGGCCCGGGTCGGCGAGGGGGCGAGGGGCATGACGGGTCCTCCGGTCCGCAGGGGTGAGGCCGCCAGGATGCGTCTGCGCGACGGCGCCGGGCAGGGTCGGACGGCCCGAACCCGCCGGGCCCGCCCGCGTGGCCCTCCGGCCTCGCCGGGGAGGCCCATCGACCCTGCCGGCCCTGGGTCCGCGGGCGAACAGTGACCGGTGAGAGCCGCGACGGTCGCGGCGGGAGGGACCACGATGACCGCCATGATCGACAGCATCCGGCCGGACGACTCGGTGGTGCGCCTGATGCGCACCCCGGTCGCGTCCGTGGCCACCGGGTGGAGCGTCCGGGACGTCGCCGAGGAGCTGATGGCCGACGAGGTCGGCGCGCTGTTGGTCGACGGCGCGCACGGCCCCGTCGGGATCCTGTCCGAGCGCGACGTCGTGGTGCTCGTGGCCACCGGCGGCGACCCGGACACCGTCCAGGCCCGCGACATCATGACCACCGAGCTGGAGTGGGCCGAGGTCGAGGAGACCATCCGCCGGGTCAGCTCCCGCATGCGGGCGGCCGGGATCCGGCACATGCCCGTCCGCGGGGTGGACGGCAAGCCCGTCGGGATCGTCTCGGCGCGCGACGTCCTCACGGTGATCACCGACGAACCCCGATGAGGTGTTGGGTCGTCCGGCGGCCCGGCCCGATCGCGGGCGGGCCGCTGGTGGCCGCCGACCGCCCCGAGCCGGAACCCGGGCCCGGTGAGGTCCGGCTGCGGGTGACGGCGTGCGGGGTCTGTCGGACCGACCTCCACCTCGCCGAGGGCGACCTCGTCTCGCACCGGCCCGAGACGGTGCCGGGCCACGAGGTCGTCGGGGTGGTCGACGCGCTCGGCGCGGGCACCCGGCGGTTCGCGGTCGGCGACCGGATCGGCGTCGCGTGGCTGCGCCGGACCTGCGGTGCGTGCCGGTTCTGCCGCCGCGGCGCCGAGAACCTCTGCCCGGATGCCCGGTTCACCGGCTGGGACGCCGACGGCGGCTACGCCGAGTACGCCGTCGTCCCCGAGGCCTTCGCCTACCCGCTCCCGCCCGGCCCGGACGACGCCGAGCTGGCGCCCCTGCTCTGTGCGGGCATCGTCGGCTACCGGGCCCTCAAGCGGGCGGAGCTGCCGCCCGGCGGGCGGCTCGGGATCTACGGGTTCGGGGCCTCCGCGCACGTCGTCGCGCAGGTGGCGATCGCCCAGGGGGCGACCGTGCACGTGCTGACGCGGTCGCCCGCGGCGCGGGAGCTGGCGCTGTCGCTGGGGGCCGCGTCGGCGGGCCCGGCGGACGGCGAGCCCCCCGAGCCGCTCGACTCGGCGATCACGTTCGCGCCGGTCGGTGAGCTGGTGCCGGTGGCGCTGCGCGCGCTCGACGCGGGCGGGACGCTGGCGATCGCGGGCATCCACCTCAGCGACGTCCCGCCCCTGCACTACGAGACGGACCTGTTCCGCGAGAAGCAGGTCCGCAGCGTCACGGCGAACACCCGCGCGGACGGCGAGGAGTTCCTGCGCCTCGCCGCCGCGCTCGGATTGCGGCCGTCGGTCCAGCGCAGGCCGCTGTCCGAGGCCGACCGAGCGGTGGCCGACCTCGCCGCCGACCGGGTCACCGGCGCGGCGGTTCTCCTGCCGGACTAGAGCGGGTCGTTCGACCCCCGTGCGGCGGGACGGAGAGCCGCTGTGCCCGCCCCCGGCGCGGACGACCGTGGGGGTCGACACATCACGGAGCGAGGAGGACAGGATGGACACGCTGCACGGCGGTCGGGTGGTCGTGGGGGTGGACGGCTCGGACTGCGCCCTCCGCGCGGTGCGCTGGGCCGCCGTGGAGGCGCGGCGGCGCGGTGTCCGGCTGCGGCTGGTCTCGGCCGTCGGCTGGGCGAGCTTCACCCCGGTCGGGGCCGCCCCGCTCGGCAGGGAGTACGAGCGGCAGGCCCTGGTGCGCGCCGCGGAGCAGTTCCTGACGGAGGCCGCGGGCGTGGCCCACGGGATCGACTTCGGTCTCGAGATCGACCGCCAGGTCCGCAACGGCAGCCCCGCGACGGTGCTCACCGAGGAGTCGGAGCACGCCGCGCTGCTGGTCACCGGCCACCGCGGCCGCGGCGGCTTCTCCGAGCTGGTGCTGGGCTCGGTCGGCGTGGCCGTCGCGGCGCACGCGGCGTGCCCGGTGGTGGTCGTCCGCGGGGACGTGGTCTCCCGCGGGCCGGTCGTCGTCGGGGTGGACGCCGAGCACAGCGACGCCGCGCTCGAGTTCGCCTTCGGCGAGGCCGCGCGGCGCGGGGCGCCGGTGGTCGCGGTGCACGCCTGGAGCGAGACCGCCCTCGATCCCTTCCTGGTCCCGTTCCTGGACTGGGACGCGATCCTCGCCGACGAGGAGGCCGTCCTGCAGAAGGCCCTCGCCCCGTGGGTCGCCAAGTTCCCCGAGGTCGACGTCCAGCCGACGGTGGTGCGGGACAACGCCGCGAGCGCCCTGGTCCACGCGGCGGAGCAGGCCGTGCTCGTCGTCGCCGGGACCCGCGGCCGGGGCGGGGTGCGCGGGATGCTGTTGGGCTCGGTCAGCCAGGCGCTGCTGCACCACGCGCCCTGCCCGGTCGCGGTGGTCCGGCCCGAGGGGCACCGGTGAACGCCACGGCCACCCCGACCCGGCCCGGGGTCCGTTCCGGGCTGGCCGCCCTCGAGCTGGTCGTCGGCGCGGCGGCGGTCTACGGCGGGATCGGGCTCGCGGCGGGGAACCTGATCGGGATGCCCGCGGACTGGCTCGCCGGGACACCGTTCGGCTCCTGGCTGTGGCCGGGGGTGTTCCTGCTGCTGGTCGTGGCGGTGCCGATGCTGGTCGCGGCCGTGCTCGAGCTGCGCGGCGCGCCCCGGGCGGCGGTCGCGTCGATCGGAGCGGGGGCGGCGCAGGTCGGCTGGATCGCGGCGGAGCTGCTGGTGATGCAGCGCTACAACGTGCTGCAGCCGGTGATGATGCTGGCCGGCCTGGCCGTACTGCTGCTCGCGGTCTGGGGGCACCGCGCGGTCCGCTGACCGCCCGCGAACGGGCCCGGCACCGCGCGGTGCCGGGCCCGTTCGCCGTGGGCTCCTCGAGAGGCCGGTCAGGGGGTCAGCCGGGCGAGCCGGGTGGCGGGCGACGGCAGCAGCGTGCGCCGCTGCGGCCCGTCCTCCGGGACGACCAGCAGGGGGCACGCGGCGGCACGCAGCAGGGCGGCCACGGGGGAGCCCGCCAGCGCCCGCGCCAGCAGCCCGCGCTCCGACCGCCCGACGACCAGCAGCCCGGCCTCCACGGAGAGCGTCTCCAGCAGGTCGGTCGGGTCGTCCTGGACCACGAGGGACCGCAGGAGAAGGTGCGGGTAGGCGACGCGGTAGGCCGAGAGCGCGGCGTCGAGGTCGCGGCCCGCCCGGTCGGCGGCCTCGTCCCAGGCGTGCAGCATGCGCCGCGAGACCACCCCGAGGTCGACCCGGCGGTCGGTCCACGCCCGCACCGCCACCAGCTCCACCCCGCGCTCCGAGGCCTCCTCGGCGGCCGCGTCGAGGACCGTCGTCGCGGTCCACGGCGCCACCCCGACGTAGACGGCGTCCCCCGCCGCGGCGCAGTCGGGCACCACCGCGACCGGGCACAGTGCCGTCGCGACGGCGAACTCGTCCGCCGGGGACGGCAGCACCAGCACCGACGCGTCCGCCGACGACCGCCAGACGGCCTCGCGGGGCACGGCCCGCGTCGTCACCGGCAGCCCGGCGGCGCGGACCCGCCGGGCCGCCCGCGCGAGCTCGACCTCGGTCCGGCCCAGCACCCGCACGGCGACCGCTCGGCGGTCGGCCTCGGCGATCGCCCAGTCGAGGGCGTGGTCGAGGGGCACGGGGCCGTCGCCGAGCACGACGGCGACCGGGCGCTCGTTCACGACGGACGCTCCGCCGTGCGCAGGTGCGCGCCGGGCAGCCCGTGCCCGCCCTCGCGCGGGGGCCTGCGCAGCCGTTCCATCCGCCGCGCGAGCCGGTCGACCAGCAGGTCCACGGCCTCCCGGGGGTGGTCGGCGTCGACGTGCACGGCGACCGGGGTGCCGTCGAGGTCGACGACGGCCCGCGCGGTGACCGGCCGCGACCGACCCGTCCCGGTGTGCCGCACCACGTGCAGGTGTGCCCGCGCCGCGGCGCGGCCGCGATGGGCGAGCAGCCGCGCGACGACGTCGCGGGCGTAGTCGGCCAGGTCGGGCGCGATGCCCCGACCCAGCTGGACGCGGGGGTTCCGGTCGCGAGCAGTCTCGAACATGGCCCCACCCTCCCCCCGGGCCGAAGGCCCCGGCAGGGCCGCTGGACCCGGTTCCGAGAGGCCGGTCCGCGGTCGTTCGGCCCTGCCCCACCCCGGCGCCCCTCCCCAGCGTCGCGGGGCAGGGACGACGCGGTGATCGCGGTCCCCGGCCTGGTGGAGCGGTTCGGCCGGACCACCGCCCTGGACGACCTGGACCGGCGGGTGCTCCGGGGGAGGTGCACGGCTTCCTCGGCCCCAACGGCGCGGGCAAGACCACCACCCTGCGGGTGCTGCTCGGTCTCCTGCGCCCGCACGCGGGGACGGTCGGGGTGCTCGGGCTCGACCCCCGCCGCGACGCCGTCGACCTGCACCGCAGGCCGGCGTACGTCCCGGGGGAGGTGTCGCTCCGGCCGAACCTCACCGGCGGCGAGGTCATCGACCTGCTGGCAGCCCTGCGCGGCCGGACGGACCGCGCCCGGCGGCACGCCCTCGTCGAGCGGTTCGGGCTGGATCCCATCCGCCGGGGCAGGCAGTACTCGAAGGGCAACCGGCAGAAGGTCGCGCTGGTCGCGGCGCCGGCGGCGGACGTCGAGCTGCTGCTGGACGAGCCGACCGCGGGCCTCGACCCGCTGGCCGACGCGGAGTTCCGCCGGGCGCTGGCCGAGGAGCGGGACCGCGGGCGCACCGTGCTGCTCTCCAGCCACCTGCTCCCCGAGGTCGAGTCGCTCTGCGACCGGGTCACGCTGATCCGCAGTGGATGGACGGTGGAGACCGGCACCCTCGCCGAGCTACGCCACCTCACCCGCACGGCGGTCACCGCGGAGCTGACCGGCCCGGTCCCGGCACTCGCCGACCTCCCCGGGATACACGGGCTGGAGGTCGACGGCCGCCGCCTGCGGTGCGAGGTCGAGCCCGCGGCGATGCCGGAGGTGGTCCGCCGCCTCGGCGCGGTCGGGGTCGTGTCGCTGGCGAGCAGGCCGCCGTCGCTCGAGCAGGTGTTCCTCGACCACTACGCGGCCGCGGGCAGCCGGTCGTGACCGCGCTCGCGCTCCCCGGGAACCTCACGACGGGATCTGGTCGGCTGTCCCGGCTCGCCGCCCGCCGCGACCGGTGGATCGTGCCGGTGTGGGCGGCCGTGCTCGCCGCCGTGGCCGGGGTGTCCGCGGCGGCGACCGCCGCGCTGTACCCGGCCGCCGCCGACCGGGCCGGGGCCGCCGCCGCGATCGCCGCCGCCCCCGCGCTGCGGGCCGTCTACGGACCGATCGCCGAGTCCGCCGCGCTGGGCTCCCTGGCGCTGTGGAAGCTCGGCGTCCTGGACGCGGTCGGGACCGCGCTGCTCACCGGCCTGACCGTGGTCCGGCACACCCGCGCCGAGGAGGACGACGGCAGGCTGGACCTGCTCGCGGCGGGTGGCGTCGGGCGGCTCGCCCCGGCCGTCGCCGCGCTCGCGGCGGGTCTCGGGGCTGCCCTGCTGATCACCGTCCTCACCGCGGCCGTGCTGGTCGGGGTGGGGCTGCCGGTCCCGGGATCGGTGGCCTTCGCGGTGGGCTGGGGTGCGTCGGGCGCGGTGTTCGCCGCGGTGGCGCTGGTCGCCGCCCAGCTCGCCCGGTCCGCCCGCGCCGCGCGGGCGCTCCTCGTGGCCGCGCTCCTCGGGGCCTACCTCGTGCGCGCCGCCGCGGACGGGGGCGTGGCACCGTCGTGGCTGGTCTGGGCCTCCCCGCTGGGGTGGGGCGAGCGTCTCGACGCCTTCGGCGCGAACCGGTGGGCGGTGCTGCCGCTCGCACTCGCGGCCGCCGCCGTCCTCACCGCGGTGGCCCTCGCACTGCAGGTCCGCCGGGACGCCGGTGCGGGTCTGCTGCCCGAGCGCGCCGGGCCCGCGCGGGGCGGGCTGCGGGGCCCGCTCGGGCTGGCCTGGCGGCAGCAGCGGGCGGCGCTGCTCGGGTGGGCGGTCGGGGTTCGCGCTGCTCGATGCCCTCTGCGGGAGCGTCACGGTGAACCTGGGCGGGCTGCTCGACAGCCCCCGGATGCGCGGTGGTCGAGATGCTCGGTGGGGCGGGGGCCGTCGGCGACGCCTTCCTGGCGGCGGAGCTCGGCCTGCTCGCAGGCATCGCCGCGCTGATGGTGGTCGCCGGGGTGCTCCGGAGGCCCGCCGACGAGCGCTCCGGGCGGCTCGACGTCCTGCTCGCGACCCCGCTGTCCCGGCTCCGCTGGGCGACATCCCAGGTCGCGGTGGCGGTGCTCGGCGGGGTGCTGGTGCTCGCTCTGCCGGGGCGGCCGCCGGTCTGGCCCGCGGGTCCGACGTCGCGGGCCCGGTCCTCGCCGCGCTCGCCCGGACGCCCGCGGTCGTGGTCGTGGTCGCGGCCGGGGTCGCCGTGCTCCTCCACGGGCTGTCCGCGGCGCTCGCCCCGGTCTCCTGGACGCTGGTCGCGGGCACGATCCTGCTCGCCGAGCTGGGCCCGGCCCCCTGCTCGACGCCCCGCGCTGGACCCTCGGCCTCTCCCCGTTCACCCACCTCCCGCAGCTGCCCGGCGGGTCGCTCGATCCCGTGGCCTGGGGGGCGGTGCTGGGGGGCGGCGTCGCGCTGGGGGCCGCGGGGTTGGCGGCTCTGCGCCGCCGCGACCTGGGCTGACGTCGGGGCCTGACGCCCGGGCAGGGCGCCGCTCAGCCGCGGGCGAGTGCGTGAACGAGGTCCGTCGCGGTGACGATGCCCGCGATGCCGCCGTCCGCACCCACGACCAGCACGGCGTCCGTCCGCTCCTGGAGCATCACGGTGGCCGCCGCTCCCACCGGGGTGGACTCGACGACCGCGGGCGCGGTGCGCACGACGTCGAGCACCCGGAGGTCCGCCGTGCCCCAGGGGCCGCGGCGGGCGGCCAGCCCGCGCAGGACGTCGGTCTCGGTGACCATTCCCGTGCAGCGGCCGTCCTCCATGACGGGCAGGTGCCGGACGCCCTCGGCGACCATCAGCTGCAGGGCCGTGCTCAGCGGCGCGGTCGGCACGATCGCCACCACCCTCCTCGACATGAGCGCCCGCACGGGGGGCTGGTCGTCGAGGGTCTCCGGCGGTGCCGGGCGCGGCAGCGGGTCGTAGATCATGGTCGGCTCCTCGGATCGTCCCGGTCTCGAGGATGGCTCCGCCACGGCCTCCTCGGGCAGGGCCGCTGGACCCCGACACCCGACCCCGACCTGCGGGTCCTTGGACCCCTGCCCTCGCCTCGCGAGGGTGCGCAGACTCGGGGTATGACCGCGGAACCGATGACGCCCCAGGGCGTCCTGCCGCTCGTCACCGAGGCGGCGAGGGCGGCCGTCGCGCCGGAGGGGGCACCCGGCTGGTTCACCACCCAGGTCGAGGACGGTGTCGCGCTGCGGACCGTCGCGAGGCGCTGGTCGCAGGCCGCGGAACCGCCGGCCCGGCTGGCCCGGACCGCCGGTGGGGCCGCCCTGTACGCCGCCCGGATCGCGCTCGCCGCGCACGGCCGCAGGGCCGTCGTGACGACCCCGGGCACGCCCGGGCTGATCGCCGTCGTCCGGCCGGGCGTCGCCGCCGCGCCGCGCCCCGCCGAGCGCGCCGCCTACGCCGTCCTCCGGCACGGCCCGCACCCGACCGTCCGGCTCCGCCCCCGGGCGGTGGTCCCGCACGTGCGGCGGGCCGCCGAGGCCGAGGGTGCCTGGCTGGGAGTCGTCGAGCTGCGACCGGGTGCCACCCTCGGGCCGCACTGGCGCACGGACCGCGAGCCGGTGGGCGAGTCCGTCACCGTGCTGCTCGACGTCCCGGGGGAGTCGCCCTGGGTCGAGGTGCAGGCCGGGCAGGCGATCCAGGCGGTGGTGCTGACCGCGGGTGCGGCCGGGCTGCACGCCGCGGTTCTCGCGGCCCCCGCCGACCCGGCGGTCCTGCGTCGGCGGCTGACGGGCCCCGGCGCGGCGGTCTGCGGGCGCACGGTCGCGGTGCTCGTCGTCGGCGACCCGGTACCTCGCCGGGACTGATCGCCGGGCCTGATCTCCGGGACTGAACGGAGCGGGCGCGACGACGCGGGCGGCCGGGTCCGCCCCGACCGCCCGGTCCGGACGCCCGCTCAGCGGCCGGGCAGCAGCCGCGCGACCATCCCGAGGAGGTCCGCGATCCGGTGCAGGTGCCCCACCTCGGGGTCGTACCAGCCGTAGACGCTCACCAGCTCGCCCCCGGCCCGGACCGCGCCCAGGTCGGCGCGGCAGGACTCGGCCGCGCCCAGCACGTCCCGGGACACCATCGGCTCGTTCGTGCAGGTCAGCAAGCCCTTGCCCGGACCTTCGGCCGCGGTGCGCAGCACCCGCCGGACCTGCCCGGCCGTCGCCGGGGCGGGCAGCCGCACGGTCACCTCGACCAGCGCGGTGTCGACGACCGGCACTCGGAGCGCGGAGCCGACCACCCGGCCCTCCAACGCGGGCAGCAGGGTCCCCACCTCCGTCCCGACCGCGCTGGCGGTGGGCACGAGGTTGACCGCGAGATCGCGCAGCAGCCGCGGGTCGCCCGGATCGGTGACCGGCGAGTGCCTCCCCTCCACCGAGGTCACCATGGCCGAGACCACCCCGAACGCCCGGTCCAGCGGCTCCAGCACGGCCGCCGCGCACACCGCCGCGGCGGACGGCACCGCCAGCACCCGGTGCCGGGTGGCGTCGTAGTCGTCCTCGTTCAGGCCCGGGACGACGGTGAGGTCGGCCGCCGCGGGCCCACCCAGGACCACGACCTCGACCCCCTGGCCGAGCAGCGCCGCGGTCTCGACCGGGCGTCCGGTCGCGACCACGATCTCGACGTCCGCGGCGGCCCAGTGGGGGTTCTCGTCGTGCAGCACCCGGACGGTGGCGTCGTCGATGCCGAGGTGCTCGCCGACGACCTCGATCCGGTGGTCCCAGCAGCCGTGCGTCGAGTCGTGGCGCAGCCGCTCGGCGAGCAGGGCGGCGGGGGCGTCGTCGCGGACGGCGACGACCTGGACGTCGTGGTCGTCCCGGTCGACGAGCGTGCGCAGCAGCTGTCTGCCGGTGCGGTCCATCCCGTCGATGCCGATCCGAGCGCGCATCACGCACCGTCCCAGACCTGCTGGGCCCGCACGGCGCACGCCGAGGGCAGCTCGGTGGTGGCGATCTCGACCGCCTCCGGCCACGGGGCCGCCACCTCGGCCATCGCGAGGGCGATCCCCGGGGTGGCGTCGGAGATCGGGGTGCGCCGGGTCATGATCCGGCGAGCCAGCTCCTCGACCGGCGCGGTGCACACGAACCGGAGCAGCCGCGCCGAGGCCCGCTCGGCGACGTCCGCGGCCCGCTCGCGCCACCCCGCGTCGGTCCACGAGGCGTCCAGCACGACCGACTCGCCCTGGCCCAGCAGCAGCTCAGCCCGCTCGAGGAGCTCGGTGTAGACGGCGGCGGTGTGCTCGGCGTCGTAGAGCCCGCCGCCGAAGGGGGCGCCCGCGGGATCGGTCGGGGTCACCCCGGCCTGCTCCTTGCGCACCCGGTCGCTGGACAGCAGCACCGCCCCGGTCAGGTCGGTGAGGTCCCCGGCCAGTGTGGACTTCCCGGTGCCGGGCAGTCCGCCGACCAGACCGAGCCGGGGCTCGCCGTGGCGGAGGTGGTCCAGGGCGAGGGCGAGGTGGCTGCGGGCGTTCTCCGCGTCGTGCGGGTCGCCGGTCTGGGCGAGGCGCAGGCAGCCGACCTTGGCGCGCACCACGGCGCGGTAGGCGATGTAGTGGTGTCGCAGCGTCATCGGGGCCGGGTCGGCGGAGAACTCGCAGTAGTCGTCGAGCTGCTGCTCGGCGGCCTCGGGGGCGCCGAGCCGCTCGAGGTCCATCGCCAGGAAGCACACGTCGTCGAGCGCGTCGACGAAGCGGAGCCGGTCGTCGAAGTCGAGGCAGTCGAGGATGCGGGGGCCGTCGGGCAGGCAGAACACGTCGTCGGCGAGCAGGTCGCCGTGCCCGTCGACGATCCGGCTCTCGGCAGCGCGGCGCGCGAACAGCGGGCCGCGCCCGGCGAGGAAGGAGTCGGCGAGCTCCCGGACCCGGTCGAGGTCGGCCCCGGGGAGCGGGGCGTCGCGGAAGGGCGCGAGCTCGTCGAGGTTGCGGTGCCACCGGCCGGCCAGCGCGTCCCGCGAGCCCTCGGCGGTGATCACGGGGGTACGCGCGGCGGTGGTGTGGAAGGCGGCCATCCGGCGGGCGATCTCGCGGAGCGGTTCGGTCAGGTCGACGCCCTGGCGGACCAGGGTGGACAGCCGGGCGTCCTCCGGCATCCGGCGCATCACCAGGACCGGCTCGGCGCACCCGGCGCCGGTCAGCTCGGCGGTGCCGAGGTAGACGTCCGGGGCGAGCCGGGTGTTGAGCCACAGCTCGCGCTCGATCGCCTCCCGCCGCAGCGCGGGCGTGGAGAAGTCGCAGAACGCGGTCCGGACCGGTTTCTTGGTCTTCAGCGCGCGCTCCCCGGTCAGCACCACCACCCCGACGTGGGTCTCCCGCACCGCGCTGGCCGCCGGGCTCACCACAGCTCGGCCCGGTCCTGCGGGTCGGCGGCCGGGGCGGGGGCACTCGGCTCGGCGGCGATCAGGACGGGGCAGTCCGCGACCCGCAGCGCTCCGCGGGCCACCGACCCGAGCAGGTGCCTGCGGGGCTCCGCGGGCCCCACCACCAGCAGCCGGGCGTGCTGGGAGCGGGCGATGACCGCCTCCAGCGCGCGACCCTGCGTCAGGTGCACCGAGTAGGGCACCGTGCCCCAGCGCCGCAGCCGGGCCTCCACCGCGTCCCGGGTCTCGGCACCCTCGCGGGCCGATCCGGACGCGTGCACGACCTCGAGCACGGCCCCGGTGCGGGCGGCGGCGTCGCGGGCCTGCAGGAGCACCCCCGCGTCCGTCGCGACGTCGCGGATCGCGGCCACCACCGGACCGGAGGGGTTCCCACCCCGGTGCACGACGGCGAGCGGGCAGCCGACCCGCCCCGCGACGTCGAGCGCGACCGACCCGATGAAGGCCTCGGCCGGTGCCCCCGTGCTCGCGATCCCGAGCACCAGCAGCGCCGCGTGTCGGGAGGCGTCGACCAGGGCCGCCCGCGGGTCGAGCGCCACGATCTCGGTGTGGGCGTGGACCTCGGGCTCGGTCTGCCGGGCCACGGTGTACGCCCGCGCCAGGATGCGGGCGGCGTGCTCGTGCAGCGATCCGGTCGGGCTCGTCGCGTAGGGGGCGGCGTGCAGCAGGGTCAGCTCGGCGTGGCGCAGGACCGCCTCGTGGGCGGCCCAGCGGGTGGCGCGCAGGCCCGCCTCCGTGCCGTCGACGGCCACGGTCACCCCGGCGGCCGTGTCCCGCGGATCGGGGCGGTGCGCCGTGGTGGACAACGGCGTGGTCATCGTTCCTCCTGGAGATCGGTCCGGATGAGGTCGGAGTAGGGGCGGCGGGGGGTGCCGGGGACGGGCCAGCCGTGGCCGAGGCGCAGCACGACCTGCGGGGGCCGGAGGCCGCCGAGCATCCGGCTCAGCGTCTGCCGGACGTCCGGGACCTCGACCAGCTGGGACAGGAACGAGGCCGAGAGACCGTGGACGGTGGCCGTCAACAACACCCGCTCCAGCGCCTCGCCCGCCCGGATCTCCTCGCGGGCGCCGTCGGAGTGCACGGTGAGCACGGCGATCAGGGGCTCGGCCTCGAACCCGGGGTCCGGCCTGCCGGTGCCGCGGGTGAAGTCCCGCATCACCCATGTGGCGTTGGGCCGGGGGAGGGGGCCGCCCGCCGTGGCGGGCACCCCGTCGGGCCGCGGTTCGCCGTGCCCGGTCCAGCGTTCGAGCTCGGCGATGAACGCCGGGTCGGCCAGCTGGATCTCGTGCGCGCTGCGGGCGAGGTCGGCCAGCTCGGTCCGGTGCCGGGGATCGGTCACCAGGTGCAGCCAGGCACCCTCGTCGAGGGCCGCCCGGCGCAGCGCGTGCAGCGCGTCCGCGGGGATCTCGCTGTCGCTGAAGGGCTTGCGGTTGGTGTGCCTGCGCGGGACCGCATCGAGCAGCCTGCGCTGCTCGGGTGAGGCCCGGCGGCTCCCGCCGCGGCGCACGACCGCGACGAGGTCCGGGCGCGCGGGCTCGGGAAGCACGGTCACCAGCGGCTTCACGCCCTGGCCCAGCAGCGCCAGCCGCAGGTTGAACAGCGCCGCCCCGCAGGCGATCCGCAGCTCGCGGCCCGTCGGGTCGGCGACCGGCAGCTGCCTGCCCGGGTCGGCGTGCAGCTCGATGCCGTGCTCGGAGACCTGGAAGGACCACGGCTGGGTGTTGTGCAGGGACGGCGCCAGCGCCGCCGCCGTCAGCACGTCCTGGAGGCCGGAGCCGGTCAACCCGAGGGTCCCCATCGTCTCGATCATCACTGCCCACCATCGCCGCCCGTGTCGCCCGGTCGTCCCGGGCACGACTCCAGGCTGCTGACGGCGGCAGGCACCGGATAGCGTCGAAGGTCCCGTCGGGACGGGGTGTTCGGCCCGTTCGGGGACCGTGCCGACGCGGTGTGATGATGCGGCGCTGCGGTGATGCGGTGCGGGTGATGCGGTGCGGCGATCGGGAGGTGGGGACCATGGACCCGGAGCGCGCGGGATCCCCCGTATCCGGGGTGCTGTCCGGGTTGCGGCTCCAGGAGCTGCTCGACGAGGTCCAGGACCGCCTCGGCCAGATCGCCGCGGGCCGCGACCGGATGCAGAGCCTGCTCGACGCCGTGCTCGCCGTGGCCGCGGGCCTGGAGCTGGAGACGACCCTGCGGCGCATCGTGCAGTCCGCTGTGGACCTCGTCGACGCCCGCTACGGCGCGCTCGGCGTGCTGGCGGCGGACGGGTCGATCGCCCGGTTCATCGAGGTCGGCCTGCATCCCGGGCAGCGCGAGACGATGGGCCGCCCGCCGACCGGCAAGGGCCTGCTCGGGCAGCTCATCGTCGAACCGGAGCCGCTGCGGCTCGCCGACCTCACCGCGCACCCGGCGTCCGTCGGCTTCCCGCCGAACCATCCGCCGATGCACAGCTTCGTGGGTGTGCCGGTCCGGGTCCGGGAGGCCGTGTACGGCAACCTCTACCTGACCGAGAAGCTCGGCGGCGGTGAGTTCACCGCGGATGACGAGGTGGTCCTGCAGGCGCTCGCGGCGGCGGCGGGCATCGCGGTGCAGAACGCCGACCTGTTCGAGCAGAGCAGGCAGCGCCAGCAGTGGCTGGAGGCGCAGGCCGAGGTCCGGACGGACGTCCTGGCCGGGGCGGCGGAGGAGGAGGTCCTGGAGCTGGTCGCGGTGCGCACGCGGGAGCTGACCCGGTCGGCCGCGGCGGTGGTGCTGCTCGGCCCCGACGAGGAGGGCCGCTACCGACTCGGTGCCGCCGAGGGCGCCGTCCCGGAGCTGTCGCCGGACGGCATCGAACCGGGTGAGGCGCTGCTGGAGCTCGCGGACAGCCGGGGCCCGGTGCTCGCCGACGCGCCGGGCACGCTCGTCTCGGGAACCTGGGACGGCGACGGGCTGGGCCCCACCGCCGCCGTCCCGATGCGGTCCGCGGAACGGATCATCGGGGTGCTGATCGCGGTCCGCGGCGTGGGCGCCGACCTCTTCCAGCCCGCCGAGGTACCGCTCGTCCTCTCCTTCGCCCAGCAGGCCGCGCTGGCACTCGAGCTGGCGGAGAAGAGCCGCGCCCAACGCCAGCTGGACGTCCTGGCCGACCGCGACCGGATCGCCCGCGACCTGCACGACGTCGTCATCCAGCGGCTGTTCGCGACGGGCCTGCAGCTGCAGAGCACGATGCGCCGCTCGACCCAGCCGGACGTGCAGGACCGCATCGCCCACGCCGTCGAGGAGCTGGACGAGACCGTCCGCGAGATCCGCACCTCGATCTTCGACCTGCACACCGCCGAGCAGGGGGAGCAGGGCCTGCGCCGCGCCCTGCTGGACACGGTCACCGAGCTGGCTGCGGACTCGGGCCTGACGGCCTCGCTGAGGACCTCGGGCGCGGTGGACACGCTGGTCCCCGCCGAGCTCGTGCCGCACGTCGTCGCCGCCACCCGGGAGGCCGTCAGCAACGCCGTGCGGCACTCCGGCGGGCGGAGCGTCACCGTCACCGTCGAGGTGGGCGCGGACCTGATGCTCCAGGTCGTGGACGACGGCACCGGCATCCCGGACGACGTCGCCCGCAGCGGGCTGCGCAACCTCGCCGACCGGGCCGAGGAGCTCGAGGGACAGCTCGACGTCCGCAGGCGACCCGCAGGCGGCACCCGCCTGACCTGGCGGATCCCGCTGCCGGAGGCGGCCTGACCGCCGTCAGGCCCGCCGCGGGCGGTCCGCCCGCGCGACCAGGCCGAGGGGGGTCCCCGCCGGGTCCCGCACCTCGGCGAGCCACCGCTCGCCGCCGTCCGGGTAGGGGGGTCGCTCGACTGTGCCGCCGTGGGCCGGGACGGCGTCCAGCACGTCGTCGAGGTGGTCGACGGCCAGCCACAGCATCGGCCCGCCGTCCGCGGACACCGGCCGGTCGGTCACCCACTGCCCGATCAGCTCGGGGGCCTCGAACCCCGCACCCTCCGCCACCCACCCCAGGACACCGACGTAGAACGCCCGCGAGGCGTCCACGTCGACGGCGGGCAGCTGCAGGTACGAGAGCCGCCCGTGGCGGAAGTGGTCGCTCACCGTCAGCGGCTCGTGCGACGGCGCTGGGTCGCGTAGACCGCGGCCTCGGTGCGGCGGGCGAACCCGAGCTTGTGCAGCAGCGAGGACACGTAGTTCTTGACGGTCTTCTCGGCGAGGTAGAGCTCCTGGCCGATCTGCCGGTTGGTCAGCCCGTCCGCGATGAGCTCGAGGATGCGGCGCTCCTGCGGGCTCAGCGACTCGTAGCGGGGGTCCTCGGGCTCCTGGCGGCCGTGTCGGAGCCGGTCGAGGACCAGCGCGGTCGCCTTCGGGTCGAGCAGCGAGCCGCCCGCCGCGACGGTGCGCACGGCCCCGACCAGGTCCGTCCCGGCGACCTGCTTGAGCAGGTAGCCCGAGGCGCCGGCGAGGATCGCGCCGAACAGGGCCTCGTCGTCGGAGAAGGAGGTGAGCATGAGGCAGGCCGGGGCGGGGTCCATCGAGGACCGGACGTCCCGGCAGACCGAGACGCCCTCGCCGTCGGGCAGCCGGACGTCGAGGATGGCGACGTCCGGGCGCGCCGCGGGGATGCGGGCCAGGGCCTGCGCGGCCGTCCCGGCCTCGCCGACGATCTGGATGTCGTCCTCGGTCTCGAGCAGCTGGGCGATGCCGCGGCGGACGATCTCGTGATCGTCGAGCAGGAACACCGAGATCGTCACGGGGATCTCCTTCGTCGTCGGGTGCCCCCACGATAGGACGTCCTGACCAGCCCCGGGACCGTTCGGAGGTCCCGGGCCGGTAGGGCCGGAGGTCCCGGGTTCACCGCCGGAGGAGCACGGCCTCCAGTGAGCGGCGGGGAGTCGCGGGCAGCGGCGCCGACCCGAGCGGCGGGGTCCCGATCCGGACGACGAGCTGCGGGTGGTCGGCCATCCCGAGCGCACGGCGCAGCCGCTCCCGGGTCTGCGGCTGCTCGACCGCCTGGCTGAGCGGGGCCGTCGCGAGGCCGACGCGGGTCGCGCCGAGTAGCACCGCGCTGGCCGCCTCGCCCGCGGCGAGCCGGTCGATGCGGTCGTCGCGGGCGGTCGTCAGGACGAGCAGGAGCCCGCCGTCGGGCCCGAAGGCCTGCCGCCCGGTGAGCCTGCCCGCCGGGAACCGGGTCAGCGCGGGCTCGCCGGGGCGGGCGGGCACCGCCGCGGCAGGCACACCGTCGCGGGTGCCCGCGTAGCGGTGGGTCCAGATCAGCAGCTCGGCGAGGTAGCCGGGTTCGTGCCGCTGCCGGGTGGCCGCGTCGGACAGGACGTCGTGCATGCGGGCCAGCACACCGGGATCGGTCGCGGGGACCAGCCCGACCCCGAACGCCGCCGCCCGGGCGACGAGCGAGGCGATCCGGGCGGGCGGCACGGGCTCCGCGGCGTACTGCCGCCGGTCGGTCCGCCGCCTGCCGAGCTGGCCGAACAGGGCGGCCTCGGTGCGGTCCGGCGGCCCGCCGACCATCCGGGCGGTGGCGAGGTGGTGGCGCCGCTCCGGGTCGGGCAGGCGCTCGACCTCCAGTGCGATGCCCAGCCCGGCCGCGGCCACGACCAGGTGATGCAGCACCGCCCCGCAGCTGATCAGCAGGTCGCGGTGGTCCGGGTCGGTGCCCGCCAGGTGGCGGGCGGGGTCGGCGTGCAGCTCGACCTCGTCCGCGCTCAGCCGGAACAGCCAGGGCTGGGTGTTGTGCACCGACGGCGCCTGGAGCGCGAGCTCGACGGCGTGGCGCAGGTCGCGGGCCATCTCAGCCCGCCCGGCTGAGCTGTCGTACCTGGACGGCGATGTCGCGGGCCCACGCCCGGACGCGGTCCATGTCGCGGAAGTCGCCCGCCAGCGGACCGCGGGCCATCCGCCGCGCCAGGAACCCGCGGGCGGTGGCGGGGTCGAGGACCCCGCCGAAGGTCATCGGGGGCGCCATGTCGAGATCCTCGCGCAGCTCCGCCACCGCCCGGGGCTCGTGGGCGCCGTGCTCGGCGTCGTGCGCGGCCTCCGGCCCGCAGGGCCCGGACTGGAACAGCCACACCCGGCGGGCGCGCAGCATGACCCGGTGCCTGCGCAGGAAGCGCATCGCCTCCGGTCGCCAGCGACGCGAGTAGATCGCGCTGCCGAGCACGACGGCGCGGTACCCGGCCAGGGTGACCCCGTCGGCCGCGGCGTCCGCGGCCGTGGCGACGTCGACGGTCAGCCCGTGCGCGCGGAGCTCCTCGGCGACGGTCGTGGCGATGCCCGCGGTCCCGCCGCTCTTGGAGGCGTGCACCACGAGCACGTCGGAGTGCGGGTTCTGGGTGGTGGTCATCGTCGGCTCCCTCGTCGGCTGCCCGGTCGGCCGCGGCCCGCCCGCGGCACGGGGTCGAGCCTGCGCGCCCGGCGACCGAGGGGGCAGAGCCCCTGGTCCGCGCCGGACGCGCCGGACGGCACGCCGGACCGGGACCTTCGCCCCCGTCCGCCCCCGCAGCGGGTCCTCCGGCCCCCCGCGGCGGGCCCGGCGGCCCTGCCCGACCGGTCCGCGCCGACGAGACGGTGGCGGCCATGACGAACACTCCACATCCGGTGCGGGTCACCGGCCGCCTCGATCCCGGGGTCTCGCGCGGCCTGTGGCTCGTCAAATGGCTCCTGCTCATCCCGCACCTGATCGTGCTCGCCGCCCTCGGCGTGGCCTTCACGGTGCTGACCGTCGTCGCGTTCTTCGCGATCCTGGTGACCGGCCGCTACCCGCGCGCGATCTTCGGCTTCAACGTCGGCGTGCTCCGCTGGGGCTGGCGGGTCGTGTTCTACGGCTACGCCGCGGGCGCCACCGACCGCTACCCGCCGTTCACCCTCGCCGACGTGCCGGACTACCCGGCGCGGCTGGACGTCGACTACCCGGAGCGGCTCTCGCGCGGCCTCGTGCTGGTCAAGTGGTGGCTGCTGGCGATCCCGCAGTACGTGGTCCTGGCGTTCCTGCTCGGTGCGGGCAGCACGGTCGTCGACCGGGTCGACGGCCTCACCTCCTCGGCCTTCGACGGCGGCCTGATCCTGGTGCTCGTGCTGTTCGCGGTCGTCGCGATGCTGTTCACCGGGCGCTACCCGCGCGGTCTGTTCGACCTGGCCGTGGGCCTGGACCGCTGGGTCCTGCGGGTGATCGCCTACACCTCGCTGATGACGGACGTCTACCCGCCGTTCCGGCTGGACCAGGGCGGCGAGGAGCCCCTGCCGCCGCTCCCGCCCACCGACACCGGCGGGCCCGGGGAGGCCGCCGAGCCCCCGCGGTCCGAGGCCCCGGGCACCGTGCCCGCCGCCGCCGGGCCGCGTGCCGGGGTCGGCGCGACTGTCATGAGCAGGCCCACCGCGGCCCCGCCCCGCCCCCCGGCCGCCCCCGAGCAGGCGGTCGCGGTGCCGCCGCCCAGCGCGGGACGGTCGGTGACGATCGTGATCGGCGCGCTGCTCACCGCGTTCGCCCTCGGCATGGTCGCCGTCGGGATCACCGGCATGGCCGTGGACCGGGCGGGGCGAGACGCTGCGGGCTTCATCGCCTCGGGCATCGGCTCGGCCGCCACCGCGGGTCACGCGCTGCGGACCGACCCGCTGGTGATCGAGAGCCCGCAGGACCCCGACCTCGTCGCGCAGCTGCTCGGCGACGTCACCCTGCAGGCGCGGGCCGTCGGCGGCCGGGACGTGTTCGTCGGCATCGCGCCGTCGTCGAGCGTCGCCGGCTACCTCGGCGGCGTCGCGGCAGGCGTCTGGCGCGCGAACGGCGCGGTCCCGGCCGGCATCGTCGACGTGGCCGGTGGGGCACCGGCGACACCGCCCGCCGCCCAGGCCTTCTGGACCGTGTCCGCGTCCGGCCCGGGCACGCAGACCGTCACCTGGACGCCCGCTCCGGGGACCTGGACGGCGGTCGTCATGAACGCCGACGGATCCGCCCCCGTCCAGGCCGAGGTCCAGGTGGGGGCCCAGGTCCCGGTCCTGCGCGTCACGGCCGCGGCGATGCTCGGCGTGGGCCTCGGCCTGCTGGTGATCGGCGTGGTCCTCGTCGCGGTCGGCGCCCGCCCGACCCGGCAGCCCGCCGTCGCCGCCCGCTGACCGCGTCCGGTGCGGGTGGGGCGCGACCGTCGCGCCGCACCCGCACCGGTGTCCGCGGTCATCCGCAGCAGGCCGTCTCCTCGGTGAGGCCCGCGGGTGCCCCGCACTCGCACGACGCGGTGGGGGAGACCCCCACCGGATGGACCGACGTGGCGTCGGGCGCGTCCGCCTTGACGGTGTAGACCTCCCACGGCTCCCGGCCCGGGCCGTGCACCCAGACCTTGTCCTGCACGGCGTAGCAGCAGGTGGTGTCGTCCTCGACCCGCGTGAACAGGCCGAGCTCGGACAGCCGACCGGTGGCGGCGTGGACCTCGTCGGTGGTCTCCACCTCGACACCGAGGTGGTCCATCACGGTCGGCTCGTCGGGGGCGCCCTCGATCAGCACCAGCTTGAGCGGCGGCTCGGCGATGGCGAAGTTGGCATACCCGGGGCGCCGCTTGGCGGGCTCCACGCCGAACAGCGACCGGTAGAAGTCGATCGACCCCTCCAGGTCGGCGACCCGCAGAGCCAGCTGGACTCGAGACATGACCACTCCTTGTTTCGATGGATGTCGAGACAGAGGTTGCGCCTCGATTCGAGGTTCGTCAAGATCGCGTCACACGAGGGCGGCGAGGCGTGCGTGTGCGAGCATGACCGTCACCGCGGCCCCGCGTCTCTCCACGCTGGACCGGTTCCTGCCGGTCCGGATCCTCGCCGCGATGGCGCTCGGGCTCGTCGCCGGGTACCTCACCCGCCGCATCGGGGAGCGCGCGCCGGGGCGCACCCGGTACGAGCAGCGGTTCCTCCCCCGGATGGGGCCGTTCGCGCTCTACGGGCTGCTGTTCACCATCATCGTGCGGCGGGCCGCGGGACCGAGGTGGTCCGGCCGATCCGGGACGAGATCGGCGGTCTCACCCGCGCACTGGCCGCGGAGCTGCTCGCCGACTGACCCGGACCGCGGCGAGCCCGGTCAGCGCGGCCACCACGGCCGCCATGACCAGCCCGCCCAGCACCCCGATCGCGACCCGCAGCCAGAGCGGCTGACCCGGCTGCCACAGCGGCGGCGCCACGGCGGTGAACGCGAGCAGCCCGGCCATCCAGGCGCCCGCGGTGGTGGCCACCCACCAGCCGCAGTGGGGCACGACGCTCCGCAGCACGAGCCACTGCGCCGTGCCGATGGTCAGGAGCAGGACCAGCCCGCCGACGACCAGCAGGGGCAGCGGCACCCGGCCCTCCCGCGCCATCGGCACCAGGGCCGGCGCGTACGCCGCGACCGCACCCGCCGCCGTCGCGAGGACGAACCGCGCGACCGGCAGGCCGGGCAGCGCGAACGCGCGGGCCTGGGCCCAGCCGAGCGCGGACCCCTCGACGGCCCCGGCGGCGAGCAGGGCGGGGGCGGTGGCCGCCATCGGCCAGGACGTCGAGAGCGCCCCGACCGCCGCGGGCGCCACGAACCCGAGGAACTCCCCGGCGGTGACCAGCGCGAACCAGCGCGACCACCTCATCGCGGCGCCGCCCCCTCCTCGACGACCCGCCGGTGCAGCTCGGTGGTGAGCAGGTGGATCTCGCGGGTGAGCTGGGTGTTGGTCTTGAGCTCGACCTCCTGCTCCAGGAAGTCGTGGTCGGCCTTGGCCTGCTGGAACGCCGAGGCCCGGTTCTGCCCGATCATGACGAAGGTGGACAGGAAGATCGCCTCCAGCGACACCACCAGCGTCAGCGTGGGCCACGGGCTCCGCTCGGCGAGGAGCATCCAGCCCGCGAACACCCCGACGTGCAGGTAGACGAACCACATCGAGCCCGCGAAGCGCGTGATCGCGTCCGCGGCCCGCAGCTGCGCGTCGGCCGCGCGGTGCTCGCGCATCCGCCTCACAACCGGGTGCTCGACGCTCACCCCCCGCTCCCGACGAGCTCGCGACCCACCTCCACCCGGGTGAGCCCGGGCGTCTGGTCCGGCCGGTGGGTGACGACGAGCGCGGTCCGGTCCGCCGTCGCGGCCAGGATCTCGGTGGCCAGCTCGGCGGCGGTCGCGTCGTCGAGATGGGCGGTGGGCTCGTCCAGCACCAGGATCGGGCGCTCGGCGAGCAGCGCCCGGGCGATCCCGAGCCGCTGGCGCTCCCCGCCGGACACGGCGCCGCCGTGCCTGCCGACGGGGGTGTCGAGGCCCGCGGGCAGGCCCGCGAACCAGTCCCCGAGCCGCGCCCGGCGCAGGGTGTCGACGAGCTCGTCGTCGCACGCGTCCGGCGCGGCGAGGGCGAGGTTGGCGCGCAGCGATCCGTCGAACAGGTGGGTCCACGACCCGCACCAGGCGATGCCCTCGCGGACCTGCTCGCCGCGCAGCGCCCGCACGTCCGTGCCGTCGGCGCGCAGCGTGCCCGCCCGCGGCGAGAGCGTGCGCAGCAGCGCGGCCACCGCCGTGGACTTGCCGCTGCCCGAGGGCCCGACCAGCGCGATCCGCTGCCCCGCCCCCAGGTCGAGATCCAGCCCGGAGACGGCGTCGGCGTCCGACCCGGGCCAGCGCAGCGCGAGCCCGCGGGCGTCGAGCGCGACCGGCGGGGCCGCGTCCGGGGCGTGCTCGGGATCGACGACGGCGGGCTCGAGGGTCTCCAGGTCCCGCAGCCGCTCGGCCGCGGGCACGATCGACAGCAGCCGGACGGCGGCCTCCGGCAGCCCCGCGACGACCTCGGCCAGCGCGAGCGGGGTCAGCGCGAGCACCGCGATCACGGGCCCCGCGATCCGGCCGTCGGCGAAGGCGACCAGGCCGAGCGCGGTGCAGGCCACCGTCGTCGCGCCGATCGCGAGAACGGCCAGCGCGGTCCCCGCCCCGGTCGCCGTCGCGGCCCGGCGGCGGGCCGCCGCGAGCCGGTCGTCGATGCTCGCGAGCCCGCGGCGGTGGCGGTCCGCCGCGCCGAAGACCAGCAGGTCCGCGGCCGCGTCGAGCAGCGCGACGGTGCGCGAGGCGACCTCGCCGCGCAGTGCGGCGGTCCGGCGTTCACTGTGGTGCGCCGCCGCTGCCGCGACCGCGGGCGCGCCGACCCCGGCGACCAGCAGCCCGGCCGCGAGTACGAGCCCGGCGGCGGGCAGCAGCAGGAGGAATATGAGCACGGCGGCCCCGCCCACCAGCAGCGCCGCGCACGCCGGGAGCAGCACCCGGACCAGCAGGTCCTGCGGGGCGTCGGTGTCCGCGACGAGCCGGGTGAGCAGGTCTCCGCGGCGGTGTCGCGCGGTGGCGGCGGGTCCGAGCCGGACGAGGTCGCCCCAGATCCGGACGCGCAGGCCGCTGCCGACGCGCAGCGCGGCGTCGTGCGAGACCAGGCGCTCGGCGTAGCGGAACACGCCCTTGCCCAGCCCGAACGCCCGGACCGCGACGATCGCGACCATCAGGGTCAGCACCGGCGGCTGCAGGGCCGCGGTGGAGATCAGCCAGGCCGAGGTGGCGGTCAGCGCCACCCCCGAGCCCAGCGCCGCGGCGGCCAGCAGCACGGCCAGGACCAGCCGGGACCGCTGCGCGCGGGCCGCCTGCCACACCCAGGCGAGGGCGCGGCGCGGGCCCGGCTGCGACGGGCGGGGGGACGGTGCCGCCGCAGCCGGGTGTCGGGTGGGACGGTCCGGCCCGCGACTCGCCCGCGCGGGCCGGCCGTCCCCTGCCGGAGGTGAGACCCCCCCACACTCCTCCGGCAGCTCGGTGCGGTCGGACGCCGACAGCGCGACCACGCGGTCGCAGCGGCCGAGCACGTCCGACCGGTGGCTCACGACGAGCACGGTGCGGCCCGTCGCGATCTCCTCGAGTGACGCACCGATCGCGGCCTCGGTGTCCGCGTCGACGCCCTCGGTGGGCTCGTCGAGCAGCAGCAGCGGACGGTCGGCGAGGATCGCCCTGGCGAGCGCGACCCGGCGGCGCTGCCCGGTGGACAGCCCGTCCCCGTCCTCGCCGAGCGGGGTGTCGAGCGGGACGTCGAGGCAGGCCAGCCGGGCCGCGCGGGCCACGGCCTCCGGGTCGGCGTCGGGAGTGGCGAGGGCGATCGCCCCGCGGACCGTGTCCCCGGTCAGCACCGGGCGCTGCGGCACCCAGGCGACCCGGCGGCGCCACCAGGTCGGCTCGACGTCGGCGAGGTCGGTGTCGCCGACGGCGACCGTGCCGCCGTCGGGGGCCCGCAGGCCGGCCAGCACGTCGAGCAGCGTCGACTTGCCGCAGCCGCTGGGCCCGGTGATCCCGACGACCGTGCGCGGGGCCAGGTCGAGGTACAGCGGGGCGAGCCGACCGTCGACCCGGACGCCGCGCAGCCGCACGGGATGGGTGGCGGGGTCCGGCGCGCCCGACCGGCCGGACTCCGGTGCGGGGGTGTCGAGCAGGTCGAGCGCGGTGCCCGCCGCGGCGGTGCCCGCGGCGGCGTCGTGGAAGCGGGCGCCCACCGCGCGCAGCGGCAGGTAGACCTCCGGGGCCAGCAGCAGCACGAGCAGCCCGGTGCCGAGGTCGAGGCTGCCGTCGACCAGTCGCAGGCCGATCGAGACCGCGACCAGGGCGACCGACAGGGTGGCGACCAGCTCGAGCACCAGCGAGGACAGGAACGCCACCCGCAGGGTGCGCATCGTGGCCCGCCGGTAGGCCTCGGCCAGCGTGCGCAGGCCCGAGGTCTGGTGCCGGGTCCGGCCGAACGCGACCAGCACGTCCAGGCCCGCGACCAGGTCGAGGAAGTGGTGGCCCAGCACCGCGAGGGTGCGCCACTGCCGGGCGGTGGAGCGCTCGGTGTGCAGGCCGACGAGGACCGCGAACACCGGCACCAGCGGCACCGTCAGCCCGACGATCACCGCCGACACCCAGTCCGCGGTGAGGATCCGGACCCCGAGCATCGCGGGCACCACGGCCGCGACCAGCAGCGCGGGCAGGTAGCGGCCGAAGTAGCCCTCCAGGTCGTCGAGCCCGCGGGCGGTGAGGGTGGCGAGCTCGCCGCGCGGGGGCAGGTCCTCGCGGCGGGGGCCGAGGCGCAGCACGTGCGCGACGATGCGGCCGCGCAGCTCGCGCACGACGTCGGCGGACGCGCGGTGCGCGGCCACCTCCGCGATCCACGCCAGCCCCGCCCGACCGGCGACGGCCGCGAGCAGCAGCCCCAGCACCGGTCCGAGCACGTCGAGCCGGACGCCGCCGAGGAACCCCTCTGCGACCACCCGGGACAGCAGGTCGGCCTGGACCATCACCAGCGCGGCGGCGGCCACGGCGACGCCCAGTCCGAGCAGGACGAAGCGGCGTGCGGCGGACGCCTGGCGGAGCAGGCGTGGATCGAGGGGCTTCATCGCGCGTGGGCCCCCGCGCGCACCGGCAGCCCTGCCTCGCCGGTCATGTCGTCGCGGGTGAGCCGCCTGCGGAACACCCAGAACGTCCACGCCTGGTAGGCCAGCACGATCGGCGTCACGGCGACCGCGACCCAGGTCATGATCGTGAGCGTGTACGCGGTCGAGGAGGCGTTGGTCGTGGTGAGGCTGTTCGCCGGGTCGGTGGCGGGCAGGACGTCCGGGAACAGCGTGCCGAACAGCGTCACCACGATGGCGACGATCGCCCCCGCGGTGGACAGGAACGCCCAGCCCTCGCGGCCGCGGGCCGCCAGCAGGGTCCCGACGACCAGCGCGACGGCGGCGACCCCGGCGGGCACCAGCGTCCACAGTGGGCCGTAGGCGAGCACGGCCCAGGCCAGGAACCCGCCACCGGCCACGATGAGCAGCGGGCCGGCGATCTTCGCGACGCCGATCGCCCGGGTGCGGACCTCGCCCGTCGTCTTCAGCGCGAGGAAGACCGCACCGTGCAGGGCGAACAGCAGCACCGTGGTGGCCCCGCCGAGCAGCGCGAACGGGTTCAGCAGGGTGAACAGCGTCCCGGTGTACTCGTGGTCGGCGTCGAGCGGCACCCCGCGCACGATGTTGGCGAACGCGACGCCCCACAGCAGCGCGGGCACGAACGACCCGCCGACGATCGCGGCGTCCCAGCGGCGGCGCCACCGGTCGTCGTCGATCTTGCCGCGGTACTCCAGCGCCATCCCGCGCAGGATCAGCGCGACCAGCAGCACGAGCAGGGCAAGGTAGAAGCCGGAGAACAGCGAGGCGTACCACTCGGGGAAGGCCGCGAACGTCGCACCGCCCGCGACGAGCAGCCAGACCTCGTTGCCGTCCCAGACCGGGCCGATGGTGCCGAGCGCGACGCGCCGGTCGGTCTCGTCGCGGGAGACGACGGGCAGCAGCATCCCGACGCCGAAGTCGAAGCCCTCGAGGACGAAGTAGCCCGTCCACAGCAGGGCGATGAGCAGGAACCAGAGGGTGGTGAGCTCCATGGCCGGTGCTCCTAGTAGCTGATCGACGGACGGGGGGCGGGCTCGCGCGCGGGCTCCACCTCGGCGGGCGGGGGCGGTCCGGCCTTGACGTAGCGCAGCATCAGGCCGACCTCGACGACGGCGAGCGCGCCGTAGAGCAGGGTGAACACGATCAGCGAGATCCACACCGAGGTCGCGGAGACCGCGGGCGAGACGCCGTCGGCGGTGCGCAGCATGCCGAACACCAGCCAGGGCTGGCGGCCCATCTCGGTGAAGATCCAGCCCAGGCTGTTGGCCGCGAACGGCAGGAACAGCGCGACCACCGAGGTGGTGAGGAACCAGCGCGGGATGGGCTTCGTCGCGCGCCTGCGCGTGAACCAGAGCCCGATCACCGAGAGCAGCCCGGCCAGCGCCCCGAACCCGATCATGAACCGGAAGGTCCAGTAGGTGGTGGGGATGTTCGGGGTGTAGTCGCCGGGCCCGTAGGTCTGCTCGCTGCGGGCCTGCAGGTCGTTGATGCCCTCGACGGTCCCGTCGAACGAGCCGGTGGCCATGAACGACAGCACCCGCGGCACCCGCAGGCTCCAGACCTCCTGCGACCCGTCGAGCGAGCCGACGGTGAACAGCGAGAACGAGGCGGGCGTGACGGTGTCGTAGAGCGCCTCCGCGGCGGCCATCTTCATGGGCTGCTGCTGGGTCATCAGCCGGGCCTGCATGTCGCCGCTGACGACGACGCCCAGGCTGCCGATCAGCAGCGTGACCAGCGCGATCCGGATGGAGGGCCGGAACACCTCGGTGTGGGTGCCGGGCCGATCTGCGCGGCGCAGGTGCCAGGCGCTGATGGCGAGCACGAACACCCCGGCGGTCACGAAGCAGGCGGTGATGGTGTGCGCGAACGCGCCGACGGCCGTCGAGTTGGTGAGGACGGCACCGAAGTCCTTCAGCTCGGCGCGCCCTGCGGCGTCGTTGACGACCGAGCCGACCGGGTGCTGCATCCAGGAGTTCGCGGCGAGGATGAAGTAGGCCGAGAGGAGGGTGCCGATCGAGGCCAGCCAGATGCAGGCCAGGTGCACCCTCTTCGGGAGCCGGTCCCAGCCGAAGATCCACAGTCCGAGGAACGTGGACTCGAGGAAGAAGGCGAGCAGGCCCTCGATGGCGAGCGGGGCGCCGAAGATGTCGCCGACGAAGCGGCTGTAGTCGCTCCAGTTCATCCCGAACTGGAACTCCTGCACGATCCCGGTGACCACGCCGATGGCGAAGTTGATCAGAAACAGCTTGCCCCAGAACTTCGTCATCCGCAGGTAGCGGTCGTCGCGCGTGCGGACCCAGGCCGTCTGCATCCCGGCGACGAGGAAGGACAGGCCGATCGTCAGCGGGACGAACAGGAAGTGGTACACGGTGGTGACGGCGAACTGCCACCGTGCGAGATCGAGGTTCATGCGGCCCTCCCTGGCCACCGGCGGTTCCGGTCGATGATCAGGGTCGCCGCCGGGCGGGGTCCGTCACGAGGGCCGAGGGGCGCGGGTCCTCGGGACCCTCGGTGACGGTCGACGGGACCAAGGTCCCTTCGGCGGCGGAGCCGGGTCAGGCGGCGGAGGTGGTGGCGAGCAGCTGTTCGACGAGCTCGTCGACCGCCTCGCGCGGGGTCGCCGCGCTGATCGAGACCGAACGGTCGCCGGGCAGCATCATCCGGGCCCGGATGGGGCGCGGGTTGGTCGGGTCGTGGTCGGTGATGACGCGCAGGTGGGTCGGCGCCTGGGCCTCCGGCACGCGGCCGAACGCGACCTGGGCGTAGTGGACGAGGGCGGGGTCGATCCCCTCGCCGAGCTGGACGGCGACGGGGTGCAGTGTGGTGGTCATATCGCCACCGTGCGGCCACGGGCGTCGGATCGGCAGGGGCGAAGGCCCCCTCGCGGCGGGCCGGAGGGCCGTCGGCGGGGGTCGGGCGGCGGGGTCGCTCGACGGGCACCGCCAAGGAAGCTCTGAGAATCCGTCGCGACGATCAACCCCGTGCCCACGTTCCTCTCCGGCCTCCCGCTACACCCGCTCGTCGTGCACGCGGTGGTGGTCCTGGTCCCCGCCGCGGTCCTCGGCGCGCTCGCCGTCGCCCTCTGGCCTGCCGCGCGGCGGCGCTGGGGGTGGCCGGTCCTCGTCCTGACCGCGCTGGCCGCGGTGTCCGTCCCGATCGCGACGAGCACGGGGGAGGGGCTCGAGCACCAGCTGCCCCGCACCGCGGCGCTCGCCGCCCACGCCGAGCTCGGCGACCAGCTGCTGGTGTTCGTCGGCCCGCTGCTGGTGACGGTGCTCGGCCTGGTCCTGGTGGAGCGGTGGCGCCGCGCCCCCGCAGGCGCCCTCGCCCCGGCAGCCCACGGCCCCGCCCGCGCCGACGGTCCCGGCACCGCCCGCGCCCCGCGCGTCGGCGCGCCTGCGGCCCGGGTCTCGCTCGCGGTCCTCGCGGTCCTCACCGTCCTCCTCGCAGGTGCCGCTGCGGTCCAGGTCGTGCGGATCGGGGACAGCGGCGCGCGCGCCGCGTGGGGGAGCGTCCAGTACGCCCCGCAGCCGCGTCCGGCCGGGGCCCCGCAGGACTGACTCGGCCCGCGGCTCCCCGGCGCAGCGACAGCCAGGTGAGCCCGGCGACCGGGATCGGCAGCCAGAAGTTCACCACCCGCCACGCCAGCACCCCGCCGACGGCGACCGCGGCCGGGCAGCCGAGCGCGATCAGCGAGGGGATCAGCACGCCCTCGACCACGCCGATCCCGCCCGGGGTCAGCGGGATGACCGCCAGCAGCCAGGTCAGGCCGTAGGCGACCAGCAGCTCGCCGATCCCGGGCCGGAACCCGGCGGCGGTCACGACGAGCCAGAGGGCGGCCGCGTCGAGCAGCCAGTTGCCCGCCGACCACGCCACCAGCGCCGCGAGCAGCCGCGGGCGGTGGGGGAGGGTGGCGAGGTGCTCGGCGATCACCCGGGCCTGGGCGCCGACCCGGGCGCCGTCGAGCCGCCGGAGCGGGCGCAACGCCCGGGTGACGACCCGGTCGACCCGCTCCCCGCTGCGGGCCAGCACCGCCAGCACCACGACCGTCGCGGCGATCGAGACCGTCACCACGGCGGCGGACACCTCGACCGCGCTGAGCGAGTCGTGCAGCGTGCCGACGAGCGCGAGCGCGAGGATCCCGGCGAGCACCAGCGGGGCGGCGGTGGCCTCGACCGTGGCCAGGTAGAGCCCGTCGGCGGCGCGGACGCCGTGCTCCTCCAGCAGCCGCAGGCGCAGGGCGGCGGCGGTCGCCGTGCCGCCCGGGAGCACGTGGCTCGCTCCGTAGCCGGTCAGGTCGATGCGCAGGATGGTCCAGCGGGACAGCGACCGGGCGGGCAGTAGCGCGTGGGACATCATCGCGGCACAGACCAGCGAGACCGCCTCCAGCGCGACGGCCCCGAGCAGGGCGAGCGGTCCCACGCCCCCGACCCCGACCACGGCCTCGCGCACGTCCGGCACGAGGGCGGCGACGCCGTAGGCGAGCAGGAGCGTCAGCACGAAGCCGACCACCCACCGACGCCGGGAGGAGGACACGGAGGGCAGCGTCGGTCGCGGCGCGCGGGCCGGACCAGGGCCGCACGCCCCGGCCCCGGGCCCGGTCCGGCACTGCCGTTCGACCCTGATCATGGACGGACGCGCCCCGTCATCCTCGGTGCGACGGACACGTGGAGCCTCCGGTGGAGGTGGTCCGGGTGCTCGAGGTCCTGGCGCTGCTCGCGCTCGGGACCGCGACCCTCATCGCGTCGCGGGCGCCGCGGCGAGCAGCCGCGAGAGCAGGACGGCCCCCACGAGGCCGAGCAGCAGGAACCCGCCGATGGGGCCCGCGACCTCCGCCGGTCCGAAACGGATCCCGGCGCCGACCTGGAACAGCGTGCTCAGCACGATGGCGGGCAGCAGCGCGGTGATCAGCGCCAGCAGGGGCGCCGCGACCACCGGGCCCAGCGGGCTGCGCCGCAGGACCAGCAGCCCCCCGACGAGCGTGGCCGGGACGATGACGGCGAGGTCGAGCACGTCGGTCACCATCGTGGTCGCGGGGCCCAGGGTGGGCGGGGCCGTGCCGGTGACCAGCGAGCCCACCAGCGGGGTCGCCCAGACCACGGCGGTCACCGCGGCGGCCGCGAGCAGGAAGATCCCGAGGGGACGGCGCGGGTAGCCCCGCCCGTCCACGGTCGCGACCCGCGCGGAGCGGGAGACGGCGGCGGCGGCCAGCACGAAGGCGGGCAGTGCCGCGGCCAGGACGGCCACCTCGAGCAGGAACAGCGGCCCGTAGGCCGAGCCGAAGGCGGTGGTCGCGGAGGCGTAGAACAGGTAGCCGAGCAGCCCGAGGAGCAACAGCACGGCCCGGGTCGAGCCCGCCAGGGCGCTGCGGAGCGCGAGCGGGACGAGCGCGGCGACGACCAGCGTCACCACGGCGACCCCGAGGTTCCCGGCCGCGGTGAACACCGTGTCGTGCGCGTCCACGCCGCTGCCGGTGAGCAGCACCTCCTCGCCGCGCGACGTGGTGAACGGCACCGGCGCGCCCCGACCGTGCAGGACGAGCAGTAGTGCGGCGTGCACCGCGGCGAGGCCCGCCGCGAGCCCGGTGAGCGGGGCGACGGGCAGGCGGCGGGCGACCGGCCGGACCTCGGTCTGCGGCGCGGTCATCGGGCGATCCCGACCTGCAGGCCGCGCCAGGTGCTCACGATCGCGGCGACGACCACGGCGAGGACCGGCACGGCCCACCACCACAGGCCCATGACGAGCAGTCCGATGTGGAACGCGGCGATGCCGACCAGCCCGGCGAGCCTGCGCCGGGGACTGCGGGCGATCGCGAGCAGGCCGACCGCGAGCTCGTAGCCGATGCCGACGACCGGCACCCACACGAGCGGATGGGCGCCCATCGTGGCGGTCCAGAGCCGCTGCAGCACCTCCGGCCCGTTCATCCAGTCGCCGAGCGCCTGGTACATCGCGGGGCGGGTGGCGAGCAGCGCGGCGTTGAGCGCCGCCCCGCCGATCATGACGGCGCCGAGGACCGTGCCGGTCCGCGCCGCCCAGTCCGTCGAGGACACGACGACCTCCGGGTCGGGTGGGGGACGAGGGCGGGGCCACGGCCCGGAAGGCCGTGGCCCCGCCGGGTGTCAGGCGTGTCCGGCCGCCGTGGGCCCCGTCGGCGTGGGATGCGCCTTCGGGTGCGCCCGGACGTGGATGAGCTCACCGAGAGCCCACGTCACCACGATTCCGCCGAGGAACGTGGCCAGCAGGATCTCGTTCTCCGTCCACAGCGCCGCGACACCGAGCCCCAGCGTGGCCGCGCCCGCCAGCAGCGCCGTGCGCTGCATCGGACCGGGCGCGAACCACTGCCGGAACGCGAGCGCCGCCGCGGCGAACCCGAGCACCAGCCCGGTCGCCGCCATGCCGCGCGGGTCCTGGATGAAGGGCATCTCCCCCCGCACCAGGTAGCCGACGTACGGCACGACGACCGCCGCGACGAGCATCGTCGCCGCTGCGTCCTTCCAGTCGAGCCTCATGATCTCCACCTCCTCTCCTGACGGGGCCGAGCCTGCTCCGCCGCGGGCGCCGCCCGTAGGGCGGAAGGGCCGCACCCCGGCCGCCGCAGGACCCGAACCACGGGGGGAGGACGACCCTGTCACCGCGCGTGCCGGACGACCGCGGTCACACCCAGGAACGCCGCGGCCAGGACCAGCCAGCCCGTCCAGCCGAGCAGCCCCGTCGTGGCGTTGTCGACGGGCTGCCCGGCGGTCGAGAACAGCAGTGCCGACCCGGCCGCGGCGTTGAGGAACCCGTGCGCGATCGCGGCGGGCCACACGCTCTCCGACCGCAGCCGCAACCACCCGAACAGCACCGACAGGACGACGCAGAAGGCGACCATCAGCAGCAGCCGCACCGCCGGGCCCTCCAGCGGGTAGTTGTACCCGAGCAGCAGGACCGGGGCGTGCCACAGACCCCAGACGACCCCGATCACGACCATCGCGGGCCACTCACCCCAGGGCAGCAGCTCGGGCAGCAGCCAGCCCCGCCACCCCCATTCCTCGCCCAGGGCGGGGATCACGTCGACCCAGCCGACGACCAGGACCTGCGCGAGCTGGGCGGCCACGAGCACCCACGGGGAGACCGGGAGCGGGCCGAGGGCCGCCGTCAGGCCGGACAGGTGTGCGAGGTCCGGGTGGTAGACGCCGACGGCGGTGGCGAGCCCGAGCGCGAGCAGCGCGAGCGGAAGGGGCGCGAGCCAGCCGAGCAGCCCCCATCGCCACCACCGGCGGAACCCGGTGCCGCCCAGCCCGGTCCCTTCGGTGAGCCTGCGCCCGCGCTGCACGGTCAGCCGGACCGCGAGCACCCCGAGACTCGGGCTGACCATCATCGCGCCGAGCAGCAGCGTCGCGCCGGGGGTGGCGAGGCCGCGGCCGCTGAACCACAGCGGGCTCGCGATCAGCCACGACGCACCGAACGTCACGGTGAGGAAGACCGCGACGGCCCGCAGGTCCACCCGGCCCGCGGCCACGGTCCGGGTCTCCGCCGACGCCGTCATCGCGGGCCCCGTCCGGAGCGACGCACCGTGGGGGTGCGGGGAACGCTGAGCATGGCGGCTCCTTCCGACGTGTCCGGCGCTCGCAGGCTCGCCCCCCGCGCGACCCGCGGGCAGGGGCGACGGGCCGGACCCCACCGGCCGTTCGGCCCGGGCGCGGTCGGGGGGACTTCGGCGCGACGACGGGGCCTTCCGACCCCTGGGACGGTCCCGGCCGCGCGCCGGACGATGGTCCCGACCACGAGTCGACGAGGAGGACGCATGATCGAGGAACTGGTCGGACTGCCGCACGGGGTCTTCGGGCTGCGGGTCGGGGGCAGGCTGACGGTCGAGGACTACGAGAAGGTCATCGGGCCGATGGTCCAGCGGGCCCGCGAGGCGGACGGGCGGCTGCGCTGCCTGATCGAGATCCAGGCCGACTTCGAGGGGCTCACCCCGGCCGCGGTCCTGGACGACATCGGCCTGGGGCTCGGCACGGTCGGCGCCTACGACGGGGTCGCGGTCGTCACGGACAGGACCGCCCTCCGCACGGCGACCGAGTGGGCCGCCTTCGTGGTGCCGTTCCCCATGAAGGTGTTCCCGGCGGGTGGGCGGGAGGAGGCGGCGCAGTGGCTCGCGGCGCTGCCCGCCGAGGCCCGGGTGGAGGTCGCGCTGGACGCCGAGACCGGCGTCGTGACCGCCGAGGTGGACCAGGCGCTGCGCATCGAGGACTTCGAGCGGCTGGCGGCCACGGTCGACCCGTGGACGCGCGAGCACGGCGAGCTGCGCGGCCTGGTGCTGCACATCCGCCGGATCCCCGGCTGGACGAGCCTGGGCAGCGTGATCCGGCACGTGCAGTTCGTCGTCGGGCACCACGCCAAGATCCGCAGGATCGCGCTGGTCAGCGACACCCCGGTGGCGTCGACGGTCGCCGCGGCGGCCGACCGCCTGGTGCACCCCCGGGTCCGGCCGTTCGCGGGGACGGATCTGGCCGCTGCGCAGGCGTGGGCGGCGGGGGACTGAGTACGGTCGGACACGGTGACACCGAGGGGGCTCCGTGAGCGACGATCTCGACCTGCTCGACGCCTACTGGCGGGCTGCGAACTACCTGTCCGTGGGCCAGATCTACCTACTGGACAACCCGCTGCTGCGAGAGCCGCTGCGGGCGGAGCACGTCAAGCCGCGGCTGCTGGGGCACTGGGGGACCACCCCCGGGCTGAACCTGCTCTACGCCCACCTCAACCGCGCGATCCGGATGCGGGACCTGAACGCGCTGTTCGTGACCGGCCCCGGGCACGGGGGGCCCGGGCTGGTCGCGAACGCCTACCTCGAGGGCACGTACTCCGAGATCTACTCGTCGGTCACCGACGACGTCGACGGGATGCGGGCGCTGTTCCGACAGTTCTCGTTCCCCGGCGGGATCCCCAGCCACGTCGCGCCGGAGACCCCGGGCTCGATCCACGAGGGCGGCGAGCTCGGCTACGCGCTGCTGCACGCCTACGGCGCCGTGTTCGACCACCCGGACCTGCTCGCGCTCTGCGTGGTCGGGGACGGCGAGGCCGAGACGGGACCGCTCGCCGCGAGCTGGCACTCGAACAAGTGGCTGGACCCGCGCCGAGACGGCGTGGTGCTCCCGGTCCTGCACCTCAACGGCTACAAGATCGCCAACCCGACGGTCCTCGCCCGGATCCCGACCGACGAGCTGGCCGCCCTGATGCGCGGCTACGGATTCGCGCCCCGGTTCGTCGGCGGTGACGAGCCGCGGGCGGTGCACGCCGAGCTGGCCTCCACCCTGGACGAGGTGCTGGACGAGATCGCCGCGATCAAGGCGGACCCGCCCGCCGGGCGCCCCGCCTGGCCGATGATCGTCCTGCGCACCCCGAAGGGCTGGACCGGCCCGAAGGAGGTGGACGGCAGGCAGGTGGAGGGCACCTTCCGCGCCCACCAGGTCCCGCTGGCGAACACCCGGACGGATGCCGGGCACCGCGCGAAGCTCGAGGAGTGGATGCGCGGCTACCGCCCGGAGGAGCTGTTCGACGACGCGGGCGGGCTGGTCCCGGAGCTGCGCGCGCTCGCCCCCGAGGGGGCGCGGCGGATGAGCGCCAACCCGCACACCAACGGCGGGCTCGTGCTGCGCGACCTCGCGATGCCGGACTTCCGCGGCCACGCCGTGACCGTGGACCGCCCCGGGGTGGAGAGCAGCGCCGCCACGACCGTGCTCGGCGGGTTCCTGCGGGACGTCATGGCACGCAACACCGACCGGTTCCGGCTGTTCGGGCCGGACGAGGTCGCGTCGAACCGGCTGCAGGCGGTGTTCGACGTGACCGACCGGGCCTGGAACGCCGAGGTGGTCGAGGGGGACGAGCACCTGGCCCCCGGCGGCCGGGTGATGGAGGTGCTGTCCGAGCACCTGTGCCAGGGCTGGCTGGAGGGCTACCTGCTCACCGGCCGCCACGGGCTGTTCACCAGCTACGAGGCGTTCATCCACATCGTCGACTCGATGCTCAACCAGCACGCCAAGTGGCTCAAGACCACCCGGTCCATCCCGTGGCGGGCGCCGATCGCGTCGCTGAACTACCTGCTGTCGAGCCACGTGTGGCGCCAGGACCACAACGGCTTCTCCCACCAGGACCCCGGCTTCCTCGACCACGTGATCAACAAGAAGGCCGAGGTCACCCGCGTCTACCTGCCGCCGGACACCAACACGCTGCTGTCCACGATGGACCACTGCCTGCGGTCGCGGCACTACGTCAACGTCGTCGTCGCGGGCAAGCAGCCGCAGCTGACCTATCTCACGATGGACGAGGCGATCGCGCACTGCACCCGCGGCCTGGGGATCTGGGACTGGGCGTCGAGCCCCTCCGACGACGTGGCGGGCGAGCCGGACGTCGTGCTCGCCTGCTGCGGGGACGTCCCCACGCTCGAGACGCTGGCCGCGGCGAAGCTCCTGCGCGAGCACTGTCCGGACCTCGCGGTCCGAGTGATCAACGTGGTCGACCTGATGCGGCTGCAGCCGCGGACCGAGCACCCGCACGGGTTGTCGGACAAGGAGTTCGACGCGCTGTTCACCGTGGACAAGCCGATCGTCTTCGCCTTCCACGGGTACCCCTGGCTGATCCACCGGCTGACGTACGCCCGCCGCGGCCACGGCAACCTGCACGTGCGCGGCTACAAGGAGGAGGGCACCACCACGACCCCCTTCGACATGGTCATGCTCAACGACCTGGACCGCTTCCACCTGGTCATGGACGTCATCGACCGGGTCCCGAGCCTCGGGTCGCGGGCGGCGTCGCTGCGCCAGCGGATGGCGGACGCCCGGCTCGCCGCCCGCCGCTACACCCGCGAGCACGGCGAGGACGACCCGGCGATCGCGAACTGGACGTGGCAGTGAGGACCGGCGCGTGAGGGTGCTCGTGGTCAACGCGGGCTCGTCGAGCCTGAAGCTGCGCCTGCTCGGCCCGGAGGACGAGGTCGAGCGCACGACGGACGCCGAGCCCGGCGCGGACCTGGAGTCGGCGCTGAGCCGGTGGCCGGAACCGGACGCCGTCGGGCATCGGATCGTGCACGGCGGCACCCGGTTCACCGACCCGGTGCGGATCGACCGGGAGGTCCGGCGGGCGCTGGAGGACCTGACGGCGCTCGCCCCGCTGCACCAGCCCAAGTCGCTGCGGGGGGTGGACGCGGTGACCGCGCTGCTGCCCGCGGTCCCGGCGGTGGCCTGCTTCGACACCGCGTTCCACACCACGATCCCGGAGTCCGCGGCGACGTACGCGGTGCCGCGGGAGTGGCGCGAGCGCTACGCGATCCGCCGCTACGGCTTCCACGGCCTGTCCCACGCCCGGTGCTCCGCGCGGACCGCGGAGCTGACCGGGGCGCGGCGGATCGTGACCGCCCACCTCGGCGCGGGCGCCTCGCTCGCGGCCGTGGTGGACGGCCGCAGCGTGGACACCACCATGGGGTTCACCCCGCTGGAGGGCCTGGTCATGGCCACCCGTTCGGGCTCGGTCGATCCGGGGCTCGTGCTGTGGCTGACCGAGCACGAGGGGCTGAGCCCGCACGAGGTCGCCGAGACCCTGGAGAAGCGCTCCGGGCTGCTGGCCCTCGCGGGCACCGCGGACATGCGGGAGGTCCCCGCGGACTCGCTCGCCATGGAGGTCTACGTGCACCGCCTGGCGGGCGGGATCGCCGCGATGGCCGCCGCCGCGGGCGGGCTCGAGGCGTTGGCGTTCACCGGCGGGGTCGGTGAGCACTCGGCGGTGGTCCGGGCGCGGACCGCGGAGCGCCTGGCCTTCCTGGGGGTGGCCGTCGACCCTGCCCGCAACGAGACGGTCGACGGCGAGATCACCGGGGAGGGGGCGCGGGTCCGGACCCTCGTCGTCCCGGCCCGGGAGGACCTGGAGATCGCCCGGGGCACCCGCGCCGCCCTCGTCGGTCAGCCCTCCAGGTAGCGCTTGGCCAGCCCGGCGAGCGCCTCGGTGAACTCGTCGACCGTGCGGCGGATGACGTCCGCGACCGGTTCGATCCCCTCGATCCGGCCCGCCACCTGGCCGAGCTGGGCGAGGCTCGCGTCGATGTCGCCGTCCCGGTAGAGCCGCTGGATGTCACCGAGCAGGGCCATCGGGTCGCCCTCGGTGGCCAGCTCGAAGGGCGCGGTCGCGGTGGTGCGCAGCACCCGGACCTGCTTGCCGTTGTGCTTGTTGATCAGCATCGTGTCGGTCTCGGCGGCCGCGACCACGGCCTTCTTCATGTTGTCGTGCACGCCGGACTCGGCGGTCGCGAGCATCCGGGTGCCCATCTGCACGCCCTCGGCGCCGAGGGCGAACGCGGCGGCCATCGACCGGCCGTCCGCGATCCCGCCCGCGGCCACGATCGGCACCGCGACCTGCGAGGCGACCAGCGGCAGCAGCACCATCGAGGACACCTCGCGCGGCGCCTTGAAGCCCGCGCCCTCGCTGCCCTCGACGACCAGTCCGTCCACCCCCGCGTCGATCGCCTTCTGCGCCCCGCGCAGCGAGGGGACCACGTGGAAGACGGTCAGCCCCGCCTCCTTCAGCCGCGGGGTGTGGGCGGTGGGGGACCCCGCCGATGTCGTGACGAACCGGATGCCCTCCTCCACGATCATGTCCACGATCGCGACGTCCTTCACGAACGCCAGGGGCAGGTTCAGCCCGAAGGGCTTGTCGGTGAGGTCGCGGGCCCGGCGGATGTCCTCCCGGACCTCGTCGATCCCGAGGGAGCCGGGCACCAGTCCCATGGCCCCGGCCTCCGACACCGCCGCCACCAGGGGTGGTGTGGCGACGAAGCCCATGGGGGCCTGCAGGATCGGGATCTCGACGCCGAGCATCTTCGTCACGCGGTTCGCGAAGGCCATGACCATAAGCTAAACGAACGTTCGCTCAGTTGTCGAGGGTCAGTCCATCCAGACGATCATCTGCTCGGCCACGCAGGCGGGCTTCGCCGCGCCCTCGATCTCCACGACGGCGCGGAACCGGGCCCTGGCCCCGCCCTCCACCGGCGTGACCTCGAGAACGGTCACCTCGGCCCGCACCCGGCTGCCGACCGGGACCGGGTTGGTGAACCGGACCCTGTCGAAGCCGTAGTTCACCCCGAGGGTCGCGCCGGGGACGGACGCGAGCTCGCCGATCATGATCGGGACGAGCGACAGGGTGAGCATGCCGTGGGCGATGGTGGCGCCGTAGGGCCCCGCGGCCGCGCGCTCGCGGTCGACGTGGATCCACTGGTGGTCGTCCGTGGCGTCGGCGAAGGTGTCGATCCGCGGCTGCTCGATCGTGCGCCAGGAGCTGTGCCCGAGCACGGTGTCGGGCGGGCAGGCGAGCAGGTCGGTCACGGTGCCGAAGGTGGTCACGGGGGTCCTTCCGGGAGACGACGGCGAGCGCCGCGCGCAGGTGCGCGGCGCTCGACCGGGAGGTCGATCATGGGGTGGCGGTGGGCGTCCGGGACGTCGAACTGCGGGACCGGCCTGTCCACGAGGCGCGCGGTCTCCACGCCGTCGGTCCACGTGACAGTCGACCCGCCGAGCCCCGCCGCCGTCCCCGCCGTCGACCCGTGCCGTGGTCCGAGCCGTCATCCGAGGGCGGGCACGCGGTCCGGGTCGGACTCGTCGTGCCCGAACTCCTCCGCGCCGAAGTACGCCGCCTCGACCAGGTGCCGGTCGCGGAGCAGGTCCGACGCCGCACCGGTGAGCACGACCCGGCCGTGGTTGAGGATCACCCCGCGGTCGGCGATCGACAGCGCGAGCTCGATGTGCTGCTCGACCAGGATGAGCCCGATGCCGTCCGCCTTGGCGAGGTCCCGGATGGCGGGCAGCATCTCCTGCACGATCTTCGGCGCCAGCCCGAGGCTCATCTCGTCGATGATCAGCACCTTGGGCCTGGCCAGCAGCGCCTTGGCGATGGCCAGCATCTGCTGCTCGCCGCCGGACATCAGGCCCGCCCTGCGGCCGTCGAGCGTGCGCAGGACCGGGAACCGCTCGAGGACCTGGGCCTCCCGCTCCGGGTCGGCCTTGCGCGCTGCGAGCCGCAGGTGCTCGCGGACCGAGAGGCCGTAGAAGATCCCGCGGTCGTCCGGGACGAGCAGGACCCCGGACCGGGCGATCCGGTGCGGCTTGCGGCGGCCCAGCGGCGCGCCGAGCACGTGCACCTCACCGGCCAGCGGCGACACGAGCCCGACCATCGCGAGCAGCGACGTGGTCTTGCCCGCGCCGTTCGGTCCGAGCAGGGCGATGACCTCGCCCGGCCCGACCGACAGGGTCAGCCCACGGATCGCGGGCACGCCGTTGTAGCCGGCGGCGAGGTCTCGCGTCTCCAGCAGTGCGTCAGGCATGGGTGGCCCCTGCGTTCTCCACGGGCGCGCCCAGATAGGCGGCGACGACGGTCGGGTCGGTCCGGGCCTCGGCGGGTGTCCCGGTGAAGATCTGCTTGCCGAACTCCAGCACCGTGACGGTGTCGCAGACGCCCAGGACGAGGGACATGTCGTGGTCGATCAGCAGCACCCCGGGCCCGGAGTCGGCGATGGACCGGATGCGGCCCGCGAAGGACTGGCTCTCCATCGAGTCCAGGCCTGCGGCGGGCTCGTCGAGCAGGAGCACCTCGGCGCCGCCCGCCAGCGCGCGGGCCACGCCGACCAGCTTCTGCTGGCCGAGTGACAGGTCGCGGGCGAGGGTGTCCGCCACGTCTCCGAGCCCGACGACCTCCAGGGCGCGGGTGACGAGGTCGTCGCTCTCCTTGCGGCGGGGGACGAAGACGTCCCGCACGAGCGTGCGCCAGCCGCCCTTGCGCGCCGCGACGAGCAGGTTCTCGGCGACCGAGAGGTTGCCGAACAGCTCGCCGGACTGCCAGGTGCGCGACAGCCCCGCCGTGCGCCGCTCGTGCGGCGCCATGGCGTCGATCCGGGTGCCGTCCAACGAGATCTCGCCCTCGCAGGCGGTGAACCCCGTGACGGCGTCGACGAAGGTCGTCTTCCCCGCGCCGTTGGGCCCGATCAGCCCGACGACCTCGCCCGGGTCCACGTCGATGGTCACCGAGTCGTTGGCGACCAGCCCGCCGTAGCGGACGGTCAGGTCCCTGGTGTGCAGCCCTGCGTCAGACACGCTGCGGCTCCTTCGGGGCCGGAGTCGCGGGCACCGACGACGATGGCGGTGTCCGCGACAGCTTCCGTCTCACCCAGTCGACCTGCTCGCGGGTGGCGCCCGCGATGCCGACCGGGTTGAGGATGGCGGTGATGATCAGGCCGAGGCCGGAGATCAGGGCGTAGTACTCGCCGAGGTCGAACACGCCGCGCAGCAGGGTGTAGACGATGCCGAGCGGGCCGAGGATCCCGGCCACGATCGCGCCGCCGACGCTGGTGATGCCGCCCAGGTAGGCCACGGCCAGCACCTGCAGCCCCGCGAACACGCTGAAGGACTCCGCCGACAGCTGCCCGCGGCTGAACCCGATCAGGCAGCCCGCGATGCCGGCGATGAACGCCGAGATCGCGAAGCCGATCAGCTTCGTCTTGCGCACGTCGATGCCGGACGACGCCGCCGCGCGCTCGTTGGCGCGGACCGCCAGGAACGCCCGTCCGGTGTCCCCGGAGGCCACCCGGATGAACATCCACACCAGGATCGCGGCCACGATCAGCACGGTGAGGGAGAAGGCGATCCGGGAGAGGTCACGCCCCTCGCGCACGCCCAGGTTGAGCCCGAACAGCGTGGCGTCCGCGATCGGGTTCCCCTCGGGCGGGCTCAGTGTGTAGTTGTTGAACACGAACCGCTCGATGGCCAGCGCCGCCGCGATCGTGACGATCGCCAGCTGGGCGCCACGGATCCGGAAGGCGGGCAGGGCCACGAGCATGCCCAGGCCCGTCGCGACGAGCGCGCAGAGGATCAGCGAGAGCGGGAACGGGATGCCCCAGTTCGTGGTGGCCTTGGACAGGCAGAACCCGGCCGCGCCCGCGAAGGCGCCCTGGGCCAGCGAGATCTGCCCGAGGTAGCCGGTGAGCACCACGTAGGACAGCGCCAGCAGCATCACGATGATCGAGGTGGTGATGCCGAAGCGCCAGGTGCCCTGGGTGAACGACAGTGCCGCCACACCGACGACCAGCATGATCACCGCGGGGACCGGCTTGAACCGGGGGACGGCGACGTCGGGCAGCCGGATGGTCTGCAGCGACCCGCGCGACGGAAGCCGCTTGCCCTGCACGAACAGGATCACCATGACGACCGCGAACGGCACGACCTGGTCCAGGCCGGACTGCGCCCACTGCGGCCAGAACGGCTTGGTGATCAGCAGGTTGATCAGGGACTGGAAGGCGCCGAGCAGCAGCGCGGAGACCACCACGATCGCGATGGACTCCATGCGCGCCACCAGCAGCACCGCCAGCGCGGGCACCACGAGCAGCGTGTAGTTGTCCGGGTTCAGGCCGGTCAGCGAGCTGCCCAGGATGACGGCCACGGTGCCGAGCATGATCGCGACGACCTGCGCGACGGCGGCCAGCCGGTCGGGGGAGAAGCCCATCAGGACCGCGGCGCGCTCGTTCTCCGAGGCGGCCCGGGTGGCCACGCCCGCCCGGGTGAAGCGCAGGTAGGCCCAGACCGCGGCGGCGAGCAGCACCATGATCGCGGCCATGATGAGCTCGCGGGTCGGGATCTCGGCGCCGAAGACGGCGATCGAGCCCTCGGGGATCAGGGACGCCACGGCGATGTTGTTGGGCCCGAAGCGGAGCACCACCAGGGCCTGCAGCGTGATCATGACGGCGACCGACACGACCACCTGGGCGAGGACCGGCGCGTGCCGCACCGGGCGGAACACGACGTAGTGCACGAGCAGGCCCAGCAGGAACGCCATGACGAGCCCGATCAGGGCCGCGACGGCGACCGGGGGGCGGCGGGCGAGCTCGATGGAGCCGATCGGGAGGACCAACGTGCCGTCCAGCCGGAGCTGGGCGAAGACGTAGGCGCCCCACATGGCCATGGCGCCCTGGGCGAAGTTGATGATGCCGGTGGCGCGGTGGACCAGGAGCAGGCCCGTGCCGAGGCCGATGTAGATCGCACCGAGCCCCAGGCCGAGAACCACGAACTGGAGGAACGTCCCCACGGGAGAATCCTTCCTTCGACGTGCGGCGACGGGCGGGTCCCCCGCGGCGCAGGGGGACCCGCCCGGGGCTGCTAGGCGGCGCTCATCTTCGACGGGTCGAGGTCGATGAAGCCGTTCGGGTCGACCGGCTTCATCGAGCCGTCGGACTGGACCTCGAAGAAGATGGCCTGGTTGCTGCAGGAGGCGGGCCGGTTGGCCCACTGCTGCCCGTCACACGTCACCTTCGGGCCCGCGAACGTGGGCATGTCCTTGACGGCCTTCATCGCCGCCGTGACGGTGTCCGGGTTGATCTCGCCCTGGATGCCCTTCATGACGTTCGCCAGGTTGACCATGCCGGCGAAGGAGTAGAGCGAGCGGGCCGACTGCTGGTCCGCGCGGTCGATCTCCTCCATCGAGGAGGCGAAGTCGTCCAGCTGCTGCTTGACCTCGGCCGGGGCGTTCTCCTTGGCCGCGGGCACCCACACGCGCGGCTGGATGATCGCGCCCGCCGCGTCCGGGCCCATCGCGGCGATGAACTGCGAGCAGGACCCCGCGAAGATGGTGTCCTTGTAACCCTGCGCCCGCAGCGCCTTGAACAGGCCGGTGCAGGAGTCCTCGGGCAGGGCGATGCTGCCCGCGACGTCCGGGCCGGTGGACAGCTCGGTGGCCGCCAGCACGTTGAAGTTCGAGTTGGCCCCCGGCGCGTAGAGCGGGGTCACGTTGATGCCGAGGTTCTTCGCGGCGGGCATGACCAGCTTGTCCACGTAGCCGTGGCTGGGCGGCCCGTCGGTCACGGCCAGCGAGGCGTTCTTCTTGCCGATCTGGTTGAGGATCGTGACCATGCCGAGCGCGCTGGTCTCCAGCGGGCCGGAGAAGTAGAACGACTGGCCCCACGGCAGCGCGTCGACCACCGCGGTGGCGCCGAGCTCGCCGACGATCGGGATCTTGGCCGCGGTGAGCACCGGGACCGCGCCGCCGACCGAGCCGTCGTAGGCGTCGAAGACCGCGACGACGTCCTCGGTGACGAACTGGTTGGCGCAGTTGACCGCCGTCTCCGGGCTGCCGTCGCCCGCGCAGAGGTCGATCTTGACCGGACGGCCGTTGATGCCGCCCAGCTTCTCGTTGATGTACCGCTCGGCGGCCTGGGCGCCGTAGCCGGTCTGGGGGTAGGCCGTGGCGCCGTCCATCGGGGCGAGGACGCCGACGAGGACGGGCTCCCCGCTGAGGCCGCCCGCGGCGTCGGAGGAGCCTTCGCCGGAGCTGCAGCCTGCGAGGGCGAGGGCGACGGCCGCGCACGAGGCGACGGCGGCCAGTGTTCTCTTCATCGAGATCTGATTCCCTTCGGCGGAGCACGCCGTTGTGAGAGCGTCGGGGGCGGGGGAGCAGGGTCAGCTGGCGAGGCCCGCGGCCTTGAGGCCGAGGGCGCGGGCGCGGTCGAGGTCGTAGTTCCTGCGGGTGACCAGGCGCTGGGCGTAGAGCCCGCCGCCGGACTGGATGTTGGTGACCAGGTGCCACCCGCCGTAGGCGTCCGCCGTGGTGTCGCGGATCGCGTGGAACAGCTTCGAGCGGTACTCACCCGAGACGCCGCCGCCGGTGCTCATGTACTTCTCGAGGTACGGCTTGAGCGTCGGGTTGTCGAAGTCCGCCATCGACGGCGCGGTGACCACGGCGCCGCCCGCGATGTCGTGCAGGTGGCGCACCATGACGCCGAACTGCGCGGCGCCCTGGTACTTCGTGACGTTGGTGAACATGTCGTCGGGGAAGTAGTAGCCCTCGGGCGTGCTGTGCGCGTTCGCGATCGCCGCCTCCAGCCCCGCGCGCAGCAGCGTCGCGTGGATCATCATCTCGTCGATCTTCTCCCTTACGTGGGAGACCTTGGCCGTGCCGTTGGCCTCGGCGACCAGGTGGGCGAGGCCGACCAGCTCGTCGGCCTGCTGGACCATGAACGAGACGCCGCCGAGGCGCTCCCACAGGCCCAGGGAGTGGGCGAACACCGCGGCGTGCTCGGTCTCGCCGTCGAGGAAGACGCGGTCGTTCGGGACGAACACGTCGTCGAAGATGCACATCGAGTCGGGGATCGAGTGGTGGCTCGAGACCGGGTAGTCCCGCGGGTCGCCGTGCAGGGGGTGGTAGGTCGTGTTGGTGATGTGCACACCGGGGGCGTTGACCGGGACCGCGCAGGCGATCGCGTAGTCCTCCTCGCCGGGCCGCATCGTCTTGGTGGGCATGACCATGAGGTCGTGGCCCAGCGCCGCGCCGCTGATGTGCAGCTTCGCCCCGCGGATGACCACGCCGTCCTGGCTGCGCGAGACGACCCGCACGTAGGAGTCGGGGTCCTCCTGCTTGCCGGGGTGCAGGCTCCGGTTGCCCTTGGCGTCGGTGATGCACTCGGTGATCCGGATGTCGTCCCGCCGCGCCTTCTCGACGTAGGCCTCGATGCGCGGGATGTACTGCGGGGCGGCGTTCTCCATCCGGCCCGCGGCGACCAGCACGGTCATCAGCGACTGGTAGGTGGTGTTGAGGACCAGGTCGAGCTCCATGAGCTCGGGGATCCGGTCGCGCAGCTCCTGCGGGCTGCGCGGTGCGGTGATCACGGGGTTCACCGCGTCCGGGGCCGAGGAGTAGTACTTGTCGTAGCCGTCGGCGACGGCGGCGAGCGGGACGGAGAGGCCGGGCTCGGCCTCCATGTCCTCGACGAGCCTGCCCTGGAAGTAGACCTTCCGGCCGTCCCGAAGGGACGTCTTGTACTCCTGGCCGGTCAGCATGCGATGGAGCTCCTGATCGTCGACGGGGGACGACGGTCGGTAGTGAGTGTGACGTCGTCGTCAGGTTGCAGGATTGACCGTGATCCGCGTCATGTCAACACCAAGATTCGTCTCGTTTCCCAGCTCAGGGGTGCCACTGAAAAGTGAGATTGACACCGGCGTCACATCGAATGCATGGTTCACGGCGTGGACGCAGAGCAGCGTGGACCCGAGTTCGGCTGGACCGACGAGCACCGTGCCCTGCGCGCGACGGTCCGCGGGATACTGGCCGAGAGAGCCCCCGTCGCGCGGGCCCGAGAGCTCGCCGAGGCGGGCGAACGGCACGACCCCGCGCTGTGGTCGAGCCTCGCCCGAGACGTCGGTCTGCAGGGCCTGGCTCTCCCCGAGCGCCACGGCGGGTCCGGCGGCACCCTGCTCGATCTCGCGATCGCGGTCGAGGAGATGGGCCGGGTGCTCTACGGCGGCCCGTTCCTGTCGACGGTCGGGCTCGCCGCGCCGGTCCTGCTGCTCGGCGACGACGAGCGCGCCGCCGCGACGTACCTCCCGGAGATCGCCGACGGGGTGCTGACCGCGGCGCTCGCGGTGGACACCTGGGTCGAGGACCGGGTCGCCGTGACCGCGGACGGCGCGGGCGCGCTGACCGGCACGGTCCCGGTGGTCCTCGACGGCGCGGACGCGGACCTGCTGGTCGTGGCCGCCTGCGGTCCGGACGGCGTGGCCCCCTACCTGGTGGAACCCGGCGCCGCGGGCGTCGAGCGGACCCCGCTGGAGACGCTGGACCTCACCCGCAGGGCGGCTCGCATCCAGCTCGCGGTCACGCCCGCGAGCCCGCTGGGTGCCCCGGGGCGCGGCTGGGAGGTGCTCGCCGCGGCCCGCGCGGCGGCGTCCGTGCTGCTCGCGGCCGAGCAGGTCGGGGGGATGACCGCGGCCACCGAGCTGACCGCGGAGTACGCCCGGACCCGGCGCCAGTTCGGCAGGTCGATCGGCTCCTTCCAGGGGGTCAAGCACCGGCTCGCGGACATGTCCGTGCGCGTCGAGCTCGCCCATTCGGCCGCCTACTGGGCCGCGTGGCAGCCGCTCGGCTCGCCCGCGCAGGCCTACGGGGCCGCGATCGCCCGCTCGTACTGCGGGGACGCGTTCCTGCAGACCGGCCTGGACACCATCCAGCTACACGGTGGCATCGGCTTCACCTGGGAGCACGACGCCCACCTCTACCTACGCCGGGCCCGCGCGGACCGCACCCTGCTGGGCACGCCCGTGCAGGCCAGGGCCGAGCTCGTGCCCGCCGCGACGACCGAGGGGATCCCCGCATGACCGTCACCGAGCCCGGCACCGACCGGGTCGCCCTCGCCGCCGACGCGGCGGACGCCGAGATCGTCGCGGCCGTCGAGGGCTGGCTGCAGGCGCACCTGCCCGAGGACTGGCAGGACGCCGTCGCGCGCGGCGACCTCGCCGCCGTCGAGGCGATCCGCGAGGACCCCGAGCGCGGGCCCGCGTGGTTCGACCTGCTCGGGGACTCCGGGCTCGCCACGCCGACCTGGCCGGTGGAGCACGGCGGGCTGGGGATGCCCGCGGACCGCGGCGCCGTCGTCACCGAGACGCTGGCCCGCTACCGCGCCGAACGGCACCAGCGGGACTTCGTGGGGCTGGTCCTGGCGGGCCACACGATCCTGGAGTGGGGCACGCCGGAGCAGAAGGCGGAGCGGCTGCCCGCGCTGCGCCGCGGCCGCGAGTTCTGGTGCCAGCTGTTCAGCGAGCCCGGGGCGGGCTCGGACCTGGCGGGACTCTCCACCCGGGCGGTCCGCCAGGACGACGGGACCTGGCGGATCGACGGCCAGAAGGTGTGGAACTCCTACGCCCACCTCGCCGGCTACGGGCTGCTGATGGCCCGCACCGACCCGGCGGCGCCCAAGCACCGCGGGATCACCTACTTCCTGCTGGACATGCGCACCCCCGGCGTCGAGCCGCGGCCGCTGAGGCAGATGACCGGCGACGCCGAGTTCAACGAGACGTTCCTGACCGACGTCGTGATCCCCGACTCGGCCCGGATCGGGCCGGTCAACCAGGGCTGGTCGGTCGCGATCACCACGCTGATGCAGGAGCGCAACGGGCTCTCCGGCCGCCCCGCCGTCGGGCCGGGGGAGGCGGACCGGCTGGTCGGTCGGGCCGTCGAGACCGGTGCGTGGGAGGACCCGGTGCTGCGGGACCGGTTGCTCGAGGCCTACGTGGAGGAGAAGGTCCTGCAGATGACGACCGTCCGGAGCTTCGTCGCCTCCGGTGACGCGGCGCCGACGGCGGAGGGCTCGATCCGCAAGCTCGCGCACTCCGTGCTGGCCGAGCGGCTGGGGGTGCTCGGCCTGGACCTCGAACCCGACGGCGGAACGGCCTGGGACCCCGAGGCGGGCAGCGAGGCCGCGGACCGATTCCTCGCCATGAAGACGTACTCGATCGCCGGCGGGACCTCGGAGATCCAGCGCAACATCATCGCGGAGCGCGTGCTGGGGCTGCCCAAGGACCCCGATCCCGAGCGCCACCTGCCCTTCAACGAACGAGGACGGTCATGAGCGAGCCCACGAGCGACTCCTCGGCACGGCGCGAGCCGGTCCACGTCACGGTCCCGGCCGAGGGGGTCCTGCTGGTCACCCTCGATCGTCCCGAGGCGCGCAACGCCGTCAACGCCCGGCTCTCCGAGCTCGTCGCCGAGGCGATGGACCGCCTCGACTCCGATCCGGACCTGCGGGTCGGCATCCTGACCGGCGCGGGCGGCACGTTCTGCTCGGGCATGGACCTCAAGGCGTTCGTGCGCGGCGAGCGGCCCTACGGCGGGGACCGCGGCTTCGCGGGCGTGACGGTGCGCGGCCCCGAGAAGCCGCTGATCGCCGCGGTCGAGGGCTATGCGCTCGCGGGCGGCTGCGAGATCGTGCTGGCCTGCGACCTGGTCGTGGCGGCGGAGGGGGCCACCTTCGGCATCCCCGAGACGAAGCGCGGCCTGGTCGCCGCGGGCGGTGGGCTGCTGCGGCTGCCCGAGCGCATCCCGTACCACGTCGCGATGGAGCTGGCGCTGACCGGCACGCACGTCTCGGCGGCGCGGATGGCCGAGCTCGGGCTGGTCAACCGACTGGCCCCCACGGGCGGGGCGCTCGACGCCGCGCTCGAGCTGGCCGCCGAGATCACCGCCAACGGCCCGCTGGCCGTCCGGGTCAGCAAGCAGATCGTCGCCGAGTCGCTCGGCTGGTCCGCGGAGGAGAAGTGGGCCCGGCAGAGCGAGCTCGCCGCCCCCATCTCGACCTCGGCGGACGCGCGCGAGGGTGCGACCGCCTTCGCGGAGAAGCGCGCCCCGATCTGGTCCGGCAAGTAAGCCTTCGGTTCTCGACGAGGAGACCCCATGACGGCCCCGCTCGCGTTCTCCCTGGGTGAGGCGCTCCCGCTGTCGGCGGCGCGCCACCCGGACAAGGCCTGCTTCCTGTTCCCGGACGGGACGGAGCAGTCGTTCGCCACCACCAACTCCCGGGTGAACCGGCTGGTCGCCGCGCTGGAGGCGCAGGGGATCGGGCGCGGTGACCGGGTGGCGGTGCTGGCGCTCGACTCGCACCGCTACGTCGAGATCGTGCTGGCCTGCCTCAAGACCGGCGTGGTCTACATGCCGCTGAACTACCGGCTCGTGCGACCCGAGGTGGACGTCTTCCTCGACCGCGGGCAGGCCGTGGCGCTGTTCCACGACGCGCGGTACGCCGACCTGCTCGCGGGCGTGGCCGAGCAGCACCCGTCGCTGCGGCTGGTGATCGAGATGGAGACCGCGTTCGACGGGTTCCTCGAGACCGCTCCGGACCGCGAGCCGCCGGTCGTCTGCCGGGACTCCGACCTGCTCGGGCTGGCGTTCACCTCGGGGACCACGGGAACGCCGAAGGGCGTCCTGCAGTCCCAGGGGATGATGAAGGCGATCATCGAGCACGGGATGATCACCAACCAGCCGCGTCCGGACGACATCCGGTACGTGGCCGCGCCCGCCTTCCACGTCACCGGGATCGCCGGCCTGCTGGGCGGGGTCGCCACCGGCTTCACCTCGCTGCTGCTGCCGCAGTTCGACGCGGGCACGGTGCTCGGCTTCCTGGCCGAGGACCGGATCACCGGGGCCTTCATGGTCCCGACGATGATCAGCACCCTGCTGCAGCAGCCGGGGGTGGCCGACCACGCCTACGACCGGCTGCGGCTCATCTACTACGGCGCCGCGCCGATGTCGCCGACGCTGCTGCGCCGCGCGATGGACGTCTTCGACTGCGACTTCCTGCAGCTGTTCGGGGCGGGCACCGAGGCGGGCCTGCAGGCCTTCCTCACCCCCGAGGAGCACCGGCTCGCCCTCGCCGGGCGGCCCGAGCTGCTCGGGTCGATCGGGCGACCCGGCTACGGCATCGCGCTGCGGCTGGTCGACGACGACATGCAGGACGTCGCGGACGGCGAGGTGGGCGAGATCGCCACCCGCAGCGACATGGTGATGGACGGCTACCTGGACATGCCCGAGGAGACCGAGCGGGCCTTCGCCGGGGGCTGGTTCCGGGCGGGGGACATGGCCTACCGCGACAAGGACGGCTACCTCTACCTGCACGGACGCAAGAAGGACATGATCATCCGGGGTGGCGAGAACATCTACCCCGTGGAGATCGAGACGGTTCTGGCCGAGCACCCGGCGGTCGTGCAGTGCGCGGTCGTCGGGGTGCCGCACGAGCACTGGGGCGAGATCGTCCGCGCGTTCGTCAGCGCTCCCGGCTGGACGGGCACGGACGCGGAGCTCGCGGCGGAGCTCGTGGCGCTCTGCCGGGACCGGCTGGCGCGCTACAAGGTGCCCGCCGAGGTCGTCCGGCGGGACGACCTGCCGATGAACGCCAGCGGGAAGATCCTCAAGCGCGAGCTCAGACGGGTCGACACATGACGCCCCGACGGCCCGGACCGCAGGTCAGGGCCGTAGACTGCATCACTCGGCCCACTCGGTTCGGGACCAGGGGTGGGCAGTGGTGGGGAGGGGTGGACGATGGCTTCGCGCGGCGGCAGCTCCCGCGGTAGACGGGTCACGCCCGCGAGCGACCCCCAACAGCAGCGCCGCGACAGCGGCCCGCAGACCGACAAGGGTCAGCAGCGGCGGGACCAGCTGATCGAGGCTGCGCACACCGTGTTCGTGCGCAAGGGCTTCGTGGACGCGCGGGTGGCGGACATCGTCGCCGAGGCGGCCGTCGCCCAGGGCACGTTCTACAGCTACTTCGACTCCAAGGACACGATCTTCCGCGAGGTCTGCCGGATCAACACCGACCGGATGATGGAGGACGTCGAGGCGGCCACCGTCACCTCGCCGGACGCCCCGATGATCGAGCGCATCCGGGCGGGTCTGAAGGGCTACATCGAGGTCTACCGGGAGAACGCCCGGATGATCGCGCTGACCGAGCAGGTCGGCACGTTCACCCCGGAGATGCGGGAGATGCGGCTGCAGATCCGGGAGGGTTGGCTGGCCCGGCTCGAGCGCGTGCTGAAGCGTCAGCAGGCCGAGGGCATCGCGGACCCCACCCTGGACCCGTACATGACCATCCAGGTGCTCGGCGCCATGGCGGACCACGCCTGCTACGTGTGGCTCTCGCTCGGCAAGCCCTACGACGCGGACGAGGTGCTGGACTCCCTGACCACGGTCTGGGCCCGCACCATCGGCGTCGAGGACTCGCAGGCCTGGCGCGCCCCGAAGGCCTGAACCACCACCCCCGCCCGCCCCGGGACCACGCACGCCCCGCCTCGATCAAACGAACGGTCGGGTTGTCCCTACCGAACGGTTGACCAGGGGCCTGCGGGGGAGTCCAATGGAGAGGTGGCGGAGACCGGATCACAAGCGGGGCAGCAGGATCGCCCCCGGCCGCCGAAGGCGGCGCAGCCGCTGGAGCCCAGCCGCTGGGAGCGGATCCTGGAGGCGGCGGCCGAGCTGTTCCGCACCCGGGGGTACGCGGCGACGAGCGTCGCCGAGGTCGCGGAGGCGGCGGGTCTGCTCAAGGGCAGCGTCTACCACTACATCCGGACCAAGGAGGACCTCCTCGCGGCGATCGTCGAGGAGGCCCACCGCGGCACCGCGCTGCTGGGCGAGGAGATCACGGCCTCGCAGGCCCCCGCGGTGGACAAGCTGCGCACGGTCGTCGAGCGGCACCTGCGCGGCACCGAGAAGAACCTGACCCAGGTGCAGGTGCTGTTCCGGGAGTTCTCCACGCTGCCCGCGGATCGGTTCGCCGCGGTCGTCGACAGTCGGGACACCTACGAGCACGCCGTCCGCGAGCTGGTCCGCCAGGGCCAGGCCGAGGGCACCTTCGCGGCCCACCTGGACCCGCGACTGACCGCCGCCGCCGTGCTGGCCACGCTGAACTCCGTGCAGGCGTGGTTCCGACCGGACGGCCCGATGAGCATGACCGAGATCATCGACGGGTTCACCGACCTCCTGCTGCGCAGCGTCGGCGTCGAGACGCACCCCACGAGGAGACCTGATGAAGACCGGTAGCGAGTACCTGGCGTCGATCGACGACGGGCGCAAGGTGTGGTTCGAGGGCCAGCTCGTCGAGCGGATCGAGGACCACCCGATCCTGGGCCTGAGCGCGAAGCTGATCGCCGAGGGCTACGACAAGGTCTACGACCCGACCGGTGACCACAGCCCGTTCTCGGACGTGCCGGGAGATGCCGCGGGCCTGCGCGAGCACATCGACTTCGTGCACGACATGGGCATGCTGGCCCACGTCACCTACACCTCGATCATGACGCTGCTGACCGCCGCGGGCCGGATCATGGACTCCTGCCCGGAGGAGGTCGAGCGGATCAACGCCTTCGTCGCGCGGGCTCGGGACGAGGACCTGCGGATCACGCAGTGCATCACGGACGCGAAGGGCCACCGCAAGGTGCGCCCGGGCGCCCAGGAGGACCCGGACCAGTACGTGCACGTGGTCGAGCGGCGAGACGACGGCGTCGTCGTGCGCGGCGCCAAGCTGCACATCACCGCGGCGTCGCTGGGCCACGAGCTGATGGTCATCCCGACCAAGGGCATGAAGCCGGGCGAGGAGGACTACGCGATCGCGTGCATGATCCCGGTCAACGCGCCCGGCGTGAAGATCGTGGACGTCAGCTACGCCCCGCGGGCCACCGAGCTCGAGGACTACCCGGTCTCCGGCCCGGTGGCCTACCCCGAGTCCTTCGTGATCCTCGACGACGTGTTCGTCCCGACCGAGCGGGTCTTCCTCGACGGGCAGACCACGCTGGCCACCGTCTTCGCCCACTCGCTGGGCCTCTGGGAGCGTCTGGGCGGGCTCTCGTCGATGGCGGACGGCGCGGACCTGCTGGTCGGGCTCGCCCAGCTGATCGCGCAGGCCAACGGCACCGAGTCGGTGGCGCACGTACGGGACAAGATCGACGACATGCTCATCCAGGCCACGCTGATCCGCGCGGCGCTGGAGGCGGCGATCACGCACTGCCACGTCGGGGACAACGGTGCGGCGTTCCCGGACGAGCTGTACACCAACGCGGGCAAGTACTACGCGGCCTCGAAGTACGACCGGCTGGTGCAGAGCCTGCACGACATCGCGGGCGGCTCGATCGTCACCGCCCCGTCGCTCGCGGACCTGCGCAACCCCGAGATCGGCCCGGCGGTGCGCAAGTACATGCAGGCCAACCCGGAGATCGACGGCGAGGTCAGGCTGCGGCTGTTCCACCTGATCCGGGACATCTCCGCGGACACCTACGGCGGCTGGAAGCTGGTCACCAACATCCAGGCAGGCGGCGGGCTCTACGCGCAGAAGATCGTCACGCGCAAGTGGTACCCGATGGACAAGGCCGTCGCGAAGGCCAGGGAACTGGTCGGCGTCCCGTTCTAGACACCCGCGTCAGGGCCTGGTGATCCCCACGCGGGGCGATCACCAGGCCCTGACGCATGTCCTCACACCGTGACGCCTGCGCGCTCCAGCTCGTCCAGCTGCTCCTCGGACAGGCCGAGGACCTCGGCCAGCACCTCGCGGGTGTGCTCGCCGAGGGCGGGGGCGGCCGACCGCGGGGCCATGGGGGAGCGGTCGGTGACCCAGGGGACCGAGGGGAGCCTGCGGGGGCCGATCACCGAGTGCGTCAGCTCCGGGAGGAAGCCCCGCGCGGCGAGCACCGGATGGGCGTGCACCTCGCCGACCGTCAGTACCGCCTCGGCGCCGATGCCCTTGGCCTGCAAGGCCTCCGCCGCCTCGGTCGGGGTCCGGCCCGCGGTCCAGGCGCTCACGATCCCCTCCAGTGCGTCCTCGTGCAGCCTGCGGGCGGCGAGCGTGGCGAAGCGGGGGTCGTCGGCGAGACCCGGTTCGCCGATCACGTCGCTCAGGGCGGCGAACGCGGCGTCGTCCGCCACGCTGAGCGCCACCCAGGCGTCCTCGCCGCGGCAGCGGAAGGTGCCGTGCGGGCTGCGGGCCTCGTCCCGGTTGCCGATCACCGGCACCTCGCCGCCCGTCGCCCCGGCGAAGAGCACCGGCCACGGGAAGGCGGCCAGGCACGCCTCGAACATCGCCGTCTCGACGCGCACCGGCTCGCCCGTCGCCCGGGCCCGGTAGAGCGCGCCGAGGGTGGCGATCGCGGTCGTGATGCCCGCCATCGGGTCCGGCAGGGACATGACCAGGTCCGTCGGCCCGCCGCGGACCGAGCCGTTCGACGTCGCCGTCCCGACCAGCGCGTCGATCAGCGAGCCGTACGCCGTGTGGTCGGAGTAGGGGCCGGACTCGCCGAACCCGGTCATCGACACCGCGACGATCCGGGGGTTGATCTCGACCAGCCGCTCGAAGGGGAAGCCCATGCGCCCCAACGCCCCGGAGCTCATGTTGTCGATCACCACGTCCGCCGTGGCGATCAGGTCGTGCAGCAGCTCGCGGCCGCGCTCGGTCTTGAGGTTCAGCGCGACCGAGCGCTTGCCCTGGTTGTTCTGGTTGAAGTAGCCGGAGCGGTCGCGCCCCACGATCTCATCGGCGTACGGGCCGAGTCCGCGCGTCGTCTCCAGGCGCGTGGACGTCTCCACCTTGAGCACGTCCGCGCCCAGGTGGGCGAGCTGCATCGCCGAGAACGGCCCCGCCCAGACGACCGTCAGGTCCACCACCCGCACGCCCGCCAGGGGCGCGGGGACGGGCCCGTCGTCCGCGGTCGGCTCCGGCCGGTCCGCCGGAGTGCTCCACAGGGCATTGGCCTCGGACGATCCCAGCGCGGGTGCGGGCCCGCGCGCGGGCGGCACCGCGCCGCCGAAGCGCCACGGCCTGCCCGGGACCGGCACGGTCTCCCCCGGTGCGGCGCCGAACTCGACCGGGGGCAGCGAGGAGCGGGCCGCGAGGTGGTCCCACTCCAGGATGTCCCGGGCGCCGTGGATCGGGCAGGCCGGGATGCGGTGGGTGTGGGCGAGGTCGAGGAACTCCGTCAAGGTGAACTCCGCCAAGGCCTCCCGGACGAAGACGTCCAGCACGTCGGCGTTCTCGTCCCGGCCCGCGGTGGTGTGGAAGAGCTCGATCTCGCCCCAGTCCGGGTCGCCGAGCAGGTGCAGGAAGCGCCGGAACTCCTCATCCCGGGTGATCTGCATGAGCATCCGGCCGTCGCGCAGCTCGTAGAAGCCCCACGGGCCGACGCTGCGGTTGCCCTGCCGCACGGGCAGCTGCCCGGTGTAGGCGTACCGGGACACCGCCGTGGCCAGCACGGAGGCCACCGCCGCCTGCTGGGAGACGTCGATCCGCTGGCCCCGGCCGCTGCGCCTGCGCTCGAACAGCGCACCCAGCACGGCGATCACCGCACCGCAGGCGGCGTGCACGGCGGAGAGCTCGCCGCGGTACCGCAGCGGATCGGGGTCCGGCTCGGTCAGGCTCGTCGAGTTGACCGACAGCAGCCCGGCCGCGGCGAGCGCGAGCAGGTCGTCCGACCCGTGCGGACCCGACCCGGTGCCGATCCGGCCGAAGCTCGACACGTCCACCACGACCAGCCCGGGGTCCTCCGCCCGCAGCCGCGCGACGTCCGCGTCGGCGATCGACTCGTGGCCGTCCCGTGTCGACCGCAGCAGCACGTCGGACCGCGCTGCGAGCGCGAGCGTGTCCGCGGTGGTGTGTCGCACGGAGTGCTTCCCGGCGTGGAAGTACGCGAACGACGCACTGCGCTCGGTGTCCGGGACACCCCCGGCGAACGGGCCGAGCGCGCGCAGCGGGCTGCCCGTGCCCTCCTCGACCGTGACGACCTCCGCGCCGAGGTCGGCGAGGAGTCGACCGGCGTACGCGAGGGCGATCGTGTCACCCGTCTCCAGCACCCGAACCCCCGCCAGGGGGGTCTCCACATCAGGCGAACATGACGTCATCGTCACACCCTTCGTCGCCGGTGAGCGTACCGATACCCCGCCGCGAACGGCACCCCTCGAGGGAGTTGACATTCCGTCACATTCAGCGGTGACGGGTGTCGGACCGGATCGTCCACTCGACGGCGTCGAACCACTTCGGCGTCGAACCACTTCGGCGTCGAGGCCGCGCGCGAGCTCGCGCCGGCGGACGCCGGCATCGAGAGCCGAGCTCGAACGCCGCTTCCTCACGACGGCGGGCCGGATGTTCGCCGCCGCCGCGGACGGCTGACCCGAGAGCCGGCCGGGTCAGGAACCCACCTGGGCGCGGTTGCGGGCCATCACCGCCCGGCGCCGCTCGTCCAGCGCGGCGAAGTCGGTGGTCCCGGCCTCGGCGATGGCCCGCTCGGTCTCCAGGGCGGCCAGCACCGGGGCGCCGGACCCCTCGACGTACATCCGCTTGACCGCCTGCAGGACGTCCGCGGGGGGCTCGGTGGCCGCCGTCGCCAGCTCGACGGCCCGGTCGAGCAGCCGCTCGTGCGGCACCACCTCGGTGACCAGCCCGATCCGCAGGGCCAGCTGGGCGTCCACCACCTCGCCCGCGAAGGACATCCGCCGCGCCCAGCCCATCCCGACGACGCTCGGGAGCCGGGCCGTCATCCCGCCGCCGGGCCGCACGCCGACCCGGGCGTGGGTGTCGGCGAACACGGCCCGCTCGGAGGCGACGAGGAAGTCGCAGCCCAGCGCCAGCTCCAGGCCGCCGGTGAAGCACGCCCCGTTGACCGCCCCGATGATCGGGGTGCGCATCCGGCCGGTCTGCGCGATCACCGGCTCGTCCCGGTGGCGGCGGAAGTAGGCCGCGCCGTCCGCCGCGGCCTCCTTGAGGTCGACGCCCGCGCAGAACGCGGGATCGGCCCCGGTCAGGACGACGGCGAGCACCGCGGGGTCCTCGTCGGCGGCCAGCAGCGCCCGGTACAGGCCGGAGATCACCGCGCTGCTGAAGGCGTTGCGCGCCTCCGGCCGGTCGATCGTCACGACGCGCACGGCGCCCCGGTCCTCGGTCCGGACGACGGTCGGGTCGGTCTGCACGGGTGCCTCCGGGGTGGTCGGGTGGGTCACGGCGCGTCCGCCAGCCGGGCGACGACGTCCCGGCGGACGAGCTTGCCGGTGGGGGTGCGGGGCAGCTCGTCCCAGGCCAGGATCCGGTCCGGGGTCTTGGAGCCGCGCAGGGTGCCGCGGACGGTCGTGCGCAGCTCCTCCAGCGCGGGGGCGTCGAGGTCGACGCCCCGCCGGGGCACCACGACCGCCTCGATCCGCTGGCCCCACTCCTCGTCCGGCACGCCGACGACCACGGCGTCCGCGATGTCCGGGTGCCGGAGCAGGACGTCCTCGATCTCGGCGGGGGCGATGTTCTCCGCACCGCGGATGATCGTGTCGTCCACCCGGCCCTCGAGGAACAGGTAGCCCTCGGCGTCCAGCCTGCCGTGGTCGCGGGTGTGGAACCAGCCCGCCCCGTCCACCGTGGACCCCTTCCCCGCGTACTCGGTGGAGACCTGCTCGCCGCGGACCCAGATGTGGCCCGGTTCCCCGGCCGGGAGCGGCGCGCCGTCGTCCCCGCGCACCTGGATCTCGATACCGGGCACCGCCTGTCCCGCGGACGACAGCCGCGCCCGGACCACGTCGTCGTCCGAGCTCAGGGCCGCGCGGTGGTCGGCGGGGCCGAGCACCGTGATGGTCGAGCTGGTCTCGGTGAGGCCGTAGGCGTTGACGAAGTCGACGTCCGGCCACTCCGCCAGGGCCCGCTCGATGATCCGCCGGGGCATGGCGGCGCCGCCGTAGGCCAGCGAGCGCAGCGACGGCACGGACCGGTCGAGGTCCGGCTCGTCCACGATCCGCGCCAGCATCGTGGGCACGACCATGGCGTTCGTGACGCCCTGCTCCCGGACCGTCCGCAGCCAGTCCTGCGGGGTGAAGGACTCCAGCACGATCACTCGGCGGCCGGCGTAGAGGTTCGTGAGCGCGTTCGACACCGCCGCGATGTGGTAGGGCGGCACGCTCATCAGCGCCGCGTCGTCCGCGTCCGCGGACGCGAACTCGACGGTGCCCAGGACGTAGGACACCAGGTTCGTGTGCCGCAGCACCACGCCCTTCGGTGCCGAGGTCGTCCCGCTGGTGTAGATGATCACCGCGGCCGAGTCCGGGTCGACGAACGACTCCGCGGGCGCCCGGTCCGCGGCCGCGCGCGCGTCGGCGAGGAAGGCCTCGGGGGTCCGCGCGGTCAGCCCGGCCCGCTCGACCGCGGCGCGCCGGCCCTCGTCCGCCACGACCAGCGCCCGGGGATGGTTGCCGACGAGGTGGGCGAGCTGGTCCGCGCCCAGCCGGTAGTTGACCGGCACGAGCGGCACGCCCGCCGTCCCCGCCGCGAACAGCGCGACCGGGAAGGCCGGGCCGTTGACGGCGAGGTAGAGGATCGCGTCGGCGCCCGCCGCCTGGACCAGCGCCGCCCCACCGCCCGCGTGGGAGCGCAGGGCCTCGGCGGTCAGGCCCGTCTCGCGGGTGCCCACCACGATGCGGTCGCCGAACCCGTCGGCGGCCATGTCCAGCAGCATCGTCACGTTCATGGTCGTGAGACCACCACTCGGACGGGTTCCACGCCAGGGTTCACGCCAGGCCCTTCGCCGCGGTGCCCCGGCTCGCGTCGCCGAGCTGCGAGCCGCCGTCGACGTCCAGGATGGTGCCGCTGACGTAGGTGGCCGACGAGCTGCACAAGAACACCGCGGCCTCCGCGACCTCCTCGATCTCGCCCCAGCGCCGCATCGGGATCCGCGCGTAGTACGCCTCGCGCGCGTCGTGGTCCGGGGCGAGGCGGGCCATGCCCTCGGTGCCCGAGATGGGGCCGGGGGAGATGCCGTTGACCCGGACCTCCGGGCCCCACTCCATGGCCAGCACCCGGACGAGCTGGTTGATGCCCGCCTTGGCCGCGCAGGCGTGGGCCTGCAGCGGGATCGCGTTGACGGCCTGGCCCGCGGTGATCGCGATCAGCGAGGCGCCCGGCCTGCGCAGCAGGTCGTAGCAGCCGCGGAACACGTTGAACGTGCCGTTGAGGTCGATGTCGATCACGGTGCGGAAGGCGTTGGCCGACATCTGCGCCGCCGGGGCGAGGAAGTTGCCCGCGGCGCCGGACACCACGACGTCCAGCGGGCCGAGCTCGGCGACCACCTGCTCCATCGCCTCGCGGGTCGCCGCGTAGTCGCGGACGTCGGCGGAGAGCCCGAGGGCGCCCGCGCCGATCGAGTCCGCGGCCGCCTTCGCCTTCTCCGGGTTGCGGCCCAGGACCGCCACCCGTGCCGCGAGCTCGCCGAACCGCTTGGCGATGCCCAGGTTGATCCCACTGGTCCCGCCCGCCACGAACACGGTGCGGTCGGCCATCAGGCCGTCGGTGAACGCGCTCAACGTGAAGTCCCTTCAGCCCGAACTGGGGAGAGCGGTGGCCTGCTTCGGCGCGACGGCCACGCCGTCCACCGTGAGCCCACCGACGCCCGCCTTGGTGCACAGCAGCTCGAGGTCGCCGTGCGCGTAGCGCTTGCCCATCACGGGCGGCGGCGCGCCGTCCGCGACCGGCTCCGCGGCGGGGGCGTCGGTGCCCACCGGCACCATCGGGTACCCGCCGCAGCGCAGGTCGACGTCCTCGTCACCGGTGCGCACGACGACTACCGTCGTCTCGCACGCGACGCTCCGCAGCCTCTGCCCGGTCCGCAACTGCATGGCTGTCCTCTCGACGTGTGGCCGACTCGAGAGTCGAAGTCGGCGACGACTTGCGGCTAGATTAACGAACGATCGACAAAGTGTGTGAGTGACGGAGGCGACGCGGCCCGATGGGGGATGACATGGCGGTGATGGTCAGCGACAGGCCTCTCGAGGGCGTGGTCCGGATCACGTTGAACCGGCCGGACCGGCTCAACACGCTGACGGCCGAGATGGTCGCCGAGCTCTCCGCGGAGCTCACCCGCCTCGCGGGGGACCGGACCTGCCGGGTCGTGGTCCTGACCGGCGCCGGGCGCGGCTTCTGCGCCGGACTGGACCTGCGGGGCTACACCGGCGCGGACGAGGAGCCCCGAGCGCGGATCGACCCGATCGCCGGGCTGGACCGGCAGCGTGACATCGCCCGGCTCGCCGTGCAGCTCCACCAGCTCCCACAGCCGGTGATCTCCGCGATCAACGGCCCCGCCGCGGGCGGGGGGCTGGCCTGCGCCTCGGACATCCGGCTCGCCGCGACGGGCGCGGTGTTCGCCGTGGGGTTCATCCGGGCGGGCTTCTCCGCCTGCGACATCGGGCTGTCCTGGCTGTTGCCCCGGATCGTCGGGACCGGGCGGGCGCACGAGCTGATGCTGACCGGGCGGCGGTGGGATACCGCCGAGGCGCTGCGGATCGGGCTGGTGACCGACGCCGTCGACCCCGAGGACCTGATGGACGTCGCGCTGGAGAAGGCGGGCGAGATCCTGCTGAACCCGCCGTTCTCCGTGGAGCTGACCAAGCAGGGCATGTGGGCGTCGGTGGAGAACCCCAGCTTCACCAACGCGGTGGAGTTCGAGAACCGCCAGCAGATCCTGTCCTCCATGACCGCCGACCGCGCCGAGGCGGCGCAGGCGTTCCTGGAGAAGCGCACGCCGACCTACGGCTGGCGGTGAGGTCGGTACCGAGGTCGGTACCGAGGCAGGCACCGAGCAGGGTCTCGACGAGAGGGAGCGACATGAGCGGTGAGCTCGCGGGCGAGGTGGCCCTGGTGACCGGCGCGGGATCGGGGCTGGGACACCGGTTCGCCACGGTGCTGGCCGGGGCGGGGGCGGCGGTCGCCGTCGCCGGGCGGCGGAAGGAGCGGCTCGAGGAGCTGGTCGAGCAGATCGAGGCGGCGGGCGGGCGAGCCCTGGCGGTGCCACTCGACATCGCGGACGCCGTCGAAATCCCGGGCGCGGTCGACACGGTCGAGGCGGGCCTGGGTCCGGTCACCGTCCTGGTCAACAACGCGGGCATCCCGGACGCCAAGCGGGCCCACCGCATGCCGCTCGAGGTCGTCGACGCGGTGCTGGCCACCAACGTCCGCGGGCCGTGGCAGCTGTCCACGGAGGTCGCCCGCAGGCTCATCGCGGCGGACCGGCCGGGCCGGATCGTCAACATCTCCTCTCTCAGCGCGCACGACTACGGCCACGACGGGGCCGCGGGCCTCTACTCGGTGACCAAGGCCGCCGTCGAGCGGATGAGCGAGGTGCACGCGGTGGAGTGGGCGAAGTACCGGATCAACGTCAACGCCATCGCGCCCGGAGCGTTCCTCACCGAGATGATGGACGGCATGATCGACCGGCTGAAGACGTCGGAGGAGGAGATGGCCGCGGGCTGGCCCCGCAACCGGTTCCCGCGGCCGGAGATGCTCGACTCCACCCTGCTGTACCTGTGCTCGCCCGCGTCGGAGGCGGTGACCGGGACCGTGGTGAAGGTGGACGACGGCCAGCACCGCCGCTGATCCTCCCGCCCGCACTAGTCTCGCCGGATGTCGTCTCCGCGGGTCCCACCGCTGGACCTGCGGGAGCTCCTGGACCGCGCCGAGTCCGCCTCGCCGGTCGAGGCGATCGACGTCATGGCCGACGCCATGGCCGAGATGCTGTCCGCGACGGAGGTCTGGTTCTGGATCACGGACCTCAGCGGGCGGGCGGTCGCGCGGTTCGGGGGCACGAACGCCAACGCGGCCAGGCTCCACCACCGGGCCGAGGACGTGCCCGTGGTGCGGCTGGCGGGCACCGTCTACGAGCGGGTCCTCCGTTCGCAGCGCCCCGACCTGCGCTCCGGTCCCGACGGGAGCAGGCTCGTGGTGCCGGTGGCCGACCGCGGGGACACGATGGGCCTCGTCGAGGTGTACACACCGGGGGTCCCCGACGAGGCCGTCATCGCGAGCATCGCCGCCGCGGCCCGGGCGCTCGCCTACGTCGTGGTCGGCGCCCGCAGGCACACCGACCTCTTCGAGTGGGCGCAGCGCAGCGCCCCGTTCTCGCTCGCCGCGGAGATCCAGCGCAGGCTGCTGCCCAGCGCGTTCACCTGTGAGGCCGGGCAGTTCACCGTGTCCGGCTGGCTGGAGCCCGCCAACGCCGTCGGCGGCGACACGTTCGACTACGCCCTCGACCGGGACAGCCTGCACCTGTCCATCACCGACGCCGTCGGGCACGACGTCACCGCCGCCCTGCTCGCCACGGTGCTGGTCGGGAGCCTGCGCAACGGCCGCCGCCACCGGCTCGACCTGCGGGACCAGGCGACCACGGCCAACGACGCGCTCGTCGGCTATTCGCAGCCGGGCGAGTTCGTGACCGGCCAGCTCGTCCGCGTCGACCGGGCCCGCGCCCGCCTCGCGATCGTCAACGCCGGACACCCGCTGCCGTACCGGGTGCGCGCGGGCGGGGCCGAGGTGGTCGACCTCGCGATCGACCTCCCCTTCGGCCTCTACGCGGGCCACGGATTCACCGTGCAGCATCTCGACCTGCGCCCGGGGGACCGGATCGTCCTGGTCACGGACGGGATCCTGGAACGCAACGCCGAGGCCCTCGACGTCGAGGCCCTGCTGGCGGACACCGCGGACCGGCACCCCCGCGAGGTGGTCTACACCCTCGGCGAGGAGGTGCTGGCCGCGACCGGCGGCGACCTCCGGGACGACGCCACCGTCGTGTGCCTGGACTGGCACGGCTGACGACGGTCAGGCGGCGGGGTGGCCGGTGACCCGGCCATCGGCCGCGGTCCGGAGGAACGCCCCGATCGCGGCCGCGAGGGCGTCCGGCTCGGTCAGCGGCACCATGTGGGCTCCGCTCTCCAGGGTGGTCGAGGCCCCGTGCGGAGCGACGCGGGCGAGCGTGTCGGTCCAGTCGGCGGGGGAGATGCGGTCCCGGGGGCCGCGCAGGACGAGGACCGGGCACGAGACGCCGACCAGTGCCGTCTCGATCCGGTGCCTGCGGGCCGCCCCCATCGTGCGGACCATGGCGGTCGGGCCGGTCCGGGCGTAGTCGCGGACCAGCAGCGGCACCTGCGCGGGACGCTCGTGCACGGAGGTGCGGAGCCAGCGCGCGGCCAGCCGCGACCGGGTCCGGGCCCGGGGGTCGGTCGTCGGGCCGATCAGCACCAGCGCCGCCACGACGCCGGGTGCCCGGGCCGCCGCCTCGACCACGACCTGACAGCTCGCCGAGTGCCCGAGCAGGACGCAGGTGTCGATCCCGAGCTCCGTGACCCGGTCCAGCAGCCGACCCGCCTGGGTCTGCGGGTCCACCGGGAGGTGCCGGGGCACCGGCTCGCCGAACCCCGGGAGGGTGACCACGGTGCCTCCGCCGAGCCGGTGCAGGACCGGGCGCAGGGTGGCAGCGGACAGCCCGAGACCCGGGACGCCGACGAGCGGCGTGTCGGGGCGGGAGCGGGACGGGTCGAGCGGGCGAACGCCGGATGCGGACATGGGTTCCTCTCGGTACGAACGGCCGGGGGAGCGCTGAGGCGACCGGTGTGGGGACGGGGTAGCCCGGATCGGCGGGCCGAAGCGTGGATCCGGATCCCCGCGCCGGCCGCGTCACCGCGGCCTGCCACCCGGTCACCCGACCGGTACGGTGGGGCCCCGGCACCCGAGGTGCCGTTGTGGAGTCCGACCCGGCCCTCGTCGCACCCTGCGCCCTGACCACGCGCCCGCCGCCCGCTCCCGCGTCCCGCGGGTGCGCCGTGCGGGCCGGGCCCCGACGACGGATCACCGGAGAATGATGAGCGACCCTCACGACGAGCTCCTGGCCAGGGACTTCTCCGTGATCGCCCGCCAGCTGCAGGCCGAGGACGGGGCCGGGCCGACCCAGGACCGCATCACCCGCACCGCGACCCACACGGTCGACGGCTGCGACCACGCGGCGATCTCGTTGGTCGTGCACAACGGCGTCATCCGGACGGTGGCGGCCACGGACGACGTGCCGGTCCGGGTGGACGCGCTCCAGTACGAGGTGCGGGAGGGCCCCTGCCTGGACTCGATCCGCACGCACGACGTCTTCATGACCGGCGATCTCGCCGTCGAGTCGCGCTGGCCCCGCTCCGCCGCGCGCGCGGCCGCCGAGACGGGCGTGCGCAGCATGCTCGCCGTGCGGCTGTTCCTCGGCGGGGACACGATCGGCGCCCTGAACCTGTACTCCCGCACGGCGGACGCCTTCGACGACCACTCGTGCGCGGTCGCCGCGATCCTGGCCGCCCACGGCGCCGTCGCGCTGACCGCCGTCCAGCACGAGCGCCGCGCCGAGCAGCTCGCCTCGGCGCTGGAGAGCAACCGCCGGATCGGGGTGGCGATGGGCGTCCTCATGGCCCGCGAGCACGTCGACGAGGACGAGGCCTTCGCGCTGCTGCGCCGGGCCTCCCAGCGGCTGAACCTCAAGCTGCGCGACGTCGCCGACCAGGTCGTCGAGACGGGCAGGGCCCCTCACGTGCGCTGACCCGCGCTCGAACGACCGACGCCCCGCCGCAGCGGGTCGGGGCGTCGGCGGACGGGCTCAGCGCAGGTCGTACCGGTCCAGGTTCATGACCTTGTCCCAGGCCTGCACGAAGTCGTGGACGAACCGCTCCTTCGCATCCGCCGAGGAGTAGACCTCGGCGATCCCGCGCAGGATCGAGTTCGAGCCGAAGACCAGGTCGACCGCGGTGGCGGTGCGCACCACGGTGCCCCGGGCGTCCCGCGCCTCGTAGACCCCGGCCGAGTCCTTCGACGTGCTCCACTCGACGTCGAGGTCGAGCAGGGTCGTGAAGAAGTCCTGCGACAGGACGCCCGGCCGGTCCGTGAACACGCCGTGCGTCACGCCGTCAGTGGTCGCGCCCAGCACCCGCAGGCCACCGATCAGGACGGTCAGCTCCTTGGCGGTGAGCTCGAGCATGTACGCCCGGTCGACGAGCAGCGTCTCCGGCTCGAGCTTCGCCTCCGGGTCGATCCAGTTGCGGAACCCGTCGGCGCGGGGCTCCAGGTACTGGAACGTCTCGACGTCCGTCTGCTCCTGGGAGGCGTCGGTGCGGCCGAGGGCGACCGGCACGGTGACCTCGACGCCCGCGTCCGCCGCCGCCTTCTCGACGGCCGCGGCACCGGCCAGCACGATCGTGTCGGCGATCGAGACCGGCTTGCCGAAGGCCGACCGCACCTCGTCCAGCCCGGCGATCACCTCGGCGGTGCCCGCGTTGACCGGCCAGCTCGCCTGCGGCTCCAGGCGGAGCCGTCCGCCGTTGGCGCCACCCCGCTTGTCGGTGCCGCGGTAGGACGCGGCGGCCGACCAGGCGGTGTGCACCAGCTGGGAGACCGACAGCCCGGAGTCGAGGATCCGCTGCTTGAGGGCCGCGACGTCCGGCTCGGCGAGCAGCTCGTGCTCGACCGGCGGGACCGGGTCCTGCCAGAGCAGCTCCTCCCGCGGCACCCACGGACCGACGTAGCGCGAGAGCGGGCCCATGTCGCGGTGCAGCAGCTTGAACCACGCGCGGCGGTAGGCCTCGGCGAACTCGTCCGGGTGGTCGCGGAACCGCTCGGAGATCCGGCGGTACTCCGGGTCGGCGAGCAGCGACAGGTCGCTCGTCGCCATCATCGGGGGGTTCCTCCTCCCCTCGATGTGGGCGTCGGGGACGAGCTCCTGGCCCTCGGCCTCCTTGGGCTTCCACTGCTTGGCGCCCGCGGGGCTGCGCGTGAGCTCCCACTCGTAGCCGAAGAGCATGTCCCAGTAGCCGTTGTCCCACTGGGTGGGGTTGGGCGTCCAGGCACCCTCCAGCCCGCTGGTCACGGTGTCGGCGCCCTTGCCGGTGCCGTTCCGGTTCGGCCAGCCCAGGCCGCCGGAGAACACCGGGCAGCCCTCGGGCTCCGGCCCGACGAGGTCCGGGTTCCCGTTGCCGTGCGCCTTGCCGAACGTGTGACCGCCTGCGATCAGCGCGACGGTCTCCTCGCCGTTCATCGCCATCCGACCGAACGTCACGCGGATGTCGTGGGCCGACGCGACCGGGTCCGCGGATCCCTTGGGCCCCTCCGGGTTGACGTAGATCAGGCCCATGGTGACGGCGCCGAGCGCGCCCTCGAGCTCCAGGGGGGCGTCGGAGCCGTAGCGCTCGTCGCCGAGCCAGGTGTCCTCCGGCCCCCAGAAGACCTCCTCGGGCTGCCAGCTGTCCTCGCGGCCGAAGGCGAACCCGAAGGTCTCGAAGCCCATGTCCTCGTGCGCGACGTTGCCGGCGAGCACCAGCAGGTCCGCCCAGGACAGGCTGCGGCCGTACTTCTGCTTGACGGGCAGCAGCAGCCGCCGCGCCTTGTCGAGGTTGCCGTTGTCCGGCCGGCTGTTGAGCGGGGCGAAGCGCTGCTCGCCGCCGCCCGCGCCGCCGCGGCCGTCGAGCTGGCGGTAGGTGCCTGCGGCGTGCCAGGACATCCGGATGAACAGCGGGCCGTAGTGCCCCCAGTCCGCGGGCCACCAGTCCTGCGAGGTGCGCATGACCGCGACGATGTCGGCCTTGACGGCGTCGAAGTCCAGCTGCGCGACGGCCGTCTTGTAGTCGAAGTCCTCGCCCAGCGGGTCCGACGCCCGCGAGGTCCGGTTCAGCACGCCCAGGTCGACCTGGTTCGGCCACCAGTCCCGGTTGCTGCGCGGCCGGTGGTCGGTGTGCGGGGTGGGGCCGGACAGCGCCGGGTTCTCGTGTTTCGCCCGCCCGGATCGGGCTATCCCCACTCCCGGTGACGACCGCGGCGACGTGCCCGGTCCAGACCTGGCCGCGGGGCCGTGAGGGGCTGGCGTGGACCTGCTGGATCTGACGTATGCACTGGTCGGGGTGGGTGCGCTGCTCGCGGGCCTGCTGCCCCGGCTGCTGGCGCATCGGCCGTTGTCCATGCCGATGGTCTTCCTCGGGCTCGGCGTGCTGCTCTTCGCGCTCCCGCTCGGACTGCCCGACCCGGACCCGATCGCCCATCCCGTGGTGGCGGAGCGGCTCACCGAGGTGACCGTGATCGTGGCGCTGATGGGCGCCGGGCTGAAGCTCGACCGGCCGATCTCCTGGCGCACCTGGTCGTCCACGTGGAAGCTGCTCGCGATCGTGATGCCGGTGACCATCGGGGCCGCGGCCCTGCTGGGCTGGTGGTGGCTGGGTCTCGCCCCGGCGGTGGCGCTGCTGCTCGGGGCGTCCCTCGCCCCGACCGACCCGGTCCTGGCGGCCGACGTACAGGTGGGGGAGCCCAGCGAGGACGAGGACGGCGAGGACGAGGTCCGCTTCGCCCTGACCTCGGAGGCCGGCTTGAACGACGCGCTGGCCTTCCCCTTCGTCTACCTCGCGATCACTCTCGCGACGGTCGGCGCGACGATGGGCGGGCTGCTGGAGTGGTTCGCCTGGGACGTCCTGGTCAAGATCGCCGTCGGGGTGGTGGGCGGGGTGGTCACCGGCAGGCTGCTGGGTCTGCTGTTCTTCCGGCCGCGGTCGAAGGTCCTGCACATGGCCTCGCACGCGGAGGGCTTCACCGCGCTCGCCGCGACCTTCCTGTCCTACGGCCTGACCGAGGTCGCGGGCGGCTACGGGTTCCTGGCCGTGTTCGTGTGCGCGCGGTCGATCCGGTCCGCGGAGCGCCGCCACGAGTTCCATCAGGTGCTGCACGACTTCGTCGAGCAGATCGAACGGCTGCTCACGGTGCTGCTGTTGGTGCTGCTCGGCGGCGCGATCGTGCGCGGGCTGTTCGCGGCACTGGACTGGCGGACGGTGGTGCTCGGGTTGGCCCTGGTCCTGGTGATCCGGCCGGTCGTCGCCACGCTGGCGCTGCGCCGCGGCCGCGGGGAGCGCAGTGAACGGCAGGCCATCGCGTGGTTCGGCATCCGCGGGATCGGCACGTTCTACTACATCGCCTACGCCTCGTCCGAGGCCGGCTTCGCGGACATCGACCGGGTGTGGGCCGCGGTGGGGTTCGTCGTGGTCGTGTCGGTCGTGGTCCACGGCGTCGCGACGACGCCGGTGATGGCCTGGCTGGACCGCAGGCGGGAACCGGCATGATCCTCCGTGCGCGGCGTGGCGACGGACGTGCCATCCTGACGCCGGTCGGGTGGAGGGGGAGCCTGCGGACCCGACCGTCGGCCCGGAGGGGGAGCCTGCGGACCCGACCGTCGGCCCGGAGGGGGAGCCTGCGGACCCGACCGTCGGCCCGGAGGGGGAGCCTGCGGACCCGACCGTGGGCTCGAAGGGTGGGGACATGAATCTGGAGAAGGTGGTCTTCGGCTTCTTCGTCCTGCTCGCCGCCACCCTGAACTTCGGCTTCTTCATCGGCGACATCGCCGATCCCGCGCTGCACAACATCTACGAGCTCTTCGCCGCGATCGTGGTCAGCCTGATCGCGACCGTGCTCAAGTTCGGCGACCGCACCCAGATCGGCGCGGTGCACCTCGCCACCAGCCTCGTCGCCGACCTCCAGCTCGTCGCCGCCGCGCTGACCTGGACGTACTACGTCCACATCGCGTCGGACAGCCTGAGCCCGGCCGCCACGGCGAGCGTCGTGTCGCTGTCCGGCGGCGCGCTCGTCGCCAACGTGGTGTCGGTGGTGCTGCTGGTGATCGAGACCGTCTCCTACCACCGGCGGTAGGGGTGGGCGCCGTGCGGTCGTGGGGGCGCAGGCTGCTGGGCCGCGACCCCGACCCGGCCGCGCCGTCGCGGCGGCTGCGCCGACGGGTGCCGCTCGCGTCGGCGGTCGAGGCCGAGGCCACGATCTTCCTGATCCTGCGCCGGATGCGCACCCCGCTGATCGTGCTGATCACGATCTTCGCGGTCAGCGTGCTCGGGCTGCACCTCATCCCCGGGCAGGACGCCACCGGCGCCCCCACCCGGATGAGCTTCTTCGACGCCTTCTACTTCATGAGCTACACGGCCTCGACCATCGGTTTCGGCGAGCTGCCCAACCCGTTCACCGCCGCCCAACGGCTGTGGGTCACCGCGGCCATCTACCTCACCGTGATCGGCTGGGCCTACGCGATCGGCACGCTGCTGGCCCTGCTGCAGGACCGCGCCTTCCGCCGGGCGGTCGCACTGCAGCGCTTCACCCGCGAGGTCCGGCGGATCCGCGAGCCGTTCCTGCTCATCGTGGGGCACGGCCGGACCGGCGAGCTGCTGTGCCGGTCGTTCGACGACCTCGGCAAGCACGTCGTGGTGATCGACATCGCGGAGGACCGGATCGACGCCCTCGAGCTCGGGTCGTACCGGGGCGACATCCCGGGGCTGGTCGCGGACGGGCGCGACCCGGGACACCTCGGCGTGGCGGGCCTGCGCAACCCGCGGTGCGTCGCCGTGCTCGCCCTGACCGACGACGACGAGGCCAACCTCGCCGTCGCGATGACCGCGGGCCTGCTGCGCCCGGACGTGCAGGTGATCGCGCGCACCGTCTCGCCCGCGGTGGCCGACCGCATCGACGCCTTCGGCACGCCGAGCGTGGTCAACGCCTTCGACCGCTTCGGCGACCACCTCCGCGTCGCGATGCGCGCGCCCGCCTCGTTCCAGCTCATCACGTGGTTGGAGAGCGGGCCGGGCGCCGAGCTGCCCGAGCGCGGCCGCCCGCCCGGCGAGGGACGCTGGGTGGTGTTCGGCTACGGCCGGTTCGGCCGGGAGGTCACCAGGGACCTGCGCGCCGAGGGACTGGACGTCACGGTGGTCGAGACCGGTCCGGTGACCTCACCCGACGCGCGCGTGCGCATGGTGGAGGGCTCGGGTGCGGACGCGGCCACGCTGGAGCAGGCGGGGATCGCGGACGCCGTCGGGATCGTCGCCGGGACGGACAACGACACCACCAACCTCTCGCTGGTCGCCGACGCCCGGCGGATCAACCCCGGGCTCTTCGTCACGGCCCGGCAGAACCGGGCGGCCAGCGCGCCGCTGTTCGCCGCCATGGAGGTCGACTCGCTGCTCGTCCCGGCCGAGGTGGTGGCGCACGAGGTCTTCGCGCAGCTCAGCACCCCGCTGCTCTGGCGGTTCCTGCAGGAGGTGCCCGCGCAGGGGGACGAGTGGGCCGCCGCGCTGGTGGACCGGATGACCACCGAGTGCGGCCACCGGCTGGCCCGGCTGACGAAGGTGCGGCTCAACCGCGAGGAGGCCCCGGCGCTGGTCGACTGGCTCGCCACGGGCGAGGCCCGGCTCGGGCGGGTGCTGCGCGATCCCGAGGACCGCGAGACCCGGCTGTCCGTGATCGTGCTGATGGTCCTGAGGCGGGGCGCCGACGGCGCCGAGGAGAGCCTGATGGCTCCGGACGACGAGGTCCTCCTCCGCCTGGACGACGAGCTCCTGCTGGCCGCCGAACCCGCCGCCGCGCGCGCCCTGGACACCACGATGCTGATCGACGCCGCGGCCGCCTACGTGCGCACCGGGCGTCGGGAGCCGACGGGATGGCTGTGGCGCCGACTCACCGGAACATCCGGGTCATGACCTCCGGATCGCCCGCGGGCACCCGCCGCAGGCCCACCATGCGGTCCGCGACCATGTTCTCGAGCGCTGCAGCGGCTCATGGACCGTCGGGACGCCACTACCACCAGCTCGTCACCCTCGCCTGCACGAGTGCGGGATTCCAGCCCTCGGCCGCCCACCCCCTGCCCGGGCTGGGCAAAGCTGACCGCACGAACGGCACTCTGGTGCGGACCTACCGCACGAGAGTGCCGTTCGTGCGGAGATCCGGTGCCGTCACGTCGGCGCGGCATGGCGACGCGGAGACCGTGCGGGCCCGACGACCCGGATCAGCTCTGACAGCCCGGGCACCACCACGTCTCGCGACCGTGCGCGGCCCGGGCGGCGGGGCGGAAGGCGACGGGGGTCCCGCAGCGCAGGCAGGGGCGGCCCGCGCGGCCGTGGACCCAGTGCGGCACACGGGGATCGCCGGTCGTGACCTGGCGGGGGTTGTCGGTGACGGCGGTGCTCAGCCGGGCCCGAGCGTCGTCGACCAGGGCGTGCAGGCGGGCCGGGTCGACCCCGGCGACCGGGGTCCAGGGGGAGAGGTGGTGCAGGAAGCACAGCTCGCCCGCCCACATGGTGCCCAGACCCGCCAGGCGCCGCTGGTCCAGCAGCGCGCCGACGAGCGTGTCCGAGCCCGCGCGGAGCCGGACGACCGCGGTGGCCGGGTCGAACCCGTCGGCGAGCAGGTCGGGGCCCAGGTGCCCGACGACCAGGCGTTCGTCCCGGGTGCGGACCAGCTGCAGGACGGGGAGGGCGACACCGGCGAGGGAACGGCCGTCGGCGAGCACGAGGAGCGCACGGACGTCGAGTCGGGGCGGAGGTCGGCGACCGGGGCGCAGCACCGACCACCGCCCGCTCATCCGCAGGTGCGAGTGCAGGGTGAGGCCGTCGTCGGTCCGCATCAGCAGGTGCTTGCCGTGCGACCCCCAGCCCGCGATCCGCTGCCCGGCCAGGTCGGCGGTGGCGACGCGGGGATGACGGAAGCGGCTGCGCGCGACCTCGACGCCCGCCGTCGCCGCGTGCAGTCGACGCGCCGGGCGGGCGATCGTGTCGCCCTCCGCCACGGCGTCAGGTGCCCGCGGTGACCTCGAGGAACGCGGCGGTGTCGTAGTAGGTCCGCAGGCCCGTGATGTGCTCACCGTCGTGGGTGAGGAACGTCGAGCCCTCGTAGGTGAAGGGCTTGCCGTCGCTCAGCGTGCCCGAGCTGTGCCACTCCAGCGCGGCCTCGGCGTCCGTCTCGACGGCGTTGGTGAAGACCGTGCGCACCTCGCTGAACTGGGCCCGGTAGCTCTCCCAGAATCCCCGGGCGTCACCGCGGCGCAGACCGGCGCCGTCCAGTCGGAAGAGCTCGGCGTCGTCGGTGAACATCGCGGCCAGGTCGGCGACGTCGTCCGCCTGCTCGGCGGAGCGCAGGGTCGCGACGAAGCTGCGGACGAGCGGGGTGTCGATGTGGTTGTCCTCCATGCCGTCGGCTACCCGCTCGCAGGCACTCGACACGCTCCCGGCGGACGGGCTGCGGGCCGGCCCGGGGGCTACTAGGCTTCCGACCCGGTCCTCCCCTGCACGTCGGACCACGGAAGGGGAGCACCGATGTCCGCACCGCCCGAGGACCCGGGCAGCCTCTTCGCCCACGGCGGCGAGGTCGGCGCGGTGATGGGCGAGCGGGACTGGGCGGCGACCCCGGTCGGCGACCCCGAGACGTGGCCCGCGGCGTTGCGCAGCGTCGTGCGGATCCTGCTGGGGTCGCGCTTCTCCATGTGGATGGGCTGGGGTCCGGACCTCGTCGTGTTCTACAACGACGCCTACCAGCGGGACACCCTGCGCACCAAGCACCCCTGGGCGCTGGGCAGGCCCGCCCGCGAGGTGTGGGCCGAGATCTGGCCGGACATCGGCCCGCGGATCGAGTCCGTCCTCGAGACCGGCGAGGCCACCTGGGACTCCGACCTGCTGCTGTTCCTCGAACGCAGCGGCTACCCGGAGGAGACCTACCACACCTTCTCCTACAGCCCCCTCGCCGACGAGACGGGCGCCACCGCGGGCTTCCTCTGCGTCGTCACCGAGAACACCGACCGGGTGCTGTCCGAGCGCCGGATGGACACCCTCCGGGCGCTGTCGGCGGCGTTGACCTCGACGCGGTCCGAGCGGGAGGTCCTCGACGCCGTCGGCGACCAGCTCGGGCGCCGCACCCGCGACCTCCCGTTCACCGCCGTCTACCTGACCGCGGACGGCGGGGCGGCGCGGCTGGCCTGCGCGGTCGGCGTCGAGGAGGGCTCGGCGGCGGCGCCCCACACCCTCGCGGCCGACCACCCGTGGCACCGCCCGGAGGTGCTGGACGGGCACCCGGTCGTCGTCGACGGTCTATCCGCGCTGCTCCCGGACCTGCCGACCGGGTCCTGGGACCGGCCGCCGGAGCAGGCGATCGTGCTGCCGCTGGGTTCGGCGCAGGAGGGGGCCGTCGCCGGGTTCCTGGTGGCCGGGCTGAACCCCTACCGCGCCCTCGACGACGGCTACCGCGGCTTCGTCGAGCTGCTCGGCGCGCAGATCGCCTCGGGCCTGCGCAGCGCGCGCGCCTACGAGACCGAGCGGACCCGCGCGGAGGCACTGGCCGAGCTGGACCGGGCCAAGACGGACTTCTTCTCCAACGTCTCCCACGAGTTCCGCACCCCGCTGACCCTGATCATGGGCCCGTTGGAGGACCTGCGCCGCGAGGCGGACCCCGGCCCGGTCGACCCGGCTCGGCTGCGCACCGAGCTGGACGTGGTGCACCGCAACGGGATGCGGCTGGGCAAGCTGGTCAACAGCCTGCTCGACTACTCGCGGCTGCAGGCGGGCCGGATCGACGCCCGGTTCGGCCCGGTCGACCTCGCCCGGCTGACCAACGAGCTCGCCGGGGCCTTCCGCTCCGCCGTCGAGCACGCCGAGCTCGGCTTCGTCGTGGACTGCCCGCCGCTGACGGCGCCGGTCCACGTCGACCGGGACAGCTGGGAGAAGATCGTTCTCAACCTGCTGTCCAACGCGCTCAAGTTCACCTTCGACGGCGAGATCCGGGTGGTGCTGCGGGAGGTGGCGGGTGCGGTGCGGCTCACCGTGTCCGACACCGGGGTCGGGGTCGCCGAGTCGGAGATGCCGCGGCTGTTCGAGCGCTTCCACCGGGTGACCGGGGTGCGGTCGCGCTCGGCCGAGGGCAGCGGGATCGGGCTGGCCATGGTCCGCGAGCTCGTCGGCCTCCACGGTGGGCGGATCACCGCGCAGAGCACGCCCGGGGTCGGCACGACCTTCACCGTGGAGGTGCCGACGGGCACCGCCCACCTGCCCGCGGACCGGATCGTCGACGCCGCGGACATCGAGGCGGACGCGCCCGAGCCGCGGCTGGCCGCGCCCTTCGTCGCGGAGTCGCTGCGCTGGCTGCCCGCGACCGGTCCGGGCCCGGGCGAGCCCGCTGCGGGAGAGGCCCAGTTCTCCCGGGTGCTCGTCGCGGACGACAACGCCGACATGCGGGACTACCTGCGCAGGCTGCTGGCGGACCGGTACACCGTCGAGGCCGTGCCGGACGGGCGGTCCGCGCTCGACTCCGCGCTGGCGGACCCGCCGGACATCCTGGTGACCGACGTGATGATGCCCGGCATCGACGGCCTGGAGCTGCTGGCGCGGCTGCGGGCCGATCCGCGCACGGCGCGGGTGCCGGTGCTGCTGCTCTCCGCCCGTGCGGGGCAGGAGGCGGCGGTCGAGGGGCTCGTCGCGGGGGCGGACGACTACCTCGTCAAGCCGTTCGCGGCCCCGGAGCTGCTCGCCCGGGTCGACGGGACGCTGCGGCTGAGCCGGGCCCGAACCGAGGCCGAGCAGCGGTTCCGGATGCTCGCGGACGCGACCCCGGCCCTGATCTGGGTGGACGGTCCCGAGGGCGACCGCACGTTCGTCAACCAGGCGTGGCGGGACTACACCGGGGCGATGGACCTGGCGGGCTGGCGCTCGCTCGTCCACCCGGACGACCTCGAGCACTACGACGCGCGGCGGGCCGCGGCGACCCGGGAGAACGCGGGCTTCGAGGTCGAGTACCGGCTCCGCCGTGCCGACGGGCGGTACCTCTGGGTGCTCGACCGGGGCGTCCCCGTGGCCGGGCCCGGGGCGGCGGGCGGCGGCTACGTCGGCGGCTGTCTGGACATCGACGCGCGCTACCGCGAGGAGGAGCGGCAGCGGGTCGTCGGGGAGGTCGGCGCGGCGATGGACCGGGCGGCGGCCGTGCACGAGCGCCGCGAGGTGCTGGTGCGCAGCCTCGTCGACGAGGGCGTCGCGGACCTGGCCGGGCTCGTCGTCACCGACGGGACGGGCCCGGAGGTGGTCGCCGTGGCCACCCGGGACGAGGAGACGAGGGAGCTGCTGCGCCAGGTGGACGTCGGCCCGCGCTGGTTCGCCGACGTCGTGACGAAGGGACTGCCGGTCGTGCTGCCCGGCGACGGCGGGCTCCTCTCCGAGGGCCCGCCGGTGCAGCAGGACCTCGGTCGCAGGCTCGCGCTGCGCAGCGTCGCGCTGGTCCCGCTCGCGGCGCGCGGACGGATCGCCGGGGTCCTCGCCGCGGCCCGCACCGCGCCCGCCGCGCCGCAGGACGACGACGACCTCGCCCTGCTGGACGAGATCGGTGCGCGGGCCGCCGTCGCACTGGACAACGCGCAGCTCTTCGCCAGCGAGCAGGAGACCACCGCCCGGCTCGCGCTGCTGCAGCAGGCCACGGCGGCGCTGTCGGCGGCCCCGACACCCACCCTGGTCGCCCAGGTCGCGACCGAGCAGTTCGCGCAGCTCACGGGGGCCACCGCGGTCGGGGTGTGGGAGCTGCGCGCCGACGGGGTGCTCGAGGCGCTGGCCCTGCGCGGCTGGGACCCGCGGGTGGAGCGGGACTGGAACACCCTGCCGACCGACTCCGACGACCCGACCGCCGAGGCCGTCCGCAGCCGGAAGCCGATGTGGGTCGAGAGGGACGAGGACTGGCGGACGCGCTACCCGCAGATCGACGAGCTCGTCCGGCGCGAGTACGGATACGGCGCGGTGTCCTCGGTGCCCCTGGTGGTGGCGGGCCGGTGCATCGGCGTCGTGTCGATCGCGTTCGTCGCCGAGCGCGTGCTGACCGACACCGAACGGGCCGCGGTGCTCTCGCTCGCCGAGCAGTGTGCCGAGGCGCTGCGCCGGGCCGAGCTGCTCGCCGCGGAGAGCGACGCCCGGCTGGCGGCCGAGAAGTTCAGCATGGTGGTGTCCGCGCTCTCCCGCGCGGTCACCCCGGCCGAGGTCGGCCGGGTGATCCTCGACCACGCGGTGGACATCGGGGCCGAGGAGGCCGCGGTCGTCCTGGTGCGCGACGGGCAGCTGGAGATCCTCGCGTCCTCGGAGGCGGTCGACGTGCACCGGGTGCCGCTGGCGGCCGGGCACCCCCTGGCCCACGCCTCCCGGACCGGGCGGCCGGTCTGGGTGGGGGAGCGCTCGGAGCAGGCGTGGCGGCACCGCAGGCTGCGCACCGGGCAGATCGAGCTGCCGGACCAGGTCGCGGTGCCCCTCGACCTCGGCGGCACCATCCTGGGTGCCCTGGGCCTGCGGTTCCCCGCCGCGCCCGGCACGTCGGGCGTGGCCCCGCCGCTGTCCGACGAGGCCCGGGCCGCGCTGCTCACCGTCGCGGCGCAGTGCGCGCAGGCGCTCGACCGTGCCCGGCTGCACGAGGCCGAGCACGAGATCGCCGCGGTCCTGCAGCGCAGTCTGCTCCCGCGCGAGGTCGTGCCGCTGGAGGGGCTGGCGGTCGCCGCCCGTTACCGCCCCGGCGCGGCCGGGGTACAGGCGGGTGGGGACTGGTACGACCTGTTCCCCGTCTCGCTGGCGGGCGGCCGGGCGGGGATCGCCCTCGCGGTGGGGGACGTCGTCGGGCAGGGGGCGGCGGCCGCCGCGGTCATGGGGCAGCTGCGGGTGGCGCTGTCCGGCGCCCTGCGCCAGGGGCGGGCGCCCGCCGAGGCGCTCGAGACGCTCGACGAGTACGTCTCCTGGGTCCCGGGCGCGCAGGCCTCGACGGCGGCCTGCCTGATCCTCGATCGGGAGACCCGCACGCTGCGCTGGGCCCGCGCCGGGCACCTGCCCCCGCTGCTGGTCGACAGCACCGGCGCCGGGTTCCTCGAGGGCGGCCACGGGCCCGTGCTGGGCATACGGGGGCGCCCGCCGTACAGCGAGGGGACGATCGTCGTCCGGCCCGGTGCCACCCTGCTGCTCTACACCGACGGCCTGGTCGAGCGGCGCGGCGAGCTGCTGGACACGGGTCTGGAGCGGCTGCGCACCGCCGCGGAGGACCTCGCGGACGCCCCGCCCGAGCAGCTGGTCGACGGGCTGCTGGACCGGCTCGGGGAGCAGGACGTGCACCCGGACGACATCGCCGTCGTCGCGGTGCGGCTGCTGCCCGCGCCGTTGGTCACGACCGTCCCGGCCGAGGCCGGGGAGCTGCGCGGGCTGCGCAGGCGGATCGCGGAGTGGGCCCGGCTGGCCGCCCTGGACGAGCTGCTGGTCGAGGACCTGCAGCTGGTGCTCGGTGAGGCCGCCGCCAACGTCGTCGACCACGCCTACCCGGACGCGCCCGGCAGCTACGACCTGCGCGTCGCGCTGCGCGGGGACGGCGCGGTGCACGTCGTCGTCACCGACCACGGGACCTGGCGGCCCGCGCCCGCGGACAAGGGCCACCGCGGGCGCGGCCTGGACCTGATCCGCGCGCTCGGCCGGGAGGTCACGGTCCAGCCCGGTCCACTGGGGACGGTCATCGGGTTCGTCGTCGCGCCGGAGTCGGCCGGGGCGGTTCCGCCGCCCGCGCCGTCGACCGGCCTCGCGCCCCTCGTCCCGGACCTGCGGGTCCACCGCGAGGACGGGACCGTGCGGGTCGGGATCCGCGGGGAGGTCGACCTGGCCACGGTCGGCGGCCTGGGCGCGGAGCTCCTGCGCCTCGTCGACGGGGCGAGCCGGGGCGAGGAGGTCCGACTCGACCTGGACGACGTCGGCTACCTGGCCAGCGCGGGTGTCGGCATGCTGGTCGACCTCGTCCGTCAGGCCGCGGAGCGCGGGGTCAGGATCCGTCTCGACGCCCGACCCGGCACTCCGGCCGCGCGCGTCCTCGACCTGACCGGGATCGAGCCGCCCGCCTCCTGAGCCCGCCCTACCGCAGCGCCGCGCGGACGAGCCCGCCGCCGACGATCAGCCGCTGGATCTCGCTGGTGCCCTCGTAGAGGCGCAGCAGCCGCACGTCCCGGTAGATGCGCTCGACGGGGATCTCCCGCATGTAGCCCGCCCCGCCGTGGACCTGGACGGCGAGGTCGGCGACCTTCCCGACCATCTCGGTGCAGAACAGCTTGGCGGCCGACGGGGCGAGGCGCCGGTCCTCGCCGGAGACGTAGGCGCCGGCGGTCTCGCGGACCAGCGCCCGGCCGGCCAGCACACCGGTCTGCATGTCGGCGAGCATGGCCTGGACCAGCTGGAACTCACCGATCGGGGTGCCGCCCTGGGTGTTCTGGGTGGCGTAGGCGACCGACTCGTCCAGCGCGCGCTGCGCGGTGCCGACGGCGAGCGCGGCGATGTGCACGCGGCCACGCGCCAGGGAGGTCATCGCCGCCTTGTACCCGGCCGCCTCCTGCCCGCCGACGAGTGCCTCGGCCGGGACGCGGACCCCGTCGAGGGTCACGTCGGAGGTCCAGGCGCCCTCCTGGCCCATCTTGCGGTCCTTCGGCCCGACCGTCAGGCCGGGGGTGTCGGCGGGGACGAGGAACACCGCGATGCCGGGGTCGCCCGGCTGCGGGTCGGCGGTGCGGGCGAAGACGACGAACAGGTCCGCGAGCGGGGCGTTGGTGATGTACTGCTTCCGCCCGTCGATCACCCAGTCGGTCCCGTCCTGGCGGGCGCGGGTGCGCAGGCCCGCGGGGTTGGAGCCCGCGCCGGGCTCGGTGAGGGCGAAGGACGCGACGACCTCGCCGGAGGCGAGCCGCTCGAGCCAGGTCTTGCGCTGCTCGTCCGTGCCGAAGCCGACGAGCACCTGGCCGGCGATGCCGTTGTTGGTGCCGAACATCGAGCGCAGGGCCAGGGTGGTGTAGCCGAGCTCCATGGCCAGCTCGACATCCTGGGTCAGGTCGAGCCCGAGCCCGCCCCACTCGGCGGGGATCGCATAGCCGAACAGGCCCATCTCCGCGGCGGCCCGGCGCAGGTCGTCCGGGATCCGGTCCTCCCGCATGATCTCGGTCTCGCGGGGCACGACGTCGGTGCGCACGAACTCCCGCACCTGCCGTCGGATGAAGCCGAAGTCCTCGGCCGACACCTCTGTCATGACCCCCACCCTGCCCGGTCGCCCCGGGAACGTCCACGGGCGGCGCCCTCCCTAACGGCGTGAGTCGTCCAGGTACTGCAGCAGGTCGTGGGCCGCCAGCTCGACCTCCTTGTGCCCCCACTCCGCGGCGCGGTAGTGGCAGCTGATGATGCCCATGCGGTGCAGGCGGGTGAAGTCGCCGAAGACGAAGGCGTAGCGGCGCTTGGTCTCCTCCGCCGCCCCCTCGGTCAGCGCGAGGTGCCAGGCGCCGTACTCCGCCCAGGTGTGGGTCCTCAGGTACCGGGTGCCGTCCGCGGCCGAGGGCTGGACGTCCCGCCACCGGCTGCGCAGCACGTAGCGGCGCGCATCGACGAGGTGGTGGGCGTACTCGACCGCGGCGTCGTTGACCCGGTACTTCGGCATCCGTCGATGATGGCCGAGGGTGGGGGAGGGCGCCCGCCCGAGCGCGTCCCAGGGTCGATCGCATGGCGACCCGAGGTGCCGTGCCGGTGACGGACGACCTGCCGCTGCGGGCCCTGGCACTCCGCCGACGGCGGGCGGTTCGCCTCGTAGGCGAGTTCGAGGAGGGCCGGGTGCCCGCGCCCGGGTCCGGGACGGCGCGCTGGTCACCCACACCTCTCGGAGGACCGATGTCCCGCCTCATCCGCGCCCTCGGAGTGGCCACCGCGGCCTATGCCGCGGCCACCCTCGTCAGGCCCGTCCTGCTCACCCGCCCCACCGGGCTGGGCGAGTCTCCCCGCACCGACCTGCTGACCCGCGCGGTCGGGGTGCGCGACCTCGCCTCGGGCGCCGCGATCGCGCTCGCCCCGTCCCGCTCGGCGCTGCAGCTCGCGCTCGCGGCGCGGATCGCCTCCGACCTGGGCGACGCCGTCGCCTTCGGGCTGGCCGATCTGCCCGCCGACGCGAAGCGCAAGACCCTCGTCGTCGCCCAGGGGTGGGCCGCGCTGAACGGCGCGGCCCTCGCCGCGGCGCGTCGGGCCCGACCGGGATCCGGCCGGGCCCGACGACGGTCAGCTCCCCGCGGGGCGGTCCGCGTCGGCGAGCTCGAGCTCGGCGGTCTGCTGCACGAGCTCGAGCAGCCCGGCGTCCAGACCCGGCGCGAACTCCTCCGGGCGCTCGACGGCGATGTCCATCGGGAATCCCTTCGGCATCTGCTCGGTGCGGAGCGTCCCACCCCCGACGGCGGCCGGTGCCTCACCGCGGAAGATCTTCCCGGCCTCGGACAGGTCGTCGAGGCTGAACGTGTACTGCGTGAGGTGCAGCCCCTGCTCCAGCAGGGTCTTCACCTCCGGGAACCGCTCGGCGTCGGTCTTCGGGATCGGCAGGGTCCTCCCCCAGTCGATGCCCAGGCTCTCCAGCGCCTTCGCGTAGGCGTTCTCGTGTGCCTGGTCGCGCACGATCAGGTACGCGAGCGTGGCCCGCGCGGTCTTGTTCGCGGTCATCTCGTAGATCCGGCACTTCTGCAGCCTGCCGGTCGACTCGAGCATCAGGTTGTACAGCAGGTCGAGGACCAGGTTCCCGCTGTTGTAGACGTACGAGCCCGACCACGGGTTGCCCGCGGAGTCGACGGGCAGGGCGCCCTGGGCGCCGACCAGGTAGTGGTGGATGTTGCCCATGCTCAGGGCGTCGGCCAGCGGGGTGGCGCCGCCCTTGCCGGGCTCGTCCACCGGCTTGGTCGCCGAGCCCTTGTAGCGGGGCGAGCCGTCGGTCAGCCGGGCGATCGTGGTGCCGATCAGCTCGACATGGCTGATCTCCTCCGTGCCGATGCCCTGCAGCAGGTCGCGGTACGGCTTCGCGGTCGCGCCGCGGAAGTTCATGCTCTGGAACAGGTACTGCATCATCGTGCGCATCTCGCCGAACTGTCCGCCCAGACCCTCCTGGAGGGCGTTGGCGGCGGCCGGGTCCGGCTCGTCGGGGACGATCTCGTTGATCAGGCGCTGCACGTGCAGGTACATGGGAATCCTGTCGGTCGACTGGTGTGTCGCGCGGGGATCCGCCGGGGTCTGAAGCGAACGACGTGACGCGGGGCGGATACCCGGCCCTGTCGGGCTCATGCCCGGACGGGCTATGCTGGTTCCAGGTCGTTCAGTTTCGGTGCTCGTGTACGCACGCCGCAGGAACAGTTGGCGGTGAGTCGTACCGGGTCCCCCAGGGGACACGTGCACGTATCGCCTCCAGGGCCGGCCGGGTCCGCACACAGGGTGCGGGTCTAACCACCTGAGAGGGAGACACACATGGCACAGGGAACTGTGAAGTGGTTCAACGGCGAGAAGGGCTTCGGCTTCATCGCGCAGGACGGTGGCGGGGCTGACGTCTTCGTCCACTACTCCGAGATCGACGCCAGCGGCTTCCGCAGCCTGGACGAGGGCCAGCGCGTGGAGTTCGAGATCGGCCAGGGCCAGAAGGGCCCGCAGGCCCAGGGCGTCCGGATCATCTGATCCGACACCAGGACAGGGCCCGTTCCCCCTCGGGGGGACGGGCCCTGTCCGCGTTCCGGGCCGGGCGCAGGCCCGGGGACGCGGGCCGAGGGCGAGGGGGAACCACGACGCCGTGCTCGGTCCGGTCCTTTGCGGAGCGGAACCGCGAACGGTTTCGGCTGGTGGGAGTGTCGGAAAGGTGTCCGGACAGCACACGGCGGCCTGGGTCACAGTCCTCACCCCGATGATTGACGTCGGCCGGGTCGGGCGACATACAGTGCAGGGGATCCCTCGGGGATCACACCATTGAGAGCGGCCGAGAGACCTGGCTCGACGACGCCGCAGCAACCCCCCGTCCGCGGGTGCGGGTGCTAAGGCCGGGTGCGATGGAGGCGGGGAATGTTCGTCGGGGTGCAGCGCCGACACGTGGATCTCCTGCGGACGGCGAGCGCGGGCTGTCGGGCCTGACGAGGTCTCGTCCCGTCCCTTCTCCCGCAGGAGTGGTGTGCCCTCATGGCCCCCTTCCACCTCGGCGTCGCGCTCGACGGCGCCGGCTGGCACCCGGCCGCGTGGCGTGAGCCCGGCGCCCGGCCCGATCTGCTCTTCACCGCCCGCTACCGGGCGGCGCCGGCCCGCGCGGCCGAGCGCGGTCTGCTCGACCTGGTCACGATCGACGACGGCCTCGGCCTCGCCACTCTGGACCACGACAGCCTCGGCCGGGCAGGCTGGCGCGTGCAGACCTCCGCCCGCGCGGACGAGGCCACCCCGGATGTACACGATCGACTTCTCGGGTCGGTCCTTCACGGTCCGCGGACCGGCCATAGTCCGGCGGCCGCGCCGCCTGGAACGTCGTGACCAGCTCGGACGCCGACACCGGGGAGAACTTCCGGGGCGGCGGGCTCCTCGCCCACTCCGGGCGGTACGAACGGGCGGGGGAGACCCTCGACGCCGTCCGGGCGCTGTGGGACTCCTGGGGTTCCGACGCCGTCGTCGCCGACCCGGCGACCGGCCGCTTCCTGTGGGACGGGAAGGCGCGGGTGGCGAAGGTCGGCCGCGATCTCGAGCAGGTCGAGATGCCGCCCTCGGCGGCGGTGATCCTCGGCGACACCGAGGCCGAGGCGCGGGACCGGCCCCGGGACGTCCGCAGCCGCCAGGTCGATCCGTTCACCGCGGTCGTGCCGGCCGAGATGGTGTGGAACCGCGACCTGTCCGCGGTCGACCCGGACGGACCCGTCCCCGACCCTCGCTCCGACCCCCGAGGCCCCGGAGTGGATCCGCGGGCGGGCCCCGCCGACCCAGGACGGGCACGCCACCGCCGAGGGCCCGGCGGGCGATCGGGCGCGAGCACGGGTGGTCGCTGCGCGAGGTCGTCACGCACGTGTTCGACCGCGCGGTGTCCGTCGGCACGCCGTCCCGGGTGGCCGCCGAGATCGACCGTTACGTGCAGCAACGCGCCGTCGACGGGTACATCCTCGGCTCCCACGCCAGCCCCGTCGGGCTGGACGAGGTGGTGGCGAAGGTGATCCCGGAGCTGCGGGATCGCGGGCGCCTTCCGCACCGCTCCGCCTCCGGACCGGCACCCGATCCCCGCGATCGGCCGCCCGGCCGGTCCCCCTTCGAAGGAACGAGACCGATGACCGCACGACCACGCCGGGCACTCCTGCCCGGCTGCCCGCCCTGCTCACCACCGCCGCGCTGGCGCTCGCGGGCTGCGGCTCGAGCGGAGCCGCCGGAGGGTCCGTCGATGCCGGCCCGCCGCAGCCCGGCGGCACCCTGCGCGTCGCCGTCGGCAGCGACGCGGGCTGCGTCGACCCGCAGCAGGTCGGCAGCAACGACACGATCTACTCGGTCCGCCAGCTCGTGGACTCGCTCACCGACCAGGACCCCCGGAGCGGGGAGCTCAAGCCCTGGCTCGCCACCTCCTGGACGACTTCGCCGGACGCGACGAGCTACACCTTCACCCTGCGCGAGGGCGTGACCTTCTCGGACGGCACCCCGCTGGACGCGAACGCGGTCAAGGCCAACTTCGACCGCGTCCCGCAGCTCGGCGTCCGCGGCACTCTGCCCAAGGGCTACCTGGCCGGGTACGCGGGCACGACCGTCGAGAGCCCGACGCGGTTCACCGTGTCCTTCACCCAGCCCAACGTGCAGTTCCTGCAGGGCACCTCCACGCACAGCCTCGGCATCCTCGCCCCGGCGAGCGTCTCGAAGTCGGACGACGAGCGGTGCGCGGGCGTGGTCGGCTCCGGCCCGTTCACGCTGCAGAGCTACACGCAGAACGCCTCGATCACCCTGGCCAAGCGGCCCGGCTACACCTGGGGCTCGTCGCTGTGGGCGCACGAGGGCGAGGCCTACCTGGACTCGGTCGAGTTCCGGATCGTGCCCGAGTCCGGGGTGCGCACCGGCAGCCTGCAGTCCGGTGAGGTCGACCTGATCGGCAGCATCGGCCAGCAGGACGAGGCCCCGCTGACCGGGGCGGGCGCGCAGCTGCTGGCCCGCTCCAACCCGGGGATCACCTTCGGGATCGGGCTCAACCAGAGCAAGCCCGTGGCGAACGACCCGGCCGTCCGGCAGGCGTTGAGCCTGGCGATCAACCGGCAGGAGATCGTGGCGGGCGTCTTCCCGTCGCAGACGCTGCCCGCCACCAGCGTGCTGGCCTCGACCACGCCGTCCTACGCGGACGAGTCGGCTGTGCTGACGTTCGACCCGGAGAAGGCGAAGTCGCTGCTCGACGCCGCGGGCTGGGTGCCGGGGCCGGACGGGATCCGGGCCAAGGGCGGTCAGCCGCTCACCCTGCCGATCTCCTTCGCGACCGTGGCCGCCACCAACAAGCCGGCGCTGGAGCTGATCCAGCAGCAGGCCCGGGTGGTCGGCATCGACGTCCGGGTGCAGGAGTACCCGATCTCGCAGACCCCCCAGATCCAGGCGAGCGGCGACTTCACGTCCTTCTGGTTCAACATCACCCGCGCGGACCCGGACATCCTGCGCAGCTCCTTCTCGACGGCCGGGTCCAACTTCTACCGGATTCCCCAGACCCCGCTGGAGCCGCTGCTGGCCGGGCAGGCCGCCGAGCCGGACCCCGCGAAGCGCACCGCGCTCGTCGAGCAGGCGCAGGAGCAGCTCGTGAAGCAGGGGTTCTTCGTGCCCGTCGTCGAGCTGACCTCGGTGCTCGCCGCGGGCGCGACGACGCACGGCGTCGCGTTCGACGCGTCCTCCCGGATCCAGCTGCACGACGCCTGGAAGTCGGACGTGAGCTGACGTGCTCGGCTACCTGCTCCGCCGCCTCGGCACCGCGGTCGCGGTGCTGTGGGCGGCGTACACGGCCGGCTTCGTCGTGCTGTGGCTGCTGCCCGGCGACCCGATCAGCACCATGGCGAGCGGCGGGCTGGACGGCGAGCCGCTCACCCCGGCGGCGATCGAGGCGCTGAAGGCGCGGTACGGCTTCGACCAGCCGCTGATCGTGCAGTACGGCACGCGGCTGTGGGCGGCGGTGCAGGGTGACCTGGGCGCGTCGATCCAGACGGGCCGCCCGGTCGGGTCCGCGATCGCCGAGGCGCTGCCGCCGACGATCCAGATCGCGCTCGGCGGCCTGCTCGTGGCGGTGGTGCTCGGCACCGGGACCGCCGTGGCGGCGACCTCCACGCGCCTGCGCTGGCTGCGGCAGCTGCTGATGGCGCTGCCGTCGCTGGCCGTGTCGCTGCCGGTCTTCTGGGTCGGCCTGATGCTCGTGCAGATCTTCTCGTTCGGGCTCGGCGTGCTGCCCTCGGTGGGCGCCGGCGGGTTCTCGGCGCTGGTCCTGCCGTCGGTCACCCTCGGGCTGCCGATGGGAGCGCTGGTGGCGCAGGTGCTGGCCAAGAGCCTGACCACCGCGCTGGACGAGCCGTACGTGCAGACCGCGCGGGCCAAGGGCGTCGGGCGGGGCGCGATCCACCTGCGGCACGCGCTGCAGAACGCCGCGATCCCCGCGCTGACCGTGCTCGGCTACGTCGCCGGGAACCTCCTCGCCGGGACCGTGGTGGTGGAGACCGTGTTCACCCGACCCGGCCTGGGGCGGCTGACCGTGCAGGCGGTGGGCGTGCAGGACATCCCGATGGTCCAGGGGATCGTGCTGTTCGCGTCGCTCGTGTTCGTCGGGGTCAACCTGCTGGTGGACCTCGTCTACCCGGTCCTCGACCCGAGGATCGCGAGGGGGGTGCCTGCAGCGGCATGACCGAACTTCTGATCAGGTCCGACGCCGCCGACCCGGCGCGCCCGGCCGTCGTCCTGCCCGAACCCCCCACCCGCCGCGAGCGCTGGGCCCGGCTGGGCCGTCTCCTCGGGCATCGCCCGGGGCTCGTCGCAGCGATCGTGGTGGTGGTCCTGGTACTGCTCGCCGCGTTCGTCCCGAGCCTGCTCGCGCCCGGGGACCCGAACACCGGCGTCGTGGCGGACAAGCTGCAGGCGCCCAGCGGCGCGCACGTCTTCGGGACCGACTACCTCGGCCGGGACCTCTACACGCGGGTGGTGCACGGCGCCTCGTTGTCGTTGCAGGCCACGTTGATCGCCGTCGTGGTGGCGCTCGTCGCGGGCGGGCTGATCGGGCTGCTCGCGGGGTTCGTCGGCCGCTGGGTGGACGAGGCGCTCATGCGGCTGGTCGACGTCCTGCTGTCCATCCCGGCCATCCTGCTGTCGCTCGCGCTGATCACGGCGCTGGGCTACGGCACCGTCAAGGTCGCGATCGCGGTCGGGATCGCGAGCGTGGCCGGTTTCGCCCGCGTCATGCGGGCCGAGACCATGCGGATCCGGCGGTCGACCTACGTGGAGGCGGCCCGGTCCGTCGGGACGCGGTGGTACGTCTCGCTGTGGCGGCACGTGCTGCCCAACGCCGCGGGGCCGGTGCTCGTGCTCGCGGTGCTGGAGTTCGGGCTGGCCATCCTGGCCGTGTCCTCGCTGTCGTTCCTCGGCTACGGCGCGCCGCCGCCGTCGCCGGAGTGGGGGTCGTTGATCGCGGAGGGCCGCAACTACCTGGCGACGTCGTGGTGGCTGTGCGCCATGCCCGGCCTGACGATCGCCGCGACCGTGCTGTCGGTGAACCGGATCTCCCGGGCGCTCGACGGGGAATGGAGCAGGGCCCGATGAGCGAGCTCGCGAGCGAACCCTCGGCGACGAGCGAGTCGTCGACACTGCTGGAGATCACCGACCTGGCCGTCTCCTACCGGATCGCCGCCGGCCGGATCGACGCCGTGCAGGGCGCCTCGCTGACCGTCGCGCCCGGCGAGGTGGTCGCGGTCGTGGGGGAGTCCGGCTCGGGCAAGTCCACGCTGGCCCAGGCCGTGATCGGGCTGCTGCCGGGCAACGGGGCCGTGTCGGGCGGCAGCATCCGGCTCGGCGGCCGCGAGCTGACCGGCCTGTCCGAGAAGGCCTTCCGCGCGGTGCGCGGGCGCGGGATCGGGCTCGTCCCGCAGGACCCGACGGTCTCGCTGAACCCCGTGCAGCGCATCGGCAGGCAGGTCGGCGAGGCCCTGCGGGTGCACGGTCTGGCGGACCGGCGGACGGCCGCGGTCCGGGCCGTCGAGCTGCTGGCGAAGGCCGGGCTGCCGGAGCCGGAGGCCCGGGCCCGGCAGTACCCGCACGAGCTCTCCGGCGGCATGCGGCAGCGGGTGCTGATCGCGATCGCCACCGCCGCGGACCCGGCGCTGATCATCGCCGACGAGCCCACCAGCGCGTTGGACGCGACCGTGCAGCGGCGGATCCTCGATCACCTGGACACGTTGCGGGACAACGGCACCGCGATGCTGCTGATCACTCACGACCTGGGTGTCGCCGCCGACCGGGCGGACCGGGTCGTGGTGATGTCCGGCGGCCGGATCGTGGAGGCCGGGCCGGTCGCGGAGGTCCTGCGGGCGCCCGCGGACCCGTACACGCGGCGGCTGATCGCGGCGGCACCCGGGCTGTCCGCGCCGGTCACCCCACGCGAGCCGGTGAGCGCGCCGCCGCTGGTGGAGGTCCGCGGCCTGACCAAGGAGTTCCCGCTGGGGCGGCGGCGGACCCTGCGCGCGGTGGACGACGTGTCGTTCACCGTCGCGCGCGGCGAGACCCTCGCGTTGGTCGGGGAGTCCGGCTCGGGCAAGTCCACGACCGCGCGGCTCGTGCTGCGGCTGGCGGACCCGACCGCGGGTGAGGTCCGGTTCGACGGCGTGGACGTGACCGCGCTGAAGGGCGGTCCCTGGCGGGAGCTGCGCCGCCGGGCCCAGCTGATCTACCAGAACCCGTACGCCTCCCTGGACCCCCGGTTCTCGGTCGCGGAGGTGGTCACGGAGCCGTTGCGCGCGTTCGGGATCGGCACCGCCGCGGAGCGCCGGGAACGGGCGGGCGGACTGCTGGAGCGGGTCGCGCTGCCCGCGGCCCTGCTGGACCGGCGGCCCGTCGAGCTCTCGGGCGGGCAGCGCCAGCGCGTCGCGATCGCCCGCGCGCTCGCGCTGAACCCGGACCTGGTCGTGTGCGACGAGCCGGTCTCGGCGCTGGACGTCTCGGTCCAGGCCCAGGTGCTCGAGCTGCTGGACGAGCTGCAGCGCGAGCAGGGCCTGACCTACCTGTTCATCTCACACGACCTCGCCGTCGTGCGGCGGATCGCGCACCGGGTCGGCGTGATGCGCGAGGGGCGGCTGCTGGAGCTGCGGCCCACCGAGGAGCTGTTCACCGACCCGGACCACGAGTACACGCGCGAGCTGCTGGCGGCGATCGCCGGCCGGAGGGTGGACGTCTGATGCGTTTCCAGGTGCTCGACATCGTCCCGCACACCCCGCACCCCGTCACCGGGGAGATCGTCTCGGTCTACGAGCGACTGCGCCGGGTCGTCGAGACCGCCGTGCTGGCCGAGCGGCTCGGCTTCGACTCGTACGCGGTGGGGGAGCGGCACGCGGGCGAGTTCGTCTCGTCCGCCCCGACCGTCCTGCTCGGCGCGCTCGCCCAGGCCACCTCGAGGATCCTGCTGAGCACCGGCGTCACCGTGCTGTCGCTGTTGGACCCGGTCCGGGTCGCCGAGGACTACGCGACGATCGACCAGCTCTCCGGCGGCAGGTTGGAGATCGTCATCGGGAAGGGCAACGAGGACAAGCACTTCCCGCTCTTCGGCCTCGAGCTCGCGAAGCAGTACGACTACCTCACCGAGAACTACGAGCTGCTCCGGCTGCTGCTGCGCGACGGGCCGGTGTCCTGGCGGGGCGCGCACCGTCCGGACCTCGACGGGGTCACCACCCACCCGCGGCCCTTCGACGGCCCGTTCCGGATCTGGCACGGCTCGGCCACCTCGACCACGGCCGTCGACCTCGCCGCGAAGTGGGGCGACCCGATCTTCACCGCGAATGCGTTGCAGCCCAGGGAGAACTACCTGGTGCTGATCGACCGCTACCGCGAGCAGTGCGCGGTGCACGGCCACGAGCCGAACTACGTCGGCTCCGGCTCCGGCGGGCTGTTCCTCGCCGAGACCGACGAGCAGGCGATCGCCGAGTACCGGCCGATCTACGAGTTCATGGCGGCCAAGCTCAACGCCGCGCACGCAGGCGACACCCGGCTCGGCAAGACGATGTCCTTCACCACGATCGAGGACGCGGTGGCCCACGGCCCTGCGCTCGTCGGGACCCCGCAGCGGGTCGCGGAGAAGATCCTGGACTACCACAAGGCCTACCGGCACGACGTGCAGTCGATCTCGGTCAACCCGGTGCTGCCCTACGCGCAGCAGCAGGAGGTGCTGACCCGGTTCGCCGAGGAGGTGATCCCGCTGGTCCAGCGCGAGGTGAGCACGACACTGTGGAGCGACCGGGACCCGGGGCGGGCTAAGGGTTTCACGGCGGGGTTCACGGCGGGGTTCACGGCGGGGTTCACCGCGTGAGCACTCCGCTGTCCGTCCTCTGGTTCCTGCTCACCAGCGGCGACAGCCGTCAGCTCGTCGGGGGCGGGCACGGCGTCGGCACCGGCTGAGGTCGCGGAGAAGATCGCCCGGGTCCGCGCGCTCGCCGCCGCGCGGGGGCGCACCGTGCGGTTCGGGATCCGGCTGCACGTGATCACCCGCGACACCGCGGACCGGCGGATGCGGGCGCGGCCCGGACCGTCCCGTTCGCCGAGCTGCACGGCACCCGCTGACGGGCCCGTTCGCTTATGTTCGGGGCGTGTTCGAGGACACCTTCCGGGGCCCGGAGCTGGACCCGACCGTCTGGACCCCGGCCTACCTGCCCGCGTGGAGCTCGCGGGCCGCGGCCGCCGCGTCCTACGTGCTCGACGACGAGGGGCTGCGGCTGACGATCCCCGCCGACCACCCGGTGTGGTGCCCGGACCTGCACGATCCGCCGCTGCGGGTCTCGGCCGTCCAGTCCGGGAACTGGTCGGGGCCCGTCGGGAGCACCCTGGGGCAACAGCCCTTCCGCGAGGGGCTCCTCGTGCGCGAGGCCCAGCCGGAGTCCCGCGGGTTCGTCCCGCGGTACGGCCGGATCGAGGTGGAGTGCCGGGCCCGGCTCGGCCCGCGGTCGATGTTCTCCGCCTGGATGATCGGCATGGAGGACCGCCCCGAGCGCTGCGGCGAGATCTGTCTCGTCGAGGTCTTCGGGGACGCGCTGGAGCCGGGCACCGCCGCGGTGGGCTGCGGCCTGCACCCCTTCCGGGATCCCGCGCTGCGCGAGGAGTTCTCCGCGGAGCGCAGGGCGCTCGACGTGGCGCGGTGGCACCGGTACGCCGTCGACTGGCGTCCCGACGGCGTCGACTTCTCCCTCGACGGCGAGGTCGTCCGCCGCTCGACCCGCTCGCCCGACTACCCGATGCTGCTGATCCTCGGCCTGTTCGACTTCCCCGACCGCGGCGCCCCGGAGCCGCCGCCGGAACTGGTGGTGCGGCGGGTGACCGGGGCGTGACCCGGCCGCCCGGGGCGTGTTCACGCTGCGGCAGGCCACCGCCATCAGCGACCGCTGGGGTCCTCTCGCGACGGGCCCGACCGTCATCGGATCCCCGGACCGTCCGGACGGGTGGTGCCGACCCTCGCGGACGGCACCACCCGGCGCGGCTCAGTCGGTGGCGTTCGCCGGGTCGCCGTCGAGGGCGGCGGCGAGGCGGGGGGTGGCCAGGTCGATGGCGACCGGCAGCGAGAGCGGGCTGCCGAAGCCGAGGGCGCCGTTGAGCTCGGTGCCGAAGCCGCCGGTGTAGACGACCCGGTTCTGCTGCGCGGCGGGCAGGCTCTGGAAGGTCGGCTGGTTCGCCAGGTCCTCCCGGGTGGCCCCCATGATCACCACGACGTCCGCTTCGAGCTGTCCGTAGGACTCGGGGCCGACCGCCCCGGTGATCGCGGTCGGGGTGAGGCCGAGGTCGGCGTAGAACTTCGCGCGCAGGTCGGTGGGCTCCAGGGCGTAGATCCCCGAGTCGACACCCCACAGCCCGACGGTCACGGTTCGGCCGCGGAACCCGGGGTTCGCGGCGATCGCGTCGGTGAACCTCTGCTCGGCGTCCGCGACGACCCGCGTCGCCTCCGCCTCCCCACCGAGGGCCAGGCCCGTCGTCCGCTGCTGCTCCTGCCAGGTCGCGCCGTCGGCGTCCGGTTGCGCGACGGTCGGGGCGATCGCACTGAGCCGGTCGTAGTCCGCCTGCTCCATGAACGAGTAGACGCCGAGGATCAGGTCCGGGCGCAGGGACGCGACCTTCTCGAAGTCGATCTCGGTGCCGCCGACCTTCTCCGGCGTGGTGCCGCCGAGCGGCGTCCGCGCCCAGCTGCGCCCGTCCGCGTCGAAGTCGCCGAGCACCGCGCGCTCGCCGACCGGCCTCTCGCCGAGGGCGAGCACGAAGTCCGCCTCGTTGAACCCCACGGTGACGATGCGCTGCGGCTTCGCCGGGATCGTCGTGCTGCCGTAGAGGTGGGTGAGGGTGACGGGGTAGGCGCCGTCCGGGGCCGCGGCGGGGGCGGCGGGTTCCTGGGACGGGCTGGAGCAGCCGGTCAACGCCACCACGGCGCTGAGCAGGACGGCCGCGCCGAGGCGGGGGAGTCGCATGGAGTTCCTTTCGTCGACCGCGCGCAGGACGCCGGTCCCGTGCGACGCAAAGGGTAGCCTGGCCTTTCTTAGCCGGGCAATCCGCGAGGTTCATCCCGTTACGCCCGCTTTCATTCGACCCCTGGTGGTTGCCGGATCACCCGGCCGGCCGTGACCGGAGGCGCGAAGGTGCCCCACCATCGGACGGACCGTGATCACTGCGTCACGCTGCGGATGCCCGTGACGGGGTGCCCGGCTCGGCTACGACGGGGCCACGCTGTGGGGCGTCTGGGCGGCGGACCTCGACCACGTGCTCCTCGAGGGGCCACTACACGGCCGAGGAGGCGCCTGCGGAGATCGTCCGGGTGCTCCGTGACCTGCTGGAACGGTGACCGGGGTCCTCACCCGTCCGTGGTGGCGGCGTGGGGGCCGGGTCGGGGGTCCCGGGCGGTCACCCGGATCGCCGGGGACCGGCAGACGTTCCTGTCCGTGGACGGGGACGGCTCCTCCCCGATCGTCGCGGGCGCCTGGACCCCGCTGGTGGACACGATGTGCCGGTGGATGGTCTCGGGGGAGGCCCCGCGGATCGCGCCGGATGTGGCGGCCGTGCCGGTGTACCGGGCGTCGGCGGACGAGTCCCCGTTCGCGGTGAACACCTACGTCGGCACGCCGATCCTGCAGGCGGACGGCTCGCTGTTCGGCTCGGTCCGCGGGTTCGACCCGGAGCGGGGCGCGGACGCGCTCAGCGAGCACGGCCCGCTGCTGGACCTGCTGTCGAGCCTGTCGTCGTCGGTGCTGGAGGCCGACCTGCGGGCGACCGAGACCGCCCGCCAGCTCGAGACCGCGCGCCGGGACTCGGAGACCGACGCGCTCACCGGACTGCTCAACCGCCGCGGCCGGGACCGGTTCGTGGCCCGTGAGGAGGCGGGGTGTCCGGGTCCTTCGGACACGCGCCGTACTCGATCGTCGCCGGCTTCCCCGGGGCCTGGAAGGCGGCCGACGAGGCGATGTACGTGCAGAAGCGGATCCGGCGGGCCGTGCGTCGCTGACGCGCTTTGCAACTGCCCACAAGGGTCGCGGGCGGCGGGCGTGACAGGGCGCGCCCGTCCCGCGACGCTGCTCCCATGACGGACCGCGGCGAGCTGCTCCTCTCCGACTTCCTGGGCCGCGCCCGGCGGCACCATCCGCACCGCGAGATCGTCTGCTACTCCCACGGCGAGGAGGTCCTGCGCTACGACTACGCGGCCTACGCCGAGCGCGTGGCCAGGCTCGCCGGGGCGCTGCGCGGGCTCGGCGTGCGGCCCGGCGACCGGGTCGCGAGCCTGGCCTGGAACCACCACCGGCACCTCGAGATGTACGCCGCGGTGCCGCTGGTCGGGGCGGTGCTGCACACGCTGAACCTGCGCCTGTCGGCCGAGGAGATCGCCTACATCGCGGGGCACGCGGACGACCGGCTGATCGTCGTCGACGCCGACCTGCGCCCCCTGCTCGACGGCGTGGACCCCACGCTCGGCGTGCTCGACTCCGGGGAGGAGTACGAGCGGCTGCTGGTGTCGGCGGAGCCGTACGAGGGCGGACCGGGCGTGGGCGAGGACGATCTCGCGGTGCTCTGCTACACCTCCGGCACGACCGGGCGGCCCAAGGGCGTCGGGTACAGCCACCGCGGCCTCTACCTGCACACCTTCGCCGCCTGCCTCGCCGACGGGCACGCGATCTCCGCCGCGGACACCGTGCTGCACGTGGTCCCGATGTTCCACGCGAACGCCTGGGGCGTGCCCTTCGCCGCGACCCTGTCCGGGGCCGCCCAGGTGCTGCCCGGCCCGCACCCCACCCCGGCGGACATCGCCCGGATCATCGAGCGCGAGCGCGTGACCTACACCGGCATGGTGCCGACGGTCGCGGTCGACCTGCTGCGCCACGTCCGCACCCACGGCGGGGACCTGACCAGCCTGCGGGCGCTCGTCCTGGGCGGGTCGACGCCGTCGCTCGGACTGATCCGGGACCTGGAGGAGGAGCTCGGCGTCCCCGTCTACCAGGGCTGGGGGATGACCGAGCTGTCGCCGATGGCGAGCTTCACCCGCGCCCCGCAGCCGATCGCCGATCCCGAGGAGCGGCGGCGGCGCACCCAGAGCCAGGGCAGGCTGCTGCCGGGTCTGCAGTGGCGGATCGTCGACGAGTCCGGCGCGGAGCTCCCGTGGGACGGCGAGTCGGCGGGGGAGCTGCAGGTCAAGGGGCCGTGGGTGGCCACAGGCTACTACCTGGGCGAGGCCCCCGAGCGGTTCGACGACGGCTGGCTGCTGACCGGGGACGTCGCCGTCATCGACGCGGACGGCTGGATGCGGATCGTGGACCGGGCCAAGGACCTGATCAAGAGCGGCGGCGAGTGGATCAGCTCGCTCGCCCTGGAGCAGGCGCTGCTGGCCGATCCCGCCGTGGCCGAGGCCGCCGTGGTCGCGGTCCCGCACCCGCGCTGGCAGGAACGCCCCCTGGCCCTGGTCGTGCTCCACGGGGAGGCGACGGAGGCGGAGCTCGCCGAGCGGTTGGCCGAGCGGGTCCCGCGCTGGTGGCTGCCCGAGCAGATCGTGCTCGTCGAGTCCCTGCCCCGCACCAGCGTGGGCAAGCTGGACAAGCGCGCCCTCCGCGCGTCGGTACACGTCCCCACCTGACACCCGGGCGGCCCGAGAGCCGCTGGGGACTCTCGGGCCGCTCGAGTGGTGCCGGCGGGCTCAGACCCCCGCGGGTGCCGACACGCCCATCTTCTTGAGCTCCGGCACGACCTGCTCGCCGAACAGCTTCAGGCTGGCCCTCACCTTGTCGAAGGGCAGGCCCGCGAAGGACGGCGCGATCGACGGGTCGTGCGGGCCGAGCACCTCGAGGCGGTGGCGGTACTTCTCGATGCACTGCTCGGGTGTACCGAAGACCTGCGTGTCCGCGTAGCCCGCGGCGGCGGCCTCCATGCCCGCCTCGCGGATCATGTCGGCACCGCTCTGGTAGGCCTCGTAGCCCTTCGTCTCCCGCCAGTGCCTCCCGGCGAAGTCGTAGTGCTTCACCACCGAGAGGAAGTAGCGCGACAGGTACTCGCGGGCCGTCTTCTCGGCCTCCTCGGCGTCCTCGTGGCAGTAGATGAAGTCCTGCGTGTGCACCGGCAGCGGCTCGCGGCCGTGCGCCTCCCGGTAGAGGTCCCGGTACCGGTTGATCGACTCGGCGTGGACCTCCGCCGGGTACTGCATGAACGTCATCATCCGAGCGCCGACGTTCGCGACGGCGGGCACCGAGTCGGGCGACATCGCGACGCCGTAGATCCGGCCGGTCCAGTCGTACGCCGGGTTCGGCCCGGGCCGCACGATCGCCTTCGGCTGCGGGTAGAAGGGTCCGTCGCCCTCGACGTAGCCGTTCTCCAGGCCCGCGACGATCATCGGCGCGGCCTCGTCGAACCGCTGCCGGGACTCGTTCATGTCCACGCCGAACTGCTCGTACTCCATCTTCGCCAGACCGCGGCCCATGCCGAGCAGCACCCGCCCGTTCGACAGGTGGTCCAGCATGATCGCCTTCTCGACCACCCGCAGCGGGTTGTTCCAGGGCAGGATCACCGCGCCGGTGCCCAGCTTGATCCGGCTGGTCCGACCGGCCAGGTAGGTCATCAGCTGGAGGTTGTCCGGGCACATCGAGTAGTCGTCGAAGTGGTGCTCGGCGGCCCAGACGGAGTCGAAGCCGTACTCCTCGGCCAGGACGCCCAGCTCGGCCTCGTGCGTGAACATCTCGCCGTCGGACAGGTTCTCGTGCCAGTTCTGGAACACCAGCAGCACACCGACATCCATGTGGGCGTCCTTCCGTGTCTTCGTCTTGCCCTAACGACTGTTAGGGGGGCAGATTGTGACGGTAGTCGCAGCCGGAACCCCCCACCAACGCTGTCGAGGGAGACCCATGGCGAGTCCTACAACCCCGCCCACGACCCCGCCCACGACCCTGCCCGCGCAGGACGTGGCCGCGGAGTTGGCGCTGGTCCTGCGCGCGGTCCGGGCCGAGCTCGGACCCGTCCGGTGCGCGGTGCACGTCCGCGGCCCGGACGGCGGGCTGGCCCGGGTGGCGACGGCGGGCGAGGCCTGCCGGGAGCGGACGTCGCACAGCTTCACCAGCGCCGCGGTCCCGCTGCTCGTCGAGGGCGAGGTCGCGGGCGTGCTGGAGATCGAGCGCCCCGGCCGGGCGAGCCCCGGCGACCTCCCGGACGACGACGCCGTCGCCGCGGCCCCGTACGCCGCGCTCGCCGAGACCGTCCTCGCCCGGGAACGGGAGGCCGCCCTGGCCGCCCGGCAGCGTCGCGAGCTGGCCGAGGTGGGCCGGGCCCGCACCCTGCAGCGCAGGCTCGCCGCCGCGGTGGCGGCGGGCGCCGAGGGGGACGCCCTGGTCGCGCTGCTCGCCGAGCTGCTCGGCACCGGCGTGGCCTGGCTGGACGCCGCGCTGCACCCGGTGGCCCGGTCCGGGGCGGACGTCGCGTTCCTGCCCGGCACCGCCCCCGTCCGCACCGCACTCGGCGAGCTGGGGCCCGGTCGCGTCTCGCTGGTGCTGCCCCCCGCGCCGGACGCGGGCCTGATGCGCAGGCACCTGGTCGCGGCGCTGGTCGGGGAGGGGGAGGTGTCCGGGTACCTCGACGTCGTCGAGACGGGCAGACGGCTGTGCGGCGCGGACGCCCAGCTCGCGGAGTGGACCGCGGCCGTCCTGGCGCTGCAGTCGCTGTCGGAGTCCTGCCGCGCCGAGGCCGTGGTCCAGGCGCGCGACGACGTGCTGGGGGAGCTGGTCCGCGGCTCCCGGGCACCGGAGGACCTGGACCGGATGGCGGCGCACGTCGGGATCGCGGTGGACCGGCCGCACGTGCTGGTCCGGCTGCCGGTCGCGGCCGGACGGGAGGCCCGCGACCACCGGGCGGCGGTGGCCGCGGCGGTCGGGGAGCTCGTCGGGGACCCGCACGGCCCGGTTCTCGCGATCGCCGAGCCGGACGCGGTGGTGGTCCTGGTCGGTCTGGCGGGCGGCGCGGCCCCGGAGGTCCGGCTGCGGTCGCTGCTGAGCGGCGCGCTCGACCGGGTCGGCCTGCTCACCGGCTGCCCGCGCGCGGTCGTGTCGGGGGTGTGCCGCCGGATCGGCGACTACCCGGCCGCTCACGCGGAGACCCGGGACGCCGAGGCGATCCTCGCCGGGTTCGGCGGCCGGGCGGGCGTCGTGGACGCCGCGGACTTCCGCACCCTGCGGCTGGTGGTCAACGGCGAGCGCACCTCGGTGGCGCTCGCGTTCGCCGTGGGCCTGCTCGACCCGCTGCGCCGCAACGACGCCGAGACCGGGGGCGACCTCACCGAGACGCTGCGGGTCTACCTCGACTCCGGGGCCCAGGTGCGCGCCACGGCCAAGGTGCTGGGGGTGCACGAGAACACCATCCGGTACCGGCTCGGTCGCATCGAGCACGTCGGCGGGCTGGACCTGCGCCACTTCGACGCGCTGCTCGCCGCCCAGCTCGCCCTGCAGATCGACGGCCTGGCGCGGGGTGGCGGGGGCTGAGGCGGACCGGGGTGGTTCGATCACGGGTGTGACCGACGTGGGGCCCGAGGTGCTGGGGCGCGGCCCGACGCGGGCCGGGACCCGGCGGGCCGAGCTGGTGGCCGTCGCGACGCGGCTGTTCCGCGAGCGCGGCTATCACGGCGTCGGCATGCGGGCGATCGCCGAGGCCGCGCACATCCAGGCGGCCTCGCTCTACCACCACTTCGCCGGCAAGGAGGAGCTGCTCCTCGAGTCGATCTACGTGGTCGACCGCGACCTCGTGGTGGACCAGCTGCCGCTCCTGGAGGGCTCAGGGACCCGGCCGGAGCGGCTACAGGAGCTCGTCGAGGGACACGTCCGCCACATCGGCACCAACCGGGACGCCTGGTGGGTCGCGGGCCGCGAGCTGCGTGCGCTGAGCCCTGAACGCTTCGACGAGGTGCAGGTCTACCGCCGCCGCTACCAGCACGCGATCGCGGAGTTCCTGGCCGCGGGCACGGCGGCGGGGGAGTTCGACTGCCCGGACCCGCGGCTGTCCGCGCTGGCCCTGCTGGACATGCTCAACGGGCCCAACGAGTGGTACGAACCGGGCGGCAGGCTCGACATCGACGAGCTCGCCGCCCGGTACGTTGACCTGGCGCTGCGCCTGGTCGGCTGCTGCGCCTAGTCGGCGAGGAACCGCAGCAGCTCGGTCCGATAGGTCTGCGGGTCCTCCAGGAACGGGGCGTGGCCGACCCCGGGGAACTCCACGAGCCGCCCGTCGCGGGTGAGCTCGATGCCGGCCTTCGCCCCGGCGAACGCCACGAACGCGTCGTCCGTGCCGTGCAGCGACAGCACCGGAACGGCGAGGTTCGCGAGGATCTCGCGCTGGTCCAGGTCGATCAGCCCGCGGATGGTGTCCGCGGCCCGCGCACCGGTCTTCATGAACTGCAGCCAGATGGACTCGGTCAGGTCGTCCGACAGCGGCTTGGCCGCCACGGCGCCGGTGACCGCGCGGAAGGTCGCGGCCCGGTCCGCGGCCAGCCCGGCGAGCACGCCCTCGGTGTCCGCGGGGGTGCCGCCGTAGGGCCAGCCCTCCGTGGCGGTGTAGCGCGGGGTCGCGCCGGACGTCAGCACGACGCCGGAGATCGCGTCCCCCAGCTCCGCCGCCGCCGCGACCACGACCGCACCGCCCGCGGACCAGCCGTTGAGCACCGGGCGGTCCAGTCCGAGGTGGCGGACCAGCGCCACGACGTCCGACGCGATCGCCTCCACGGACACGTCGTCGAAGTCCCGGTCGGAACGCCCGCACGCACGGTGGTCGACCAGCGCGACCTCGTGCCCGGCCGCCAGCAGCGCCGTGAGCGTGGTGTCCCAGCACTCGCTGGTCGCGCCCCAGCCGTGCACCAGCACGACCGCTCGCCCACCGGACCCGCGGTGGTGCTCGTAGTAGACGTTCTTGCCGTCGCGCTCCAGGTAGGACATCTACAGCCTCTCTCGGATCCGGGGGATGACCTTGGTCGTGAGGTACTCGATGCGCTCGGAGCCGGAGTCCACCGGTTCGCCGGGCAGCTGGGCCCAGAAGTGCACGTCGCGGATCTGGGGCCGCTCGCGCAGCAGCGCGGTGTACTCGTCGACGGCCGCCCCGGCGTCCATCAGCACGTAGGCGCCCGCGTCGAGGATCTGCTGCGGGTCGGTGAACCGGGGGGTGGCGTCCGGGGGCCCGAAGGCGCCCCAGGAGATGTACTCGTTGAGCTGGTAGAGCGCGTGCTCGCCGATCGCGGCCCAGGTGCGCTCGGGGTCCTCGGCGATGATCGCCCACTGGCCCGCGTAGATCCGCGGGTCCTCGCGGCCGAGCGCGGCGCACTCGTCGAGGTAGGCCTGCTGGTGCGCGTTCTGGGTGGAGAGGAAGCCGTCGGCGATCCGGGCCGCGCGGGCGATCGCGGGCTCCGCCATGGCGCCGACCAGCAGCAACGGCGTCGTCTCCGGCTGCGGGGTGACGGCGAGGCCCTCGGGCAGTGCGTACCGCCTGCCCGCGAAGCCGCTCGCGTCCCCGGCCCAGGCGCGGCGGATGACCTCGACGCCCTCCTCGAGCAGGCTGGGCCGGTTGACCACCCGCTGCCCGAACGCCGCGAACTCCCTCTCCCAGTACCCCTGCCCGACGCCGAGGTCGAACCGGCCGCCGGTGAGCAGCGACAGCGTGGCGGAGTCCTCCGCGAGCCGCACCGGGTCGTGCAGCGGCGAGACGATCAGGTTCGTGCCGATCCGCAGGCGCGAGGTGCGCTGGCCGATCGCCGAGGCGAGGACGAAGGGGGAGGGGCTGTACCCGTCCGGCACGAAGTGGTGCTCGGTGAGCCACACCGAGTCGATCCCCTGCTGCTCGGCCCAGCCGATCTGCTCCAGCAACTCTCGGTAGAACGCGCCGAACGGTCGCTCCCGGTCGGGGTTGCGGAAGTCGTACCAGAGTCCGAAGTCGGTCACCGCGCACCTCCAGGCGAAGAGTGCCCGGAGCCTCCCGAGGGGGTCCGCGCGTGTCACCCTCCACGGCGCCGACCCGCTTGTCGACATCCCCAAACCGTCGACTCCCCCCACCGCGCTGGGCGACCCCAGTGCGGGCGGGTCAACGCGCTGGGCCGAACGGAGTGGTGTTCCTCCACCTGATCGAATGACCGCGATCACGTGGGTCGGCGCCACGCGCCCCGGGTGTACTGGACCGGGTACGGGCCCGGGACACCCAGCTCGTGCGCGGCGCGCTGCGGCCACCCGGGCTCGCGCAGGGCGGCGCGGGCGAGCAGCACCACGTCCGCGGAGCCCTCGTCCAGGATCGCCTGCGCCTGGGCGGGATCGGTGATCAGGCCGACCGCGCCGCTGGGGACGCCCGCCTTCTGCCGCACGTCCCGGGCGAAGGGCACCTGGTAGCCGGGGCCGATGGTGATGGCCTGCCGGGCGTCCAGCCCGCCGGAGCTGACGTCGACCAGGTCGACGCCGTGTCCTGCGAGCAGCGCGGACAGCTCCACGGTCTCCTCGACGGTCCAGCCGCCCTCGACCCAGTCGGCCGCGGACAGCCGCACGAGCAGGGCCTTGTGGTCGGGCAGCGCGGCGCGGACCGCGTCCGCGGCCTCCAGCACGATCCGGATCCGGTTCTCGAACGAGCCCCCGTAGGAGTCCGTGCGCAGGTTGGACAGCGGGGACAGGAACTGGTGCAGCAGGTAGCCGTGCGCGGCGTGCAGCTCGACGACGTCGAACCCGACCGCGTCCGCCCGCCGGGCCGCGTCGGCGAACGCGGTGACGATCTCGGCGATCTCGGGCTGCGCGAGCCCTCGCGGGGTGGCGTAGCCCTGGAACGGGACGTCCGCGGGGCCGACGGCCTCCCAGCCGTCCTCGGCGGGCCCGTCGCCCTCCCACGGGGCGAGCCGCGAGGCCTTGCGGCCGGCGTGCGCGAGCTGGATCGCGGGCACGGCGCCCTCGGCGCGCAGGAAGGCGGTGATCCGGGACCAGGCCGCGGCCTGCTCGTCCGACCAGATGCCCGCGTCCTGCGGCGAGATCCGGCCCTCGGGCGTGACGGCCGCCGCCTCGGTCATGACCAGGCCGAACCCACCCGTCGCGCGGGCGCCGAGGTGAACGAGGTGCCAGTCGGTGGGCACCCCGTCGCGGGCCTCGACCGAGTACTGGCACATCGGGGCGAGCCAGATCCGGTTGCGCGTGGTGACGCCGCGCAGGGTGATCGGGTCGAACAGGGACGGCACGGGCGGGCTCCTTCGCGACGGGGATCTCCCCGGCACAACGGGGCACGCGCGCCCGGCGATGCCCGGAGAGATCGAGAACACGGCTGTGAGTGAATGGGGGCGTGCCCCAGGCCCCGGCGACACCGACCCACGTCCTCGTCGTGGACGACGATCCCGCCATCGCGCGGGCCATGCGGATCAACCTGGTGGCGCAGGGTTACCGGGTCACCGTGGCCGCCGACGGGACCGCGGCGCTGCGGGCGGCCGCCGACCGGCACCCGGACGTCGTCGTGCTGGACCTCGGCCTGCCGGACCTCGACGGCGTCGACGTCATCGCCGGGATCCGGGGCTGGAGCCCGGTCCCGATCCTCGTGCTGTCCGCGCGCACGGACTCGGCCGAGAAGGTCGCGGCGCTCGACGCGGGCGCGGACGACTACGTGACCAAGCCCTTCGGCATGGACGAGCTGCTGGCGCGGCTGCGGGCCGCCGTGCGCCGCGGGACCACCGCCACCGGACCGGCGGAACCGGTGCTGCGGCTGGGCGAGCTCACCGTGGACCTCGGGGCCAAGCGGGTCCTGCGGGGAAGCGAGCCGGTCCACCTCACGCCGACCGAGTGGGGCATCCTCGAGATGCTCGCGGCGCACCGGGGGGCGCTGGTCGGGCAGCGGGAGCTGCTGCGCCGGGTCTGGGGCCCCCAGTACGAGGACAACACGAACTACCTGCGCGTCTACCTCGCCCAGCTGCGTCGCAAGCTGGAGCCCGATCCCGCGCACCCCCGCTACCTGCACACCGAACCGGGCATGGGCTACCGCCTCGACGTCTGATTCCCACCGGATCCCCGCGCCCCGCGCGGCCGGAGCGCCGTCGTCATGGCGGCCACGGGTTCGGCGAGGCGGCACGGGGTCAGCGCGGTGCGGGCCGGACGGCGGCGGGTCCCGGGGATCATCGTCCACGACGCGGTGTGAGGGCCGCGGGGGTCGACCGGGTCGGCGTGCGACGATCGCCGGATGACCGAGTCCGACGCCCCCCGCTGGTTCCTCGAGGCACTGGCCCGGCCCCCGGAGCACCACGACGTGGAGGTCGACGGTGCCCGCGTGCACTACCGCGCGTGGGGGGAGCCGGGGGAGCGCGGGCTGGTCCTCGTGCACGGCGGCGCGGCGAACTCCGGCTGGTGGGACCACATCGCGCCGTTCTTCGCCCGCCGCGGCCGGATCCTGGCGCTCGACCTGTCCGGACACGGTGACAGCGAGCGCCGGTCGACCTACGACCTCGAGACCTGGGCGAAGGAGGTCATGACGGTGGCGGCGGTGGGCGGGATCGGGGGCCCGCCGCTGGTGGCCGGACACAGCATGGGCGGCTTCGTCACCGCGATGGTCGGCGCGCGCCACGGTGCCGAGTGCGACGGCATCGTCATCATCGACTCGCCCCTGCACGTCCAGCCGCCGGAGGAGGAGGGGCTGCGCCGCCCCGAGCCGCGCCCGCGGAAGGTCTACGCCGACCGGGAGGCGATCCTGAGCCGCTTCCGCACCATGCCCGCGCAGGAGGTCATGCTCGAGTACGTCCGCCGCCACATCGCCGAGGAGTCGGTGCGGCGGGTCGAGGGCGGCTGGACGTGGAAGTTCGATCCGGTCCTCTTCGCCGAGCGGAAGCTGCTGCGGGACCTGCTGCCGGACGTCACGTGCCGGGCGGGCTTCCTGCGCTCGGAGTTCGGCCTGGTCCCGGACACCATGGCGGGCGAGATCGACGCGTTGCTCGGGCACCGGGCCCCGATCGTCGACCTGCCCGCGACCGGCCACCACCCGATGCTGGACCAGCCGCTGGTCCTCGTCACGGCGCTGCGGGCACTGCTCCGACAGTGGGCGGTGGACGCCCTCCTCTTGTGAATACTGCGTTTCCGGTGTGTCATCGATATGTCACACACGGAGGGGTGCCGATGCTGAGCAGCGAGGAGCTCGCGCAGCTGCGCGGGATCGAGACGCGACTGGCGATGCAGGACCCGGCCCTCGCCGAGCGGCTGCGCACCGGGCGTCTGCGGCGCCCGGTCGGCAGGCGTCTGGCGCTGGCCGCGCTGCTGCTGGGGGGCCTCGGCCTGCTCGCGGGCATGGCCGCGCTGTCCGGCGCCGCCGTCGTCGGCTCGCTGGTGCTCGCCACCCTCGGCGGCACCGCCTGGCTGTGGTGCAGCGGCACCGCTCCGCGCTCGCTCCCGGGCGCCCGGTAGAGCCGACTCCCCGTCCAGCCGTAACGCCACCGTCACGAGACCGCCTCCGGCCTGCCCGGATGCGGTCGGCGCCACGTTCCCGGGGCGACGTCCGGGCTGTACCGTACGTTGTACGACTACAGGAGGTGCCGGTGACATCGACCGATGTCCGGCCCGCGGTGCTCCCCCCGCGGGCCGACGAGGGTGTGCTCGATCTCGAGGTGATCGAGCTGCGCCGGGAGTCCGACCGCGTGCTCTCGGTGCTGCTCGCCGATCCGGCCCGCAGGCTGCTGCCGGAGTGGGCTCCGGGCGCGCACATCGACCTGGGGCTGCCCGAGCACGTCCGCCAGTACTCCCTGTGCGGGGACCCGGCGGACCGCCGCACCTACCGGATCGCCGTGCTGCGCGAGGACGCCTCGCGCGGCGGCTCGGAGTACGTGCATGCGGTGCTGCGCCCGGGCGAGCGGGTCGAGGTCGGTGGGCCGCGCAACCACTTCCCGCTGGTCCCGGCGGCCGAGTACGTGTTCGTGGCGGGCGGCATCGGGATCACGCCGCTGCTGCCGATGATCGAGGCGGTCCGGGCGGCCGGGCTGTCGTGGCGGCTGCTCTACAGCGGCCGGTCGCGGGGGTCGATGGCGTTCCTCGACCGGCTCGGCACCGACGAGCGGATCGACATCCGCGGTGGCCGCTTCGACCTGGTCGCCGCGCTCGGTCTGCCGCGCGCGGGCGTCGCCGTCTACTGCTGCGGACCCGCCCCGCTGATCGAGGCGATGGAGCACGCCTGCGCCGACTGGCCCGCCGGGACGCTCCACGTCGAGCGGTTCGCCGCCACAGCCCGCGACACGACCGACGACGTGCCGTTCGACGTCGTCGCGCAGCGGAGCGGCGTCCGGGTCACCGTCCCCGCGGGGGAGAGTGCGCTCGACGTGCTCGAGGCCGCGGGCGTCGAGCTGCCGAACGCCTGCCGCGAAGGGATCTGCGGCAGCTGCGAGACCCCCGTCCTCGCCGGGCTCCCCGAGCACCGCGACGAGCTGACCGAACCGGACGCCGTGGACCGGGTCATGCCGTGCGTCTCCCGCGCCCGCACCCCCGAGCTCGTGCTCGACGCCTGATCCGCTCCCCATCCCGAGAGGCCCCCGTGACCGAGCTCCGTGACGCCGTGCCCCCGGCGCCCACCGTCGACGCCGCACACACCGCACACACCGCACACACCGCGGACACCACAGACACCGCAGACGCCCGAGACACCGCGGACACCGCCGCCGCGGTCTTCGCTCCGCGCAGGCCCGCCCGCCGCCGCGGCCCCGCCCGCGAGGCCCCACTGCCGCCCGGCCCGCCCGTGCAGGCGGGCGCGGACTGGTCGGCGTGGTCGACCTACGACGCCGCCGAGCTGGGCTTCCGGAACTACTGGTACCCCACCGTCTTCGCCCACCAGGTCGGCCGCAAGCCGGTGCCGCTGACGGTCGCGGGGGAGCGGGTCGTGCTGGTCCGCGACGACCGCGACGGCTCGATCCGCGCGCTGCACGACCGCTGCCCGCACCGTGGCGTCCCGTTGTCGTTGGGCCGCAGGCAGTTCCCCGGCACGATCAGCTGTCCCTACCACGGCTGGACCTACGACCTGCAGGACGGCGGGCTCAAGGCCGTGATCACCGACGGCCCGGACTCGCCGATCTGCGGCCGGGTGAAGGTCGCCACCTACCCCGTCGCCGAGCGGCTCGGGCTGGTCTTCCTCTACATCGGAGACGTCGAGGACGGTGCCGCGCCGCCACCCGTCGAGCGGGACATCCCGGCCGAGCTGAACGACAACTCCCTCGTCCTCGGCGGGCGCACCGAGATCCGGGACGGCAACTGGCGGTTCGCCGCGGAGAACGGTTTCGACGAGGGCCACGCGAAGTACCTGCACAACACCGCGCTCTGGCGGCTGTTCAAGGTCATGCCGACCTGGAACATGACCCGGGTCGTGGAGAAGGACGGCTGGCTGATCCGGGTGCAGGACGAGGTGCACTGGGACGCGGAGTTCCCGGGCGTCGGCACCTTCACCAACAGGCGCTGGTGGAAGCGGATGCCGCTGCCGGACCGCCCCGGTGGCAACGGCGACGCCAACCCGGTGATCGCCGGGCTGGACCTGCCCGGCTTCGTGTCCATCCGGCTGCCCGGGCTGCTGCGCGTCGCGTACCCGCAGTTCATCCACTACGAGTGGTACGTGCCGGTGGACGCCGACCACGTCCGCTACGTGCAGCTGATGGTGCGCTTCGAACGGAGCTGGCGTGCTCGGCTCTTCCAGGCGAAGTACCTCGCCGCGATCCGCTGGCTGTTCCATGGCCAGTTCACCGCGCAGGACGCCTGGATGGTCGACGTCATGGACGCCCCGCCCGAGCGGCTCTACCGCCCCGACCTGTCGCTGACGGCCTGGCGGCGGCACGTCGAGCAGGCGGACGTCGTGGTGCAGCCGACCGAGAAGCGCAAGGGCCACTGATGGCGGTCCCCGGCCGCGTGATCGGCGGCCTGCACTGCACCCGGCTCGGCCCCCGCCACCGCACCCCCGTGGTCGTGCTGCACGGGGGCGGGCCGGGGTGCCACACCACGGCGGACTTCGCCGCGCTGCTCGCGCTGCGGCAGGACCGGGCATTCCTGTGCGTCGACCTGCCGCGCTACGGCGGGTCCCCGCTCCCCGGCCCGGAGCTCCCCCCGGGCCGGTACTCCGGTCCGGCCGCCGCGCTCGACACCCTGCTCGACCGGCTCGGGCTGCCCGGCCCGATCGACGTGCTGGCTCAGTCCCTCGGCGGCGCGGTCGCGCTGGCGCTGGCCGCGCGCCGCCCGGAGCGGGTCGGTCGGATCGTGCTGATCGGCAGCACCCCGGCCGCGTTCCCGGGCACCACCGTGGACCCCGGCCTCGGTCTCCGGCTGCGCGACGCCCTCTACGCCGAGCCCGGCCCGGCGACCATGCGTGCGCTGATGGAGGGCGTGGAGTGGTACGGGGACCGGCCGTCGGACGAGCTCGTCGCGGCGCGGCTGCGGGCCGCGACGACGGACGTCGCGCTCGCGGTGGCGACCGACCCGGCCGCCCGCGGCGCCGACGAGGACCTGGGCCCGCTGCTCGGCGCGGTCGCCTCCCCGACCCTGGCGGTCTGGGGCGCCCACGACCCGTTCTCCGGGCCGGACTACGGCGCCGTGCTCGCCGGCGCACTACCCCGGGGCGACCTCACCGTGCTCTCCCGGACCGCTCACCACCCCCAGTCCGAGCGCCCCGCGGCCGTCGCCGCACTGGTCGACGCCTTCCTCCCCGTCCCGCACCTGGAGCCCGCATGAGCCGCACCCTGATCCTCGCCGCGGCGGCCGCCGCGGTCTCCGTGGCCGCCGACCGGCTCGTCCGCCGCCGCTACGGCGCGGGGCTGCTGGCCCGCTGCGGCCGGGCGACGACCGTGCTGACCGTCCGGCGGGACGCGTGACCGCCGTGCTCGGTGGCCTGGACGCCGAGCGCCGGGAGTGGGTCGAGGCCGCCCGGGCCCGGCTGTCGCGGGCGCGGATCACCGAGCTGGTGGTGAGCATGGTCGACATCCCCAGCCCCACCGGCGAGGAGGCCGAGCTGGCGCAGTGGCTCGCCGACACCCTCAGCGCCGCGGGCCTGGAGGGCCGCCACCAGGTGATCGACGACCGGCAGGGCAACGCGGTAGGGCGGCTGCGCGGGGCGGGCACCGGGGACGACGTGCTGCTCTACGCCCCGATCGACACGTTCACCGTGGGCGACGAGGCCGAGGACCTGCCCTGGATCGGGGACACCCTGCGCCCCGACATGCGCCCGCGCGCGGAGGTGCACGGCGACCACGTCCTGGGGCTCGGCGCGAGCAACCCCAAGGGTCACGCCGCCGCCGTGGTCGCCGCCGCCGAGGCGCTGGTGGGGACCCCGCTGGCCGGGGACGTGATCGTCGGGCTCGGGGCGGGCGGGATGCCCACCAACGGCCGGACCACCCGCGGCCTGACCCGGCGCAACGCGGGGCAGGGCGTCGGCTGTTCGTTCCTGCTGGAGCAGGGGGTCTGGGCCGACCACGCGGTGATCGCCAAGCCCGGTTGGGCGGTCGCCTGGGAGGAGGTCGGGCTCTGCTGGTTCCAGGTGCGCGTGCGCGGCACGTTCTCCTACGTCGGCTCCCGGCACCGGATGCCCTACCGGAACCCGATCGCGCACGCCGCCGTCGTCGTGCAGGAGCTGGAGGCGTGGTTCCCGCAGTACGCGGCCCGGCACACCGACGGGCTGGTCGCCCCGCAGGGGATCGTCGCGTCCATCGAGGGCGGCTGGCCGCGGCTGGCCTCGGCCACCTCGGCGCTCTGCCGCTTCACCGTCGACCTGCGCACCAGCCCCCGGCAGACCCCGGCCGACGTGCGCCGCGAGTTCGCCGCCGCGATCGACGAGATCCGCGGCCGGTTCCCGGACATCGGGATCGACTGGGACATGGTGCTCTCCATCCCCGGGACCGCGACCCCCGAGGACGCCCCGGTCATCCGGGCCGCGGTGGCGGCGTGGGAGGAGGCGACCGGGCGGCCGCACGCCCCGATCGTCGCCAACTCCGGCGCGACGGACGCCAACATCCTGCGCGGCAGGGGGATCCCCACCGCGCGGATCGGGATGGACCGCATCGGGCCGGACGCGCCGGTCCGGCTGGACTTCCCGGCCGGGATGAACGTCGTCGACGTCCGGGAGGCCGAGCGGCTGGCCCGACACCTGATCCACACCGTGGTGGATCTCGCGGGTCGGCCCCGTGGCTGAGCGCATAGGGTCCACCCGGGCGGGGACGGCCGGGAGGGGTGCAGTGGCGCGACAGGGTGCACGGCAGAGCTCGGGACGCGGCCGGGGCGCCACGCTGACCCCGGACAGGATCATCGAGGTGGCCCTGAGCCTGTCGGACGCCGAGGCGGACCTGGACAAGCTGACCGTGCGCAGGCTGGCCGCCGAGCTCGGTGTCGGCGCGATGACGCTCTACAGCTACTTCCGCAGCCGGGACGAGATCCTCGACGGCATGGCCGACCACGTGCTCGGCCGGATGCGGCTGCCCGCCGAGCCCGCCGCGAGCCCGGCGGAGGCGATCCGCCAGGTCGGCTACGGGTTCCTCGAGATGATGCGGGACCACCCGACGGTCGTGCGGCTGCTCGCCACCCGGATCACCGACAGCCACACCGCGCTGCACGGCGCGATGGAGGGCCCGATCGGCAGGCTCGTGGCGGCAGGCGTCCCGGGCCCCGCCGCCGTGCGCTGCTACGGCTTCCTGATCACCTACGCGATCGGGTTCGCCAGCTACCAGGTCCCGCGGCCGTGGGGCCACACGAGCCGGGACTCGGCCGAGACCGAGGAGCAGCGCAGGCAGCGCTCGCACGTCTACTCGGCCCTGCCGATCGACCGGTTCCCGCGGCTCGTGGAACTGGCGGACGAGCTCGTCTGCCTGCCCTCGGACGAGCAGTTCGCCTTCGGACTCGACGCCTTCGTCGCGACCGTGGTCCGCGAGCTCGACGCCGCCGACTGACGCTCCGCGTCCGTCCCGCTCCACCCTGCTCCGACCAGCGTGAACACTGGGTAACACGGCCCGGTTCACGTCACGTTCGCTTGTCCGCCGCGACCGCGGTCGTACAACGTACGACCCGTAAGGAGGTCGTCAGTGACCCAGCTCCACCGGCTCGTCGTGAACGGCGAGGAGATCGAGATCGCCGTCGCCGGGCTCGTCCCGTTGTCCACCGTGCTGCGCGAGCGGCTCGGTCTCACCGCCACCAAGGTCGCCTGCGGCCGCGGGGAGTGCGGCGCCTGCACCGTCCTCGTCGGGGGCAGGCCCCGGATGGCGTGCGCGACGCCCGCGGCGCTCGTCCGCGAGCCCGTCTGGACCAGCGAGGGCCTCGCCGCCGAGAGCGCGGACCTGCGCGCCGAGTTCGCCGACCGCGGCGCCTTCCAGTGCGGCTTCTGCACCCCCGGCCAGGTCGTGCACGGCTGCGCGGTGCTGCGCATGGAGGCCGACCGGCCCGTCGAGGGCCGCCGCGAGCGGGTGGCGCACGCGCTGTCCGGCAACCTCTGCCGCTGCACCGGCTACCAGGCCATCACCGACTCGGTGTGCCGCGTGGCCGAGACCCGGCGGACCTCGTGACCGGCTGGGTCGGGGCCCGGGTCCGGCCCCTGGACTGGGAGGACCGCAGCGTCGGGCTGGTGCGCTACACCGCCGACCACGTCGTCGCGCAGGCCCGCGCCGGGCGCCCGCCGCTGTACGGCGCGATCCTCCGCTCGCCGCACCCCTACGCCGAGATCCGCGGCGTCGACGTCTCCCGCGCCGCCGCCGCCCCGGGCGTGCACGCGGTGCTGACCAGCGCGGACTTCGCGCCCGGGATCACCTACCTGCACCGCGGTGCCCCGCTGTCCGACCGGCCGCCGCTGGCCGCGGGCGTGGTGCGGCACGTGGGCCAGGAGGTCGCCGCGGTCGCCGCCGAGACCCCGGAGCTGGCCGCAGCCGCACTGCGCGCGATCCGCGTGCGGTACCGCGTGCGGCGCGCACCGCTGGACGTCGCGGCCTCCCGGTCCCGCGGCGCGACCCGGCTGCACGAGCGCACCACGGCCGAGCCGAACGTCTCCCAGCTGCTGCGGATCGAGTGGGGGGACGCCGCCGCGGGGCTCGCCGCGGCCGAGGTCCGGGTGGACGGGCGGTTCGTGTACCCGAGTGTGAGCCACGCCTGCATGGAGCCCAACACCACCTTCGCCGCGTGGGACCCTGAGCGGGAGATCATCGAGCTCTGGACCTCGACCCAGGCTCCGTGGTTCATCGCCAAGGAGATCTCGCACCTGCTCGGGCTGCGGCACGAGCAGGTCGTCTGCCGGGAGGTCGCCGTCGGCGGCGGGTTCGGGTCGAAGTCCAAGGCCTCCGAGCACGAGGTGCTGGCCGCGGCGTTGGCGCGCAAGGCCGGTCGGCCCGTGCTGGTCGAGCTGAGCCGCGCCGAGGAGTTCGGCGCGAACAAGCCCCGGCACCGCTTCGAGACCACGCTCGCGACCGCCGCCGACTCCGCCGGTGTCATCCGGGCGCTGGAGGCGGACGTCGCCGTCGACAACGGCTCGTACAACCACATGGGCACCTCGGTCATGCGGGTCGGGGTGATCACGCTCGGGTCGATGTACCGGCCGGAGGGCGTCCGCTTCGACGCCCGGCTCGTCGACACCGCGACCCAGCCCGGCGGCCAGTTCCGCGGCTACGGAACCCCACAGGTCTCGCTGGCGATGGAGTCCCAGGTGGACGAGATCGCCGCTCGGCTCGGCATCGACCCCCTGGAGCTGCGGCTGCGGAACCTCGCACCGGAGCACGCCACCACGCTGTCCGGGTACGAGGTGGGCACGAATCGGCTCGGGGACTGCCTGGTCGCGGTGCGCGAGGGCCTGGGCTGGGACGCCCCGCGGACCCCCGAGCGCGCCGGCGTCGCGACGGGCCGCGGTGTGGCCGCGGGCAGCCACGGCTCGGGCGCCTACGCCTACGAGCACGCGGACCGCAGCGACGCCGCCCTCGACCTCTACGCCGACGGGCACGTCCGGGTGCGCCACGGCGGCGCGGACGCCGGGACGGGGCAGAACACGATCCTCGCCCAGGTCGCGGCGCAGGAGCTGGGGATCGACGTCGCGGACGTGTCGGTGACCTCGATGGACGGCGAGCACACGCCGTTCGAGCTGGGGGCCTGGTCCTCCCGCGGCACGCACATGACCGGGTCGTCCGTGGGGCAGGCCGCCCGCGAGCTCGCCGCCACCCTGCGCGCCCTGGCCGCGGAGAAGCTCGGTACCGACGCGGTCACCCTGGTCGGCGGCCGCGCCGAGTCCGAGGCGGGCTCGGTCGACCTCGGCGACCTGGTCGCCCTCTCCGACGACACCCGGCCCGATCCCGTCCCCGGTGAGCGGGAGGGCGAGGACGTGCTGTCCCACGAGACCTCCTATCGGCTGCGCGGCACCGAGCCGCTGAACCCCGCGAAGAGCACCGCGAACCTCTCGCCGACCTACACCTATGCCGCGCACGGCGCGCGGGTGGAGGTCGACCGGCTGACCGGCACGGTCCGCGTCGTCGACTACGTGGCGGCGCACGACGTCGGCGTCGCGATCAACCCGACGCTGGTCGAGGGGCAGATCGCGGGCGGCGTGGCGATGGGCCTCGGCGCGGCGCTGGGGGAGGAGCTCGTCCGCGAGGGCGGGCGGATCGTCAACACCGGCTACCTGCACTACGCGATGCCGCGCAACGCCGACCTGCCCTCGATCCGACCGGTGATCGTCGCCAACCCGGACGAGACCCGCGGCCCGTACGGCGCCAAGGCCGTCGGCGAGATGTCGGTCATCCCGCCGGGTGCGGCGGTGGCCAACGCGGTGGCGGACGCGATCGGGGTTCGGATCCGCGAGCTGCCGATCACCCCGGACAAGATCCTCACCGCCCTCGGCGCCCCTCGGCGGTCGACGGTCTGGCGGCGGCCGAGCCGATGGTGGGTCGCGGCGATCCGCGCCGCCTACCCGCTGGGCCTGCACCACGTCCTGCACACCTGGGGTGTGCGGTTCGGGCCTGTGTACCGCGCCCGCCGTCGGGCCGCGGTCCCGGTCGAGCCGACCGTGGACGCGCCGACCACGGTGGATGAGGCGGTGGGGCTGCTGGGCCGCGGCCCCGCCGCGATCCTCGGCGGGGCCACCGACGCCCCGATCGAGCGCCGCGCCGAGCCCCGCCCGGCCCCGGTGCTGGTCAGCGTGGCGGCGGTGACCTCGCTGCGCGGGATCGTCGAGCGGGGCGGGGTGCTGCGCATCGGCGCGGCGACCACGCTGGCCGAGCTGGCCGCGGACGGGTGCCTGCCCGCCGCCGTGCGGCAGGCGGTCGAGACCATCGCGTCCCCGCAGATCCGTGAGGCCGCGACGGTCGCCGGGAACCTGGTACAGGCCAAGCGCTGCTGGTTCTTCCGCAACGGCTTCGACTGCTACAAGCGCAACGGCGCGACCAGCCCCTGCTACGCCGTGCTGGGCGACCACCGGTTCCAGCACGCGGTCGTCGACGGCCACCGCTGCCAGGCCGTCACGCCCTCGGACCTGGGCACGGTCCTGCTCGCGCTGGACGCGGAGATCGAGACCGACCGCCGTCGGATCCCGGTGGGGGAGTTCTACTCCGGCCCGGGTGAGACCGTGCTGGGCGAGGGCGAGCTGGTCACGGCGGTGCACGTGCCGCTGCGGGAGCGGGCGACGAGCTTCACCAAGCTCGCGCTCTACACCGGCGACTTCGCCGCCGCGTCGGTCGCGCTCGCCGTCGGGTACGGGCCGGGCGGGATCTGGCGGGACGTGCGGATCGTGCTCGGCGCGACGGCGCCGACCCCGCTGCGGATGACGGCCGCGGAGGCGGCCCTGCGCGGCACCCGGCCGGAGCCCGCGGCGGTGGGCGCGGCGGTCGACGCCGAGCTCTCCCGGCACGCCCATCCGCTGCCCGGCAACGCCTGGAAGCTCGACGCCGCGGCGGGCCTGGCGACCCGGGCCGCCGAGGCCCTGCTCGACCCGTCCCCGAGTCGTCTCTGAGTCTCTGACCTGCACACGCTTGTAACACGGACGACTCGAAACCCTTGATCGTACAACGTACGATACAGCGTATTAGGAGGCGAGATGACCGACCGGACGCGCACCGTCACCCCGGTGTTCGACCCGCTGACCGGGCCCCTGGTCCCCGTCACCGCGGACGGCACCGAATGGGTCGTCGTGGTGGAGCACGACACCGCGGTCGCCCGAGCGTGCCCGCACCAGGACGCGGACATGGCCCGGGGGTCGCTGATGGGCAGGGCGGTCAAGTGCCCCCTGCACGGCTTCCTCTTCGACAGCCGCACCGGCCGCGGCATGAACTGCCGCTTCACCATCGCCACCCGCCCGGCCGCGCTGCTGGACGGCCGCTGGCACGTCGACGGCGTCCCCGCCGACGTGACCCCCTGACCGGAGAAGGGTTCCCTCTGATGTCCCTCGGCTCCTCCCACGCCGACGGCACCGGCCGCCACCTGCTGCTGCGCGGCGGACACGTGCTCGATCCCGCCTCCGGCCTCGACGGCGTCGCCGACGTCGCGGTGCGCGACGGCCGGATCTCCGCCATCGGCCCCGACCTGACCCCCGACGCGGATGCCGAGGTCCACGACGTCACCAGCCGGTACGTCGTGCCCGGTCTGATCGACATCCACATGCACGCCTTCGGCGGCATAGGCTTCTCCGACTCCGACACCGTCGGTGTGCAGAGCGGCGTCACCACCCTGTGCGACGCGGGCGGCGCCGGCACCTGGTCCTTCCCGGACATGCACGCCCAGCTCGACGGGCGACTGCGCACCGACATGTACTCCTGGCTCTACGTCGGGCCGAGCGGGATCGCGGTCTCGCTGATCGGTGAGGAACAGCAGAAGGACATCCGCTCGATTGTCCCGGTGCTGCCGATCACCGACATGTTCGAGCTGGTCGACCGCCACCGCGACACCATCGCCGGGATGAAGGTGCCCGCGTTCGGGCCCACCGGCGAGATCGGCCCGATGACCATGGCGAAGGGCCTCGCCCGCAGCCTCGGCCTGCCCCTCTACATCCACGTCGGCGACATCCAGGAGCGGCAGCCGCTCCCGCTCGACATGGACGCGATCATCGACCTGCTGGACCCGTGCGACACCGTGACGCACTGCTACTCGCCGAACCCGAACTCGCTGTTCCGCAGCGAGACCGAGCTGTACCCGTCGGTCGCCGCCGCGATCGAGCGCGGCGTCGGGTTCGACGTGGGCATGGGCGCCTTCAACTTCGACTTCCGGATCGCGCGGCGCAGCATGGAGCTGGGCTTCCTGCCGACCACCATCTCGTCGGACCTGCAGCAGGCCAACGTCACCGGCCCCACCTTCTCGCTGGTCAACGTGATGGGGATGTTCCTGGCCATGGGGATGTCGCTGCGCGAGATCCTGCCCATGGTCACCACCCACGCCGCCGAGCGGCTGCGCGCCTCGGACCGCCACGGTGCCCTGCGGGTCGGGCGGGCGGCCGACATCACCGTGCTGGACCTGGTGGACCAGCCGACCGAGTTCGCCGACACGGTCGGCGGGCGGCTGACCGGGCGGCAGCGGCTCGAGGTGGTGTTCACCGCGAAGCACGGCGAGGTCGTCCGGCCGGACGCCGAGGCCGCGCAGCACCCGGGCAACTGGAGCAACTTCCTGGCCTTCCGCGAGGAGGAGCCCCCGGCGGCCGCGCTGGAGTACGACCCCGCCCGCCGCGCCCTGCTCGGAACCGTCGCGGACGCGCTGCAGGACCTGGAGAGCTGGTCGCCGCTGGTCGTGCAGGAGGCCGTCACGACGGTCCTCTCCGCGCACGCGCTCGGCCGCGGGGCCGCGGGCCGCGCGGTGCTCGGCGCCTTCCTGGAGCCGGTCTTCCCCCAGTCGCCCGGCTACTTCCTGGCCACCAAGGACCGCCCGTTCGTGCTCGAGCGGCTCCGGCTGCTCGCCCACCACAGCTGAGGATCGCCATGACCGCCGTGTCGAGTACCGAGCAGGACCCCGTGGCCACGCGGGCCGCCGAGCCGCTGCTGCGGATCGAGGACCTGGCCAAGCAGTACCGGGCCGACGGCCCCTTCGTGTCCAAGGACCTGTCCTTCGAGGTCCGCAGCGGCGAGTTCGTCGCGATCGTCGGCCCCTCGGGCTGCGGCAAGTCCACGCTGCTGCGGATGATCTGCGGGCTGCTGGACCCGACCGAGGGCCGGGTGCTGCTCGACGGGAAGCCCGTCACCGGGCCGCCGCCGGAGATGGCCCTGGTCTTCCAGGACTACACCCGCTCGCTGTTCCCCTGGCTGACCGTCGCCGGGAACGTCGCCTTCCCGCTCAAGAAGCGCACCGACCTGACCCCGGACGAGAAGCGGGCCCGCATCGACGAGGCGATCTCCGCCGTCGGGCTGGCCGGGTTCGAGGGCTACCACCCCTACCAGCTCTCCGGTGGCATGCAGCAGCGCGTGGCGATCGCCCGCGCGCTGGCGTTCCGGCCGCGGATCCTGCTGTTGGACGAGCCGTTCGCCTCGGTCGACGCGCTGACCAAGGAGAACCTGGAGGACCTGCTGCTGACCATCCAGCAGCGCTACGCCGACGAGGGCATCACGATGCTGCTCGTCACCCACGACATCGACGAGGCCGTGTACCTCGCCGACCGGGTGGAGGTGCTGGGCCCGCCGCCGTGCCGCGTGGTCGAGGAGCTCCCGATCACACTCGCCCGCCCCCGCAACCAGATCCGCACTCGCGGCGAGCAGGCCTTCCTCGAGGCCCGCGCGCTGATCCACGAGCGGGTGGGGCTCAACCGGCAACGCGCCGGCGACGAGCCCACCCCCTGATCGTCTCCCTGATCACCCCTCCCCGGACAGGACCCCCGAACATGACCGCACCACTTCGCACCCGGCGGCTACTCGCCACCGTCGTCTCCTGTGCCGCCGCGGCCCTCACCCTCGCCGCCTGCGGCGGGGGAGCCCAGAACGTGACCGGCGACGACGGCCGCATCGCCCTGACCCTGGCCACCGTCGCCACCGACTCCTGCGCCCAGAGCTTCATCGGCGAGAAGCAGGGCATCTTCGCCGCACACGGCATCGACGTCACCCTCGACGTCGTCGCCGGCGTGCCGGAGCTGGCCGCGGCCGTGACCTCCGGCCAGGCCGACCTCGCCTGCAGCGCCCCCACCGCCGTCGCGAGCGGGATCAACCAGGGCCTGCCCTTCACCATGATCGCCCCCGGGATCGAGTACCGGAAGGACAACCCGGGCTCGTTCCTGATGACACCCGCAGGCAGTTCGATCACGTCGGTGTCCCAGCTCGCCGGGACCACGCTGGCGGTCAACGCGCTCAACACCCTGCCCCACCTCTCGACCATGGCGATGCTGCAGGACGCGGGCGTGGACCCGGCCTCGGTGACCTTCGTGAACCTCGCCTTCCCGAACATCGGGCAGGCGCTGGAGACCGGCCAGGTCCAGAGCGGCGTGCTGCAGCCGCCGTACCAGGACGACATGGAGGCCAACGGCGGGAGGAAGCTCGCCAGCCCCTACGACGCGGTCAACGGCGGCAACCCGTTCGTCTACACCGTCTGGTTCGGCACGAAGGACTTCGCCGCGCAGAACCCGGCCGCCGTCACGGCGATCCAGGAGGCCATGGCGGAGGTCAGCACCTGGTCGAACGATCCCGCCAACGCCGACACCCGGCGCGCGATCCTCGCCGGGGCGACCGGGCAGGACCCGGCGGTCGTGGCCCGCTCCGCGCTGTCCTACTACGGCACCGAGCTCACCCCCGAGCTGATCCAGAGCCAGCTCGACCTGCAGCGCCGCTTCGGCACGCTGCCGAAGGAGCTGAACGCGGCCGACCTGATCACGGCCGCCCCGGCCACGTCGTGACCGCGGTCGTCGATCCCCAGGTCGCCGTCTCGCGGGCCGCGCGGCCGGCGGGGCGGGGGCGCAGGCTCGGCCGGGCGGGGCTGCGCGGGGTCGTGTTCGTGGTCGGGCTGGTCCTGGCGCTGCAGGTGATCACCACGGTGATCGGGTCGCGGTACTTCCCGCAACCCACCGCGATCGCCGCCGCCCTGGTCGACCAGCTCGCCGACGGCGCGCTCGGCGTGGCCCTGCTGAGCACGCTGGGCAGCGCACTGGCCGGGCTGGTGCTGGCCACGGTGGTCGGCGTCGTGGCCGGACTCCTCCTCGGCAGCTCGCCGTGGACGTTCGCGATCGTCCGCTGGGTGGTGGAGTTCCTCCGCCCGCTGCCATCCGTCGCGCTGGTGCCCTTCGCGATCCTGCTGTTCGGGGTCGGGAGCACCACCACGATCCTCGCGGCGTTCTACGCCTCGCTGTGGCCGGTGCTGTTCAACACGCTCTACGGCGTGCGGGACGCGGACCCGGTCGCCGTGGACAGCGCGCGCACCTTCGGGCTGTCGCGGGTGCAGGTGCTGCGCCGCGTGGTGCTGCCGCTGGCCCTGCCGAACGTGCTCACCGGCGTGCGGGTCGCCTCGGCGATCGCGCTCGTCCTCACGATCACCGTCGAGCTGCTCACCGCGGCGGGCGGGGTCGGCTACTTCATCTCGTTCATGCAGGCCGCGATCCGGACGCCGGAGATGTACGCGGGCGTGTTGGTCGTCGGCGTGCTCGGCTACCTGATCGCCCTCGGCGTCCAGGCACTGGAGCGCAGGATGCTGTTCTGGAACCGGAGAGGGGACGCCTGATGGCCGTCGCCGCACCGAGCACCCGGCGTCGGGGCGGAGCCCCGCCGAAGTGGGTGCCCGCTGTCCTGCCGGTCGTGCTGCTCGCCCTCTGGGAGGTCGCGGGGCAGGCGGGCGGCAGCGTCTACCTGCCTCCGCTCTCCCGCACGCTGGGAGTCTTCGCGGAGACCTGGTTCCCGGACGTGGTCGTGCACGACGTGCTGCCCAGCCTCGGGCGCTTCGCCGCGGGGTTCCTGCTCGCCGCGGTCATCGGCATCGTGCTGGGCCTGGCGATCGGCATGTCCCGCACGCTCGACGACTACCTGCGACCCACCCTGGAGTTCCTCCGGGCACTGCCCGCGGTGGCCGTGCTGCCGGTGGCGGTCTTCGTGCTGGGCCTCGGCACCTCCATGCGCATCTCCGTGATCGTGTTCGGGGTGGTGTTCCCGGTGCTGGTCAACGCGGCGGCGGGGGCGCGGTCGGTCCGTCCGGAGCGGGTCGAGACGGCCCGGATGTTCGGGCTGACCCGGTTCGCGATCGCCCGACGGGTGGTGTTGCCCTCGGCTCTGCCGATGATCTCCGCCGGGCTGCGGGTCGCGCTGCCCATCGCGCTGATCATGATGGTGGTCTCGGAGCTGGTGGGCGGGCAGAACGGCCTCGGCTTCTACCTGACCTACCAGCAGCAGAACTTCGACATCCCGGCGATGTTCGCGGCGGTCATCGTGCTGGGGGTGCTGGGCAACCTGCTCAACGCCCTCTACGCCGCCGTCGAGCGCCGGGCGCTGCACTGGGCGAGGCACGCCTGAGGGGCGGGCGCGCCGGGCTCGCGGTCGGGGTCGTCGGGGGACTGGCGCTGGGGCTCGGGAGTGTGCCGGGGTTCCTGTTCGGACTGCTGGCCCCGGTGCTGCTGGCGGCCGAGGGCTTCGGCCGCCCCGCGATCGGCGTCCTGGTCGGGCTGTTCTTCGGCGCGACCGGGCTCGGCTCGGTGGCGGCCGGACGGCTCACCGAGCGGATCGGCGCCCGGGCCGCGGTCGTGGCGGACCTGCTCCTGCTGGCGGTGTGCCTACTCGTCGCGGCGGCCGTCGCGGAGTACGCCGTGCTCGCCGCCGTCGCGGTGGTCGCGGGTGCCGGGTACGCGCTGGCCACCACCGGCACCACCTCGGCCGTCGCCGCCGCGGTCCCCGCGGCGCAGCGCACCCGGGTGATGGCGGTGCGCACCGCGGGCATCCCGGCGCTCGTCGCGGTCGCCTCGCTGGGTGCAGGCCCACTGGCCGCGGCCTGGGGCTGGCGACCGCTGCTCGCGGTCCTGGCGGTGCCGGTGCTGATGGTGGCGGCCGCGGCAGGGCGCGTCCTGCCCGACGCCCGTCCGTCGGCCACCACGACCGGGCGTTCCCGCCTCCCCGCGGGCTTCGGCAGGCTCCCCGTGGCGGCGTTCCTGCTGATCGTGGGCTCGCAGCCGGTGATGGTGTGGTCCGTGGCGTACCTCCGCGACGCGCTGGCGCTCGAGGTGTTGACTGCCGGGATCCTCGCTGCGGCCGTGTCCGTCGTGGGGGTGGTCGGCGTCCTGGTGATGGCCACCCGCGCGCGTGCGGTGGGCCCCGGCGCCCTGGGCGCGCGGGCCGCGGTCGCCTGTGGCGTCGCGGCGCTGGGCTCGGTCGTGCAGGCCGTGGCGGTCGGGAGCCCCGGTGGGCCGCTGCTCGGGATCACCGGTCTGGCGCTGGCCACGGTCGCCCACCTCCTCGCCGTCGGCCTGCTGCACGCCCTGGTCGTGGCGGTGGCGCCCGCGGCCGCCGGGCGGGCCGCCGGGGTGGCGATGACCGGCTACTTCCTCGGCGCCCTGGTCAGCGCCCCCGCCTTCGGTGCCGTGGTCGACGCGACGGGCTGGCCGATCGCCTGGCTGCTCTGCGCGACCCTGGTCGCCCTCGCGGGCGCCTGCTTCCTCCGCTGCGGCCGCCTGAGCTCCCCCGACCGACCGTCCACCGGGGACGGTGCCGATGCGGCACCTACCGCTCGGCCGGCGCCACGACGGGGCGACGATCGGCATGGTCCCCGGTAGGACCTTCGCCGAGTCCGGGCTCCGACCGGCCGCCGCGACGACGGCCCGGAAGCCGGACCGGAAGTCCTGGGCGCGCTCCAGGGTGGGGGCGACCGCGAACACCACCTCGGCGGTGCGCGCCGCGACCGCCTGGAACGTGCCCGACGCCCCGGCCGCCCAGGTGTCCCGGAGCTCGACGACCGTGTCGAGGAACTCGGCCGCACGGTCGTAGCGGGTGGCGGGGTCGAGGTGGGCATCCCGGCTGAAGTTGCGGGCCTGCCTCAGGAGACGGCCGCGGGGGAGAGGTCCTGGACCGCCTCGGAGACGTCGACCCTCTTGCGCAGCACGCCGTAGGCCTCGTAGTTGTCCGCCACGGTCTGGATCTCCCCGACGAGCGCGGTGTCGATCGGCACCAGGCTGCGGTTCGCCCGCTGCGACATCAGGTCCGCGACGGCGGCGGGTCGCTGGGTCAGCTTCGTGTAGATCGCCGCGTTCTCGGCGGGGTGGTCGGCCGCCCACTGCACGGCCTTGCCGTAGCGGGCGACGAAGTCCTTCATCGCCTGGGTCTTGCCTGCGTCCTCGAGCGCGGTGGTGTTCGCGTCGAGGAAGGTCAGGCCGGGGGCGAGCCCGTCCGAGCCGCGCAGCACCCGGGCGCCCTGGTCCTGCTCGGCGACCGCGGTGTAGGGGTCCCAGGTGGACCAGGCGTCGATCGCGCCCGACGACATCGCCGCGGCGGCGTCGACCGGCTGCAGGAACGAGATCGTGACGTCCTGGTCGGTGAGTCCGGCCTCCTTGAGCGCCTGCAGCAGCAGGTAGTGGCCCACCGAGCCCTGCGTGGTGGGGGAGACGGTCCTGCCCTTCAGGTCCGCGACGGACTGAATGGGCGAGTCCTTGGGCACGATCACCGACAGCCCGTACTGCTGCGGCGCCCGGGTCGCCGCGACGATCTTGATGTCGTCCGTCGACGACAGCGCGGTCAGGGTGGGTGCGTCGCCCGCGACGCCGAGGTCCACCGCGTCCCCGCGCAGGGCCTCCAGCACCGGCGCGGCGGCGGGGAACTGGGCCCACTCGACCTTGTACGGGGCGCCCTGCAGCGCACCGGAGGCCTCGACGAGTGCCTGCTGGATGCCGGCCTGGTCGCCGACGCGCAGGGTGACCGTCGAGAGGTCGACGGGGCCGTCGGACGCGGAGCCGCTCGACCCGCAGGCGGTCAGGGCCAGGGCGGCGGCGGCGAGGACGGCGGTCAGGACGCGTTTCACGAGGGATTCTCTTCCAGGGGGTAGAGGGCGGGGAGGTTCACGACGATCCCCTCCTGGGTGCTGCGGGAGATCACGACGACGGCCGGGTGGTCCGGGTCCGGGTTCTCCTCGCGGTGCGGGACGAACGGCGGCACGAAGATGTAGTCGCCGGGCTCGGTCTGCAGCGCGACCTCGCCGGTGCCGTCGTGGAAGACGAACCGCGGGTTCCCGCTGACGATGTAGATCGAGGTCTCGGCTTCGCCGTGGTGGTGGTCGCCGGAGTTGGTGGCGGGCGCGACGTGCGTCTCGCCCGTCCACAGCTTCTCCGAGCCGACGGACTTGCCGCTGACCGCCTCCAACCGGCGCATGCCGGTGGTCTGGGTGGTGTCCCCGGACAGCTGCGAGCCCTTGATCAGGTGCACGCGCGCGCGGTCCGGCAGCTGCGCCTGGGCGGTGGTGAAGTCGGGGTGGAAGGCGGTGTTGTCCTGGCTCATCTCAGCTCCTCAGCTCGAGCACGGAACGCTCCTCGAGATAGTCGCGCACGGTCCGCTCCAGGTCGCCCCACGGCGCCCCGGCGGGCACGGTCGCGATGGCGCCCTCGGTGGCCCGCACGACGTCCGCGAGGGTGACGTCCGCGGCGTCCCGGGCGAGCTGGTAGCCGCCCTCGCAGCCGCGGCGGCTGCTCACCAGTCCGGCCCTGCGGAGCTGGATCATGATGTTGACCAGCGAGTTCAGCGGGATGTCCCGGGCGCGGGCGATGTCCTCGCAGCGCACCGGCCCCTCGCCCGCGCCGACGAGCTGGTCGAGCGCGCGCAGGGCGTAGTCCAGCCGGGCGGAGACGTGCAGCGGCGCGGCCCTGCGGGTCCGCGGGGCCTCCGGGGTCTCCGGGGCGGCGGACTCGACGAACCCGGCGCCCTTCGCAACCCCTTCCAGGAAGGTGACGATCCGGGCGGCGACGATGCGGTGGAACTGGTCGTTGAGCACGTCGTGCACGCCGTCGCGGACCACGGCGAGGCTGTGCCGGTGGTCGACTCCGCGAGCTCCGTCCCCGACGGTGAACGCCCGCACCGCCTCGACCGGCGCGATCGGGTCGACCTCGCCGTGCAGGACGAGCGTGGGCACGGCGGGCAGCGCCTCGGGGTGGGCGGGCAGCTCGGCGCTCAGCTCGCCCCAGTGGAAGTCCGGGTCGGCGTCGAGCACCCGGCGGTGGACCGGGCATGCGGTGCGGGCGGCGATCTCGGCGTCGTGGTCGACGGGGGCGGCCCCGCCGTCCCCCAGCGGGAGGGCGGCGAGGACCAGCGCGTCCGGGGCGTGCCGGGTCGCGATGGTCCAGGCGCGCAGGGCGCCCGCGTCGGAGCCGAGCAGGATCCGGGCGCCCTCGCCCGCGTCCAGGGCGGCGGTGACCTCGGCGTCGCTCGCCCCGGCGCGGGGGACGACGACGGTGTAGCCGTCGAAGGCCAGCCGGGTGCCGAAGCGGGTGTAGATCCCGGGGTTCTCGCCTCGGCCCACGAGGACCACGACGGTCCCGCGGACGGCGGCGGAGGGGGTGAAGACGGCGGGTGCCGGTGCGGCCGGGGCCTCGGGCGGGGTCATGCGGACACCTTCTGCGAACGCCGGGCCATCTCGGCCCGGACCAGGGGGAGCAGCTCACGGCCGTACTCGGCTGCGTCGGCGATGGGGTCGTATCCGCGGATCAGCAGCGTGGTCACGCCGATGTCGACGTAGTCCAGCAGCGCCTGCGCGACGGTCTCCGGGGTCCCGACGAGCGCGGTCGAGTTGCCCGCGGCACCGGACGCCGCGGCGGTGGCGGTCCAGAGGCAGCGGTCGTGGACCTCCGCCTTCTCGGCGGCGGCCAGCAGCCGCTGCGAGCCGACGTTGGTCGGTCCGCCCCGTTCCCGCATGCGCGTGCCGGTGAACGACCCGTGCCCGCCGTGGGCGGCCACGATCCCGTCCCGGATCGCGTGGGCCCGCTCCCAGGCCCGCTCCTCGGTGGCGCCGAGGATCGGGCGGAAGGACACGCTGATCCGGGGGAGCTCGGTGCGGCCCGCGGCCCGGGCGGCCTCGTGCACCCGCGCGATCTGCTCCGCGGTCTCGGCCAGCGGCTCGCCCCAGAGCGCGAACACGTCCGCGTGCCTGCCCCCGACCCGGTAGGCGGCCTCGGAGGACCCACCGAAGAAGATCGGGATGTGCGGGCTCAGCGGGCGGATCTCCTGCCGCACGCCTGCGACCCGGTAGTGCTCGTCCGCGTAGTCGAACGCCTCGGGGGAGTACCAGGAGCGCTTCACGACCTCGAGGTAGGAGTCCGTGCGGGCGTAGCGCTGCTCCTTGTCCAGCCAGTCCCCGTCCCGCCGCTGGTCGACGTCGCTGCCGCCGGAGATGACGTGCATCGCGACGCGGCCGCCGCCGGAGAAGTGGTCCAGCGTGGCGTACTGGCGTGCGGCCAGCGTGGGCTCGGTGAAGCCCGGGCGGTGCGCGACCAGGAAGCCGAGCCGCTCGGAGTGCGCGGCGCCGAACGCGGCCACCTGCAGACCGTCCGGAGTGGACGACGAGTGACCGACCAGCACCTTGTCGAACCCGCCCTCCTCGTGGGCGGTGACGAAGCGGCGCACCGTGTCCCGGTCCACGACCGGACCGGTGGCGGGGTGGATCTCGGAGACCTCCTGGGTCCCGATCATGCCGATGAACTCGACGCTCACGGTCATCTCCTCGGTGTCCGAGTCAGTGCACGCCGAGCCGCGCGAGCAGCTCGACCCGCAGGCGCTGGAACTCGGGATCGGTGACGTCTCGGGGGCGGTCGAGCTCGACGGGTGCGTCGTAGCCGATCCGCCCGTCCTGCATGACCAGCACGCGGTCGGCGAGCGCGAGCGCCTCCTCGACGTCGTGCGTGACGAGCAGGACCGCGCACCGGTGGCGCTGCCACAGCTCCTCCACCAGGCCGCGGGCGGTGATCCGGGTGAGGGCGTCCAGGGCGGAGAACGGCTCGTCCAGCAGGAGCAGGTCCGGCTCGCGGACCAGGGCCCTGGCGAGCGCGGCGCGCTGCGCCTCGCCGCCGGAGAGCACCTTCGGCCACACGTCCACCCGGTGGGCGAGACCCACCTCGGTCAGGGCCGCGACCGCCCGCTCGCGGTCCGGCTTGCCCGGCAGGCCGAGCACGACGTTGCGCCACACCTTCTTCCACGGCATCAGCCGCGGCGCCTGGAACCCGACGGCCCGCCTCCGGGCGACCGTGACCTCGCCGGTCACGTCCTTGTCCAGGTCCGCGAGGATCCGCAGCAGCGTGGACTTGCCGCACCCGGAGGCCCCGAGCAGGGCGACGAACCGGCCGGGCTCGATGTCCAGGTCCAGGTCCTCGATGACCGCTCGCGACGATCCGGCACCGTCGTCGAACCGCCGGGTCAGGCCCCGAACCGAGACCGCACTCACCGTCCGCTGAACGCCGGTCGCCACGACAGCAACCCCCTCTCCAGGATCCGGACGATCAGGTCGGCGACGAGGCCGAGGATCGCGTAGAGCACCAGACAGACGATGATCACGTCCGTCGCGAAGAACTCCCGGGCCTTGTTCATCTCGTAGCCGATCCCGGAGGTGGCGTTGATCGTCTCGCCGAAGACCAGGGCCAGCCAGGCGGTGCCGAGCGAGTAGCGCAGCCCGGTCAGGAAGTTCGGCATCGCCGACGGCAGGATCACGTGCCTGACCTGCCCGAACCAGCCCAGCCCCAGCGTCCGCGAGGCTTCGACCAGCCCGGAGTCGACGTTGCGGATGCCGGCGAACAGGTTGATGTAGAGCGGGAAGGTCACCGCGAGGCCGACCAGCACGATCTTCGGCGTCTCGCCGATCCCGAACCAGATGATGAGCAGCGGGATCAGGCCGATGACCGGGACCGTGCGCAGCATCTGCATCGGTGCGTCGATGGCGTCCTCGCCGCGCCGGAACAGCCCGGCGACCGTCGCGAGCACGACCGCGGCGACCACACCGAACGCCAGCCCGGCGAGCACGCGGAGCACCGAGGTGCCCACCGCGCTCTGCAGCGACCCGTCCCGCCACATGCCCGCGGCGGTCTCGACGACGGTGGCGGGGGAGGCGAGCGTGTCGTCGTCCAGCACGCCGACGCTCGAGAGCACCTGCCACAACGCGATCAGCACGATCGGCGAGATGGTCTTGAGCAGCCAGCGCGGCACGCGGCCCGCGCGCCCGCCGGACTGCGAGGAGAGCGTCTCGGTGTCCACTGCGGACGGTGGCGCGGGCACACGCGTCCGTTCCGGGGTGGTGGTCATGGGTGTCCCTAGGGGCTCTACGGGCACCCGGGAGTCATCTCGCACCGGGCACCCTGGGGGATCGCCGCTGCAGGGGCGGCATGGTCCGACGAGGGCGTCAGCGCGGACAGAGGGCCGACGCCACGCGCCCGAGGTCGATGTGACCCCGGGCGGTGAGGAACGTCGTGCCGGTCATGTACCCGACGGTAGCGCGCTTCCGGCCGATACCCAACCCGAGAGGTTGGGATTGCGGACCCGGTCACACCGACGTTCTGCCTGGTGGGAATGGGGATTCGAGTCCGGACATTTGGAGGTCGTCGATCGACGACCGGAGCGGGGGGATGGCCTAGGGTGGGCGCCGGAGATCGACACGGATTCGAGCGAGGAGGCCCGGATGGGCGGTCGTGGCAGGCGGAATCGGGTCGGGCGCGAGATCGCGAGCCTGCTCCTGCGGGGCGCGGTCGGCGGCACGATGATCGCGCACGGCGTGAAGCACGGGACCTCGTTGAAGGGGACCGCGGGCTGGTTCGGCTCGATCGGCTTCCGGCAGCCCGAGCTGCAGGCCAAGACCAGTGCCGCCGTCGAGGTCGGGGCGGGGGCGCTGCTGCTGGCCGGCGCGGCGACACCGCTGGCCTCGGCCGCCGTCGTCGGGACGATGGGGGTGGCGGCGCGCTCGGTGCACCTGCCGAACGGCTTCTTCATCACGGCCGAGGGCTGGGAGTACGTCACCAACCTGGCGGCGGCCGCGGTGGCGTTGGCGGCGATCGGGCCGGGGCGGTTCAGCGTGGACCACGCCACGGGTCTCACCCGGCGGATCGGCGGGGGCGGGGCGGCGGCCGTGGCGGCCGGGGTGGGGCTGGCGGGCGCGGCGGCGCAGCTCGCGGTGTTCTGGCGGGCTCCCGCGCCGAAGGAGTAGGTGCGCCTGCGGCGCGGGCCCGCGGGGTCGGAACGGATCAGGCGTCGAGGGTTTCCGGGGTCTCGATGTCCAGGTCCAGCTCGCGCCGGAGCACCTGGGCCGGGACCGAGACGACGGACTTCGGCCGCCGCATGGGCTGCCTCAGGGCGATCGTCAGTTCGTGTGCCAGGTCGTAGCCGTAGTCACTGTGCGGATCGTGATCGCCCGACATCGCCTTCTCCTTGCTCTCACCGGTGCTCCTGACGCTCCGTCACGTCGCGTGCCCGGACCGTGCACGAGAATGATCGCCCGTTCGGTCACTCAGGGGCAAGGAATGTCCACCGACCGGAGTCGAAACTCCACGACGGAGGGACGGGCGGCGGCGTGTCGAGGGACCGTCGGGGCCGGACGACCACTCGTCCGGCGGTCGCGACACCAGGAGAAAGTGACCCAGGACACACGAACGCCGCGGCGCAGACCGGCTCCGACGGCCGTCGACGGGCCACATGAGCTGCGGGGATCACCCGGCGAACGGCGCCGCGAGTGGCGCAAACAACTCGTGACACCGCAGTCACTCCCCGCCCGCCCCGTCCGGGTGACCATGGCTCGCATGAGCGAGGACGAAGGTGCGATCGGACGGGTCGTGGTGGTCGTCGGGAACCCGAAGGTCGGCTCCCGCACGGCGACGGCGGGTCGGGCCGCGGCGGCGGCGGTGGCTCCCACGGCCGAGGTGACGACCGTCGAGGTCGCGGAGCTGGCGGGCGGCCTGTTCGCGTGGGGCGACCCCGCGGTGGCGGCGGCGAAGGCGACCGTGCTCGGCGCCGACCTGCTGGTCGTGGCCACCCCGGTGTACAAGGCCTCCTACACGGGGCTGCTCAAGTCCTTCCTGGACCAGTTCGGCCGAGACGAGCTGGGTGCGCTGGCCACGGTGCCGCTGATGGTCGGGGCCGCGCCGCTGCACAGCCTGGCGGTGGAGGAGCAGCTGCGGCCGGTGCTGGTCGAGATCGGCGCCTCCTGCCCCACCCGCGGGCTCTACGTGCTCGAGTCCGCGATCGGGTCCGGCGACCTGCAGACCCAGCTGGCCGAGTTCGTCGGGCTGTGGGGCCCCGCGCTCACCGCGGTCGCGGGGGCCCGCTCGGTGGCCGGGGTCGAGTCCGGGGTCGGTGCGCGGTGACCGCCGCCGTGAACTCCCTGCCGGGGGGCCCGGACGGCGGCGGGCGCGCGGACCGTGCCGTCTCGTCGCCCGTCGTCGAGGCCCTGTTCGACGGGCGGCCCGTCCTGCTGGTCGGCCCGGACACCGGCCTGGTCATGCTCGCGGCCGCGACCGCCACCACGGCCGGGGTCGCCTGGGCGGTGCGGCACAGCACCGGGCTGCTGCGGGCGGTCGTCGAGCCTGCGCGGGCCGAGGCGCTGCGGCTGCCCCCGATGGGCGGCGTCGATCCCGGCAGGCGCGGGCCCCAGCAGGCCGCCGCGGTCGACGCCGTCGACACCGGCACCGGGATCAGCGCCGCCTCGCGCGCCCGAACCCTGCGGGTGCTCGCCGATCCGGCCACGCGGCCCGAGGACCTGGTCGCCCCCGGCCACGTCCTCGTCGAGCTGGCGGGCACCGAGGTCCGCCCGACGGCCGCGGGCGCGGTCGCCGAGGCCGCCGTCCGGCTGTGCGGGCGGGTCGGGCTGCCCGCCGTGGCCGTGCTCGCCGACGTCCTCGACGAGGCGGGCGACCCCCTGGACCCGGCCCGGATGCGCGAGCTCGCCGACGCCGGGTCCCTGCCCCTGCTCACCGTGCCCGTCCCCGTCCCGACCCTGGAGAGGACCTCCGGATGACCACCTGGCCCGCCGATCCCGTGCTCGACCGCGCCGCGTTGCGCAGGCTCTACGGCTGTTTCCCCAGCGGGGTGGTGGCGGTCTGCGCCCAGGGCCCCGACGGCCCCGTCGGGCTCGCCGCCAGCAGCTTCACCTCGGTGTCGATCGATCCGCCGCTGGTGTCGTTCTGCATCCAGGACACCTCGACGACCTGGCCGAAGCTCGCCGACCTGCCCCGCCTCGGGGTCAGCGTGCTCGGCTCCGCGCACTCGGCCGCGTGCCTTCAGCTGTCGCGGAAGGAGGGCGACCGGTTCGCGGGCCTCGCCACCACCACGACGGCGGACGGCGCGGTGTTCGTCGACGGCTCACCGGCGCAGCTGGACTGCTCGGTCGAGCAGCTCGTGCCCGCCGGGGACCACCGGATCGTGCTGCTGCGGGTGCACGCCGCCCGCGCGCTGCCCGAGGGCGAGCCGCTGGTCTTCCACGCCAGCGCCTTCCGCGAGCTGGTCCGCGTGGCCTGAGCGCTACGCGCGGGCGGCGTAGCGGGACAGGGCCAGGGGAGCCGCGAGGGCCAGGCCCAGCGACACCACGAGCGTCAGGCGGAAGACGAGCGCGTACGCGCCCGCGTCCGCCTCGTGGCTCGCCAGGGCGGTGCCCACGGCGCTGCCGAGGAACAGTGTCGCGGCGAACAGGGCGATCATGGTGGCGCGCTCGCGCGGCACCACGACGGTGGCCCAGTTCTGCAGGGTGGAGTGCAGGAAGGCCCACGAGCCGCCCAGCAGCAGCCCGCCCACCGCCGCGGTCGGCAGGGTCACCACCGCGGCGGGCAGGGCCCAGCCCCCGACCAGCAGGGCGCCGCCGATGCCGGCGAGCCACGCCGTCGTCAGCCTGCCGACGAGGGGCCGCACGGCCCGGGAGACGAGCACGACGCCCACGCCGTACCCCGCCGCGGCCAGGCCCGCCACGGTGGTCCCGTACCCGAGGGTCTGGACGGCGGGGGCGATGAACGTGAGCACCCCGATTTCCGCGCCCTCGACGAACACCAGCGCCAGGACGACCAGCGCCCACCGTTCGCGCACCACCGAAGCCAGCGCCCGCAGCGGGCTGGTGGCCTGCTTGCGCGGCGGCTCCGGCAGCCTGCGCAGCACCAGGCCCAGGATCAGCGCGATCACCGCGGTGACGGCGAGGACGACCCGCCAGCCCGCCCAGTCGCCGAGCGCGCCCGCGCCCGCCGTCGCCACCGCGAGCCCGAGCGAGGTCGCCGCCGCCACGTCCACCAGCGCCCGCTGTCGGATGCCCGCGGGCCAGGTGTCGCCCACGTAGACCAGCCCAGCCGGGTTGACCGCGCCGAAGCAGCCGCCCGCCACCGCCCGCAGCAGCGTGAGGACCAGCACCGACGGGGCGAACGCGGAGGCGAGCCCGGCCACCCCGGCGACCGTGAGGGCGATGCGCATCACCCGGACCAGGCCGATGCGGTCGCCCAGCATGCCCCAGACCGGTTGCAGCAGCCCGTAGGCGAGGAAGTAGGCCGACGCGGCGACCGCGACCTCGGCCAGCGACGCGCCCAGGTCGAGGCCGATGGCGATGAGCAGCGGGGAGATCGCGAAGCGGTCCAGGCTCGACGTGGCCACGGCCGGCCGGAGCAGCCGTAATGCTCCGCGCGCACCCTCCGGCTCGATCTCCGCGACCGGCGGGGTCATCCCAGCCACGAGTAGGCGGTCTGGCGCGAGATCCCGAGTGCCTTCGCCATCGGGCTGATCTCCAGGCCCTGCGCGCGCCCGGCGGCCAGCAGCCTGCGCTGCTCGGCGCGCAGCTCCTCGATCCGCTCCGCCACCTCCGCCATCTCCGCGAGCAGGGCCCGGGCGTCGGAGCCCGCGCCCGCGCGCGATCGCCCGACCCCGGGTCGCGGGAAGTCGCGGACCTCCGCCGCGGACCACTGCTTCGGCTCGGTGCCGGGCAGGGGAGCCGGGGCCTGGCCGCGGGAGACGTAGCCCGCCCAGGTCCCGGGCTTCACCCCCCACGCCTCGGCGCACTCGGCGGCCGTCCAGCTCTCCATGGGACCGATCGTAGGAGGACGGCGCCCGCGGCCGGCCGTGGCGCCCGACGCCGACGCGGTCACCAGCGCCCGCGGCGGTTGGGGATCCGGGACGCCGCCACCGCCGCACCGGTCAGCAGCGTCGCGAGGACGCCGAACACGATCCCGCCCGCGATCCCCGGCGAGCCGCTCGCGGACAGCGCAGCGGTCGCCACGGACACCGCGGCGATGCCGCCGGTCTGCCGGAACATGACCCGCAGACCGGTGACGGCGGTGACGTCCTCCGGCACGAGGTGCATCCCGGCGTTGTTGGCGGCAGGTCCGGCGAGCCCGACGCCCATCCCGCAGAGCCCGGCCGCGACCGAGAGCCACACCGTGGGGGAGGTGCCGATCGGCGGCACCGCCGCGAGGACGAGCCCCACCACGATCACCCCCATCCCGACGAGGAGCAGCGGGCGGTGTCCGGTCCGGCGCAGCAGGGCGACGGCGACCGTCGAGGTGAGGATCGTGCCGACCGCGCGGGCCGTGAGCAGCACGCCCGCCGCCAGCGGCAGCAGGGCGTAGCGGGTCTGGGCGTAGAGCGGGAGCAGCGCGGAGAAGCCGATGATCGCGGTGCCGAACAGCACGTTCGTCACGTTCATGATGCCGAGCCCGCGACCGCGCAGCAGCCGCATCGGCACGACCGCGTCCGCGTGGGTGCGGGCATGGCGCAGGAACGCCCAGCCCGCCCCGACCGCCACGGCCCCGGCCAGGGCCGCGAGCACCGGGGCGAGCGGCCCGCGGCCGAGCGACCCGAGCAGGGTGATCGCGACCATCGCCGAGACCAGCGTGGCCATGATCAGCGCGATGCCTGCCACGTCCACCCGCTCGGGCCTGCGGCGGGGCGGCTCGGACAGCAGCAGCGACCCCGCCACGACCAGCAGCAGCCCGATGGGCACGTTGACCAGGAAGATCCCGTGCCACGACCAGACCGTGAGGATCACGCCCCCGAGCAGCGGCCCGGCGATGGCGCCGAACGGGAACACGCAGGTGAACAGCGCGAGCGCGCGGTCCCTCTCCCGGCCGTAGTGGTGCGCCACGATCCCGGTGGCCGCGGGGATCATCACCCCGCCTGCGACGCCCTGGGCGAACCGGCAGCCGATCAGCTGCCCGATGTCCGTGGTCACCGCGCTGCACAGGGACAGCAGCGAGAACGCGGCGACCGCGACCAGGAAGACCCGGCGCCTGCCGAACCGGTCGCCCAGCCAGCCGCCGAGCGGCAGCGCGAGGATCTGCCCGGCGGCGCACGCGGTGACCGTCCAGCCTGTCCAGGCCAGGTCCGCCCCGAGGTCCGCGCCCAGGGTGGTCAGTGCCGTCGACACCGACGTCTGGTCCAGCGAGAACATCAACAGCGCGAACGCGACCACGACGAAGACCGCGTGCCTGCGCGGATGCGGGGCGAGCACCTCCGTCGGGGACGTCCCGGGTGGGGCGAGTGGGGGCGAGACGTCGCGGACGGATTCGGACAAGGGGAGTGGTCACCTGCTTTCCGGAGGTTCCTCCACACTAAGTTGTCTGACGTCAAGCAAGCAACTGGATCTCAGCCCGTCCCGGGCGGCTGGTGCAGTGCGAAGACCGCACCGAACGGGTCCGCGACCGTGGCCATCCGCCCGAACGGCGAGTCCGCGGCGGGGGAGACCACCCGGCCGCCGCCCGCGGTCGCGGCCGCCACCGCGGCGTCCGTCGACACCACCCCGAAGTAGACGAGCCAGTGCGAGGGGGTGCCCGCGGGCGCGTCGAACATCCCGCCGAGCCCGCCCACCGGGCGCCCTGCGAGGTCCGCCGTGCCGTAGACCTCCCACGGCACGCCGGGGACCGGCGCGTAGTAGCCGAACAGGGCCGTGTAGAACTCCCGCGCCCGGGCGACGTCGGCGACCCGGCCGTCCTCCCACACCAGGCTGCCGGGCTCGTTGACGATCTCGGTGCCGATCCGCCCGTCGGCCTGCCACAGCCCGAACGCCGCGCCGGTGGGGTCCGCGGCGACGGCCATCCGGCCGTTGCGCGGGATGTCCATGGGCCCGGCGACGAGCGTGCCGCCGTGCTCGCCGACCTGCTTCGCGGTGGCGTCGAGGTCCGGCGTGGCGAAGTAGAGGGTCCACGCGCTCGGCGTGCCCTCCTGCGGGACCGGGCCGAGGCCCGCCGCCGCCCGACCCTCGACCTGACAGAGCGTGTAGTGGCCGAACTCCTCGCCGGTGTCCGCGAAGTCCCAGCCGACGACCGGGCCGTAGAACTCCCGCGCCGCCTGCAGGTCCGGCACGGTGAGGTCCACCCAGCAGGGCGTGCCCGCGGGCCAGGGGGTGTCCGTGTAGGTCATGGCGTCTCCTCGCTCCGAGTCCCTCGCTCCGAGATGGTGGGCAGCGTGCCACCGCCCACCGACACTTCCGCGAACTCCGCCTTGACACCGAGCAGCCGGATCGGCCGGTCCCGGCGGAACCATCCCGCCACCTCCAGCGCGGCGGCCTCCAGGACGGCGGGATCGCGGGTCGGGGAGTCGAGCGTGCGGCTGCGGGTCGTGGTGAGGAACGGGGCGTAGCGCACCTTCACCCCGACCCGCGCGACGTCCCGGCCCTCGTCCGCGACGTCCGCGGACACCCGCACCGACAGGGCCGAGATCTCCGCGAGCACCCGCGTCCAGTCGTCGATGTCCTGGTCGTAGGTGGTCTCGCGGCTGCGGGAGCGCGGCACGTACGCGGCGCCCTCCATCTCGGTGCGCCCCATCCCGCGGCCCAGCGACACGTAGTACGGACCCATCCGCGGCCCGAGCCGCTCGCCGACGGCGGTGGGCGAGGCCTCCGCGAGCTGCGTGACGGTGTGGATCCCCAGCTCGGCGAGCTTGCGCTCGGTCTTCGTCCCGATCCCGTGCAGCACGCCGGTGGGGGAGTCGCCGAAGGTCGCGAACCAGTTGTGCGCGGTGATCCGGTGCACGCCTCCGGGCTTGGCGAAGCCGGTCGCCATCTTGGCGCGCAGGGTGTTGTCGCCGATCCCGACCGCGCAGGAGAGGTGGGTGCGCGCGCGGACCGCCGCCCGCACCTCGTCGGCGAGCGCCTCGGGATCCGTGCCGTCCCACTGCAGGAAGGCCTCGTCCCAGCCGATCACCTCGACGACGACGTCGAACTCCCGCAGCACCGCCATGACCTCCTCCGACGCCGCCTCGTAGGTCGGGTTGTCGGCGGGCAGGAACACGGCGTCGGGGCAGCGGCGGGCGGCCAGGCGCATCGGCATGCCGGAGTGGATCCCGAACTCCCGCGCCTCGTAGGACGCGGTGGCGACCACGGTGCGGGACGACGGGTCCCCGTTCCCACCGACCACCACCGGCCGCCCGCGCAGCTCGGGCCTGCGCAGCTGCTCGACGGCCGCCAGGAACTGGTCCAGGTCGACGTGCAGCACCCACCGGGTCACGCCCGTCATGCTCCCAGGGCGGAAGCCTCCCCGGGGGTGCGCACGGCCGCCAGCGCGCCCGCGACCCAGCGCAGCGACCGGGCGTCCACGCAGGTGGCGAGCAGCTCGGCCTGCTCCCGCGCGTCCGGGCACTCCGCGGGCCGGGCCCGGTGGGCGCGGCGCAGCGAGTCGAGGTCGTAGAGCGGCTCGCCGGGCACCGGGCGGAGCGGGCGCGCCAGCCCCAGCTCGGCCGTGACCAGCCGGAACGCGCCGAACCCGACGACGTGCAGGCCGGCGGGCAGATCCTGCGGGCCGGCCGGACGACAGTGCGCGACGGCGAGCACGCCGCCGTCGAGCACGGCCCAGGCGTCGACGGCGGGGCGGAGCGGTTCGCGGGTCTCGGCGCGCGCACCGACCTGCTCGGCGAGCCACGCGCGCAGCACGGGTCGGACGGCGGGGGCGGTCTCGAAGACCGTCGGGGCGAGCGGGGAGCGCAGGAACGATCCCGTCCAGTCACCTGCGCCCGCCGCCATGACACCTCCCCCGAAGTGATCTGCATCATACGACCGTGCGCCGTCGCCGGACAGGCGTGTGCACCGATCCGGGCACGGACAGTGGCCGGTCGGGGCGGCGGAGGGCCGGCGGGGGACTACGGACGGTGAACCGCCGGACGAAACGACACGATCGTGGGACACCGCGCCACCCCGGTAACGAGGCAGGATGGCTCACACGATCCAGGAGATGACAGCGGTTCCACGGATGCAGTGGTGCGGAGGATGAGATGAGCGAGCGCGAGCAGGGAGTCCCCGGTGTCGGCGAGACCGCAGGCGCCGGACCGCTCATGCCGTTCATCCCGCGCCAGCAGCGCCGGGTCCCGTCCCCGTCGGACCTGGCCCACGTCCGCAGGCTGGCCCCGCGGCCGCGCGTCTCGCCCGAGGACCGCGGGGACCTCGAGCCCACCGGCCCGGTCCGCGACCAGGAGCGCGCGAAGGTGCTGCTGCGCTACGCGCGGCTGATGGCCACCGGCCGCCCGGTCTTCTGCAAGCCGAGCCGCGCCGAGCTGGCGGGCACCGCCCCGCGGCGCCAGGGCGTGGGCGCGGACGGCAAGGTCATCTACCCGGACCGCGAGTCGGCGGAGTCCGCGGCCCGCGAGCTCGAGGAGCTGGGCGCTCGCGCGCAGCGCGCGTACGTCTGCAAGCGCTCCCGGCGCGGGCACTACCACCTGACCACGGACCTGGTCCGGGAGCGGCAGCGCGAGCTGGACGCCTTCCGCGCCCTCGCCGCGATGCCGCAGCAGCGGGACCGCCGTTCCGCCTAGCGGGCACCGCTCGGCGGATCTCCGCCGCACGGCCCGCGGCCCTGCTACGGTGGTGTGGTGTCGATCACACAGTGATCGCGACCACCACCACCGGGGAGGCCGGCCCGTGAACCCGCACCGCCTGAAGGACCGACTCGACTCCGTCCCGGAGTCGCTCGACGCCACGCAGCGCGCCCGGCTCGCCGCGCACCGCAGCGCCGTCGACGAGTGCCGCGAACGCATCACCGAGCTGCGGGGCGAGCTGCGTCGGGTGCTCTCGGGCATCGACGGTCCCCGCTCGTCCGTCGAGATCATGATCGAGCTCGACGGCCTGGAACGCGTGCAGCAGCGCCTGGACAGCAGGCTCTCGGACCTGTGCGACGAGCTGACCGGCGGCGTCGCGCCCGTCCGGTACGGGGACGCGCCGCCGTTGTGAAAGCTTAGATACAAGCATGGATGCGAGGCGTAGGCTGCCCGCGTGCCCGAGCAGCCTGCCGCCGACCGTGCCTACGCGCTGACCAAGGAGCTCGTCCTCACCGGCGAGCTGCCCGGCGGTCACCTGTTCAGCGAGGGCGAGATCGCCGAGCGGCTCGGGGTGAGCCGCACCCCGGTCCGCGAGGCGTTCCTGCGGCTGCAGGCGGAGGACCTGCTCACGCTGATCCCCAAGCGGGGCGCGGTCGTCGTGCCGGTGTCGCCGGGCGAGGCCGAGGACGTGCTCGACGCCCGCGAGGCCATCGAGACCGCCGCCGTGCGTCGGCTGCTGCGCAGGCCGGACCTCGTGCCCGAGGCCGTCGACCGGCTGCGAGAGGCGCTCGACGTGCAGCGGGGACACGCCGCGCGCGGTGACCTCCCCGCGTTCGCGGAGGCGGACGAGGTCTTCCACCGCACGCTGGTCGAGACCGGGCGCAACGCCGTCACGCTGCGGTTCTACGCGACCCTGGCCGACCGGCAGAGGCGGATGAGCATGCACGCCCTCGGCCCGGTGCCCGCCCGGCTGCCCGAGATCGTGGACGAGCACGCGGCGCTGGTCGACATCGTCCGGGCCGGTGACGCGGCGGCGTTCGCGTCCGCGCTGCACCGGCACCTCGACCGCACCCACCGGCGGTGACCGTGCGCGACACCTCTCGGCGCGCGCGAGCGGGGTGGCGGGCGGCCGCGCTCGCGGTGTTCGCGTGCGGGTGGGGCGGCAATCAGTTCACGCCGCTGCTGGTCATGTACCGGGAGGCGGGCTGGTCGGTCCTGACGGTCGACGCGCTGCTGGGCGCCTACGTCGTCGGGCTGGTGCCGGGGCTGCTGTGCGCGGGGGCGCTGTCGCAGCGCTGTGGCCGCCGCCCGGTGATGATCGCCGGGACGCTCGCGTCGCTGGTGGCGAGCCTGCTGCTGGCGGTGGGCGAGGTCTGGGCGATCGGCGCGGGCCGGTTCGTGACGGGGGTCGGGGTGGCGGTCGCGATGGCCGTCGGGTCGACGTGGGTGACCGAGCTGTCGGTGCGCGCGGGCGGGACCGCGGCGACCGGGACCCGGCGGGGGGCACTCTGGCTGACCCTCGGGTTCGGGCTCGGCGCGGGGGTGGCCGGGGTGCTGGCCCAGTGGGCGCCCTGGCCGTGGCGCCTGCCGTTCCTGGTGCACGCGGCGCTGGCGGCGGCGGTCCTGGTCCCGCTGTTCCGGCTCCCCGAGACCCGTGGCGCGGCGGCCCCGGGTCCCCGGTTCGCCGGGCTCCGCCGGCCCCGCTTCCGACGCGTGGTCCTCCCGATGGCGCCGTGGATCTTCGGCTCCGCCGGGGTGGCGTACGCGATCCTGCCGCAGCTGGTGGGGGAGCGGCTGGGGTCGTGGGGGCTCGCGTACTCCACGCTGCTCACGGTCTGCACGCTCGGTGCCGGGGCGCTGGTGCAGCCCGTGGCCAAGCGCCTCGACCGCGTGACGAGCGCGCGCGGGGTGGTGACCGGCATGGTCCTGATGTCCGCGGGGCTGGCGGTGAGCGCGGCCGCGGCGGTCGTGCGGTCGCCGGTCGTGGCCCTGGTGGCGGCGGTCGTGCTGGGGGCGGCGTACGGGATCGCGGTGGTGTCGGGGCTGCTGGAGCTGCAGCGGATGGTCCCGCCCGCCGAGCTCGCCGCGATGACCGGCGTCTACTACGCCCTGGCCTACGTCGGCTTCCTGCTCCCGAGCGTCCTGGCCCTGCTCGCGGGCGTGGCGAGCTACCCGGCGCTCCTGGGCGCGCTGGTGGTGGTCGCTCTCGCGGGCACCGCGGTCATCGCCCGGAGCTCGAGGTCGCACCTCCCCGTCCCGGCCTGAGCCCTGTGCGACAGTCAGCCGAGGCGGAGCTCGTCCTCCCGGTGCTGCGCCGACGGGGTGCTGCGCAGGCGCTTGGCGGTGGCGAGGCCGGTCGCGCCGGTGCGGGCGAGGGCGTGCAGGGCCAGGTCGCGGTGGAGGGGGTCGTCGGTGCGGGCCAGGAACCGGGACAGCTCGTCCGCGGCGTCGACCTGGGTGCGGGCGGCGACCCACGCGTCCAGCTCGGCCTCGGCGACGGCGGCGCGCACGTCCGCCATCCGCACGCACACGTACTCGATGTCCTCGTCCGCCAGCTCCCCGGGCAGCGGCGCGTGCAGGCCCTGGTCGATCAGGACCTCGTGCACGGCCCACAGCCCCATCGGGGTCAGCGAGACGACGGTGGGGTCCGGGTCGTCCCGCCCGGCGAGCTCGACGAGCCGGTCGTGCTCGTCCGAGTCCAGCACCTCGCCGAGCTCCACCGCCCCGAGCAGCTCGAGCGCGTCCAGCAGGGCGGTGACGTCCCGCCGCCAGAGCCGCCCCTCGGCGTCTCCGGCCAGGTCGTCCACCACGCAGCCGCACGAGTCGTTGACGGCCTCGCGGACCAGCCGGTGGAACAGCTCCACCGGGACCGGTCCGCCGCCAGCGGCGTAGAGCTCGAGCCACAGGATCGGGAACGCGTCCGCCAGGGACATCCCGAACAGCGACGGCGCCCCGAACACGTCCGTGCCGCCGAGGTGGTCGCCGATCCGCCCGACGGACCCGAACACCCTGCGCCACAGCTCGATCGGCCTGTGCAGGTCCTTCGCCGCGCTCTTCACCGGGACCAGCAGGCCGTGCACCGGGCGCACCAGCCGCGCGGCCTTGGCCCAGTGCAGCATCAGCGACGTCTCGGGCAGGTCCGTGGCGGTCCGGGCGGAGTCGCGGTAGAGCTGGTCGAGGCCGAGGAGGTCGGCCAGCGACAGCGCGTCGGGCAGGGTGAGCCGCCCGTCCCGGGTCAGCCTGCGGCCTGCCCGGACCCAGACGGTCAAGCGCCGCAACAGGTCCAGCGCCACGCTCTCGCCCGCCGCGGTGACCATGTCCGCTGCCGACGGCAGCAGCACCGGCGGCAGCTCCGGGGCGGGCACCTGCCTGCTCGGCGTCTGGGACTCGCGACGGGTGATCTCGGCCAGCGCGGCGCGGTCGATGTCCACCTCGCCGGTACGCGCCCGGTCCAGGAACCGTTGCACCGCACGGGGATCGGCCGGGTCGACGCCGTGGCGGCGCAGCTGCACGCCCCAGAACTTGCCGAGGTCGTAGTTGCGCTCGTCCGCGATCCCGTCGAGCAGGGCGGGGGTGGAGTCGCGGACCTGGGCGTGCAGCTCGGCGCGCGAGGAGGAGCGGGGGTCCAGCCCGTCGTGGTCGCCCAGGAAGTCGATCAGGGCGTGGAAGGCCTCGGGGACCTCGTCGGCGTCGAGCACGGTGACGTGCCGAGGGAACCACATGCCGAGCGCGTCGGCGACGTGGGCGCGGGTCCAGCGGCCGAGCCTGCGGTCCAGCGCGTACTTGTAGTCGAGGGCGGCGGCGACGAGGAAGACGTCGGCCGAGACCCGGCGCCTGCGCGCCCAGACCAGGAACGCGTCGATCAGCCGGTCCCGGGCTCCGGCGTATCCCTGGTCGTCACCGGGGGCGAACACGAGACGCATCGGGCCCACTCTCGCAGCCCGGCCCGCGTCCGGGGACGGGGGGTGGGTGCCGCGGGAGTGGGCCCGATGCGCTACTGCTCCGGGCGCGGATCGCCCGGCAGGAGCGTGCCGCCGCCGTGGCGCTTCGCCTCGTCCGCGCCCTCCGCCATGGTGAGCGGCTTGACGTTGAGGATGAAGTCGCCGTCGTGCTCCTTGAGGCCGTAGTCCACGGCCTGCTCGACGGCCTCGGCGGCCCGGTCCTCCTTGCGGATCAGCGGGTCGCTGCGCAGGTCCTTGAACAGCGCCACGCACAGCAGCACCATCACGATCACGAACGGCAGCGCCATGATGATCGTGATGTTCTGGATGCCGGACAGGGCGTCCGAGCCGCCGACGAGCAGCATCACCGCCGCGATGGCGCCCATCACCGCGCCCCAGAAGATCACGATGCCGCGGCCGGGCTCGATCGAGCCCTTCTGCGAGATCGTGCCCATCACCACGGACGCGGCGTCCGCGCCGGAGACGAAGAAGATCGCCACCAGCAGCATCGCGATGACGGCCAGGATGCCGCCGAGCGGGTAGGACTGCAGCAGCCCGAACAGCTGCCCCTCGGTGCTCGCCGACGCCAGGTCGTTGCCCGCCTGCTGCTCGGAGATCGCGGCCCCGCCGAAGATGGCGAACCAGACCAGCGACACGACGCTCGGGATCAGGATGACGCCGGTGATGAACTGCTTGATCGTGCGGCCGCGGGAGATGCGGGCGATGAACATGCCGACGAACGGCGTCCAGGAGATCCACCAGGCCCAGTAGAAGACCGTCCAGCTCTGCAGCCACTCGGCCGTCTCCGGCCCGTCCGCACCGGTGCGGGCGGCCATCGAGGCGAGGTCGGCGAGGTAGTGGCCCACCGCGCCCGGCAGCAGGTTGAGGATCAGCACCGTCGGGCCGACCACGAACACCACGAAGGCCAGGATCGCGGCCAGCACCATGTTCACGTTGGACAGCAGCTGGATGCCCTTGGCCACGCCGCTGACGGCCGAGGCGATGAACGCGATGGTCAGCACGACGATGATCGCCACGAGGACGCCGGTGCCCGGGTCGGACATCCAGCCGACGGCGTCCAGCCCGCCGCCGATCTGCAGCGCGCCCAGGCCGAGCGAGGCGGCCGAGCCGAACAGCGTGGCGAAGATCGCGAAGATGTCGATCGCCTTGCCGAGCGGGCCCTCGGTGCGCCGGGTGCCCAGCAGCGGCGCGAACGCGGCCGAGATGAGCTGGCTGCGGCCCTTGCGGAAGGTGCCGTACGCGATCGCCAACCCGACGACGGCGTAGATCGCCCACGGGTGCAGCGTCCAGTGGAACAGGGTGGTCGCCATGGCGGCGTCGAGCGCCTGCGGGCTGCCCGCGGTGGCCCCGGAGCCCGGGGGCGGTGAGGTGAAGAAGGCCAGCGGCTCGGCCACGCCGTAGAACATCAGGCCGATGCCCATCCCGGCGGAGAACATCATCGCGACCCACGAGGACGTCCGGAACTCCGGACCCTCGTCGTCTCGGCCGAGCGGGATCTTGCCGTACCGGCTGGCGGCCAGGTAGATCGCGAACACCACGAAGGCGGACGCGGTGAGGATGAAGAACCAGCCACCGCCGGACATGATGCCGCCGAGCACCGCGCTCGCGACCGACGACAGGCTCGCGGTGCCCACGATGCCCCAGACGATGAACGCGACGACCAGTGCGGCCGCCACCCCGAACACGATCTTGTCGGTCGGCTGCTTCCGGTCGGCGGCGCCGCCGCCCTCGGCGACGATCTCCGGAGTGTCGGGCTGCTCGGGAGCGGGGTCCGTCCCGGACCCGCCGGTGGTGGGTTCCTTCAGTGTCATCCGTGGCGTTCCCGCCGGTCGGCGGGGTCCCCCTCACGTGTCCTCGAAGCGAACGGTCATCGGGCTGTCGCGGACACCATCGGCCTGCGAATCGTCCCCCGTCAACAGGAGAATCCGGTTTCGTTTCGCGGAGCGCGATGGGTTGCGCAGTGTGCGTACCTGCGCAGACAGGGTGTCTGAGCTGCGCGAACGGGGATCGTTGCGCGTCCGATCGTTACCCGAACGTCACGGCGCGTGCCAGCCCGCGGGGTCGACGTCTCCCGGCACGGGGGCCGCCGGGTCGTACGGCGTGCGGGTGAACACGAAGGTCGCGAGGTTCAGCGAGCCGTCCAGCAGGCGGAGGGTCTCGCCCGCGAAGTAGCCGTCCAGCCCCACCCAGGTGCCGTCCTCCCGGGCCCGGAACCGCGACGACCGGCCGGGCCTGCCGAGCCCGCTCCGCGGGGACCGGGCTCGGGGCGGGCCGCCAGGCCTCGACGACGGTCGGCTCGTGCGTCCGCAGGTCGGCGAGCAGGGCCGCGGGCAGCCCGCCGTCCAGCCCGGAGGTGACGTTGGCGAGCGCGAGGGCGGCGGTGCCCTCCTCGCGGTCCGCCCAGAGGCCCGCGAGGAAGCCGGGCATGGAGCCGCCGTGCCCCACGAGCGTGCGGCCCTCGTGCTTCTGCACCTGCACCCCGAGCCCGTAGGACGTCCAGTTCGGACCCGAGAAGTCGACGCCCGCGGGCAGCGTCATCTCCTCGATGGTGCCGGCGGACAGCACCTCCGCGCCGTCCCCGAGCAGGAACGCGCCGAGCCTGCCGAGGTCCGCGGCGGTGGCCCAGAGCTGCCCGGCGGGGGCCATCGCCCCGGCGTGGTGCTCGGGTTCGACCAGCACCTCGTCCGACCACGGGTGCACCGCGTAGCCCTGCGCGGCCCGGCCGTCGGGCCGGGGCGTGGTGCGGCGCATGCCGAGGGGGAGGAGCACCTCGTCGCGGGCGACGGCATCCCAGGACCGGCCGCGGATCCGCGCGACGACGTCCCCCAGGAGCCCGAAGCCGAGGTTGGAGTAGTGGAAGCGGCGGCCCGCGGGCAGCACCCGGTCGGCCGCGGAGAGGTCGAGCCCACCGCCGGGCGTGCGCTCCCACCAGTGGCCGGGGCTCTCGCTGGTCACACCGCCGGTGTGGGAGAGCAGCTGGGTGAGGGTGCGGTCGCCGAGCGGGGTGCCGGGCAGGTGCCGCTCCAGCGGGTCGGAGAGGTCGAGCAGCCCCTCGTCCCGCAGGCGGAGCACCGTGACCGCACAGACGGTCTTGGAGATCGAGCCGAGGCGGTACTGGACGTCGTCGGTCGGTTCGGCGACGGCACCGCGGCCGGTGTGCCACACCAGGCCGCCGAGCCGATGGTCGACTCCGCGGGCTCCGTCGAGCCGATGGTCGACTCCGCGGGCTCCGTCGAGCCGATGGTCGACTCCGCGGGCTCCGTCGAGCCGATGGTCGACTCCGCGGGCTCCGTCTCCGGCCCGCACGACGCCGGCGACGAGCGAGGGGCAGCGCCCGTCCCGCTGGGCCCGGGCCACCCGGGCGAGCAGGAGGCGTTCGGTGGAGGGGAGCAGGCTCATGATCCGGAAGCTACTGGGCTCTCTCCCACCGAGCCGTCCCCGGGCCGGTGCCGGGAGGCCGTGACCACCTCCACCTCGTGGATCCAGCCGCTGCGCCGGGCGGCCGTCGCCCGGACGACGTCGCCCTCGACGAGTGAGTTCCACCGGTCCTCGGCGATGCCGAAGGCGTACACGGTGCGGGAGTGCCCGTCGTCGAGCGCGACGTAGTGGTCGTAGGTCGTGGAGCTGTCGTTCTGCGAGCGCACCTTCCCGCGCAGTCGCACGACCTGACCCTCCACGGTGCTCCGGGCGAGGGTGTCCAGGGCCAGCCTCAGCAGCGGGACCCCGACCACGACGACCGCGCCGAGGACGCCGAAGACCTCAGGCTCGACCGGCGAGCCCAGCAGCGCCCGCGCCAGGATGCCGAGGACGAACGCGAAGCCCGCGGACGGGATCGCGGCCAGGAGCAGCCTGCCCAGCTGCTGCAGCGGCGAGCGGCCCCAGAAGAACCGGCCCCACGGACCGGGCCCGCGGTACTCGACCCGCACGACGTGCCACAGCCCGCCGCGGTCCGACCAGGCGCGGGAGTCGTCCGCGGGCGTGGCGACCGGCAGTCCCGCGACCGCCCGGCCCGCCACGCCCAGTGCCGCGGCGTAGGCCAGCGGCCTGCCCCAGATCGTGACGGCCGCGGCGGGCGCCTCGAGCAACCGCGCGCCGCGCAGGTGCTCGCGCACGCCCAGCCAGTGCCCCGCCGCCGCGGCGCCCGCCTCCGTGCCGCGCTCGCCGTCCAACCGCTCGACCAGCGCGGACAACGCGGCGACGACCAAGAGGGCGCCGCCGAAGAACGGTCCGAGGGGGCCGTCGTCCGGCTTCGTGAACGCCACCGCCGCGGCGATCCCGGCGGCCGCGCCGGGCACCAGGGCGGCCCCGACCAGGATCGTGCGCTGCGGACCGCTCCAGCGCCGCCGGGACAGCCCGGCGGCGCGCGCCTCGGCGATCACCGCCCTGGTGAAGGCGGCCCACCATCCGCCGAGGTTGCGGGCGCCCTCGGCGAGCGCCCCGGTGGCGACCACGCCGTCCGCGGTGGCGAGCTCGCGCACGTGGTCCAGGACCAGCTGCTCGTAGGGGGTGAGCTCCGCCTGCTCACCGCGGCCGAGGCGGACCAGCGCCAGCTCCGGGCCGATCTCCTCGAGGGTGACCACCCGCCGGGCGGCGAGGTCGAGCAGGGTGGCCGAGGCGGCCTCGTCGCACAGCTCCCAGTCCCCGGTCAGCAGGTCGACGACGGCGGGGGACTCGGGACGGAGCGCGCCGGTCGCGGGCCCGGGCCGGACCGGCGGGGTGCGCGACGCGGCGAGGAGCACGGCGAGCAGGGCGAACCAGGCGCCCAGCACGACCGCCGTGGCGAGCAGGGCGAGCGGCATCAGAACCGGACCTGGACCGGGCCGCGCTCCTCGTCCGGCGCCGCGAAGTACTCGCGGACCCGGAAGCCGGTGATCCCGGCGACGATGGTCGTGGGCACCGTCTGGACGGCGTTGTTGTAGCCGAGCACGGCGTCGTTGTAGTACTGCCGCGAGTAGGCGATCCGGTTCTCGGTGTCGCTCAGCTCGCCCTGCAGCGCGCTGAAGTTGCGGCCCGCCTGCAGCTGCGGGTACGCCTCGGCCACGGCGAACAGGCTGCGCAGCGCACCGGTCAGCGCGTTCTCGGCGGCCGCCTGCTCGGCGGGACCGGTCGCGGAGACCGCGACCGCCCGGGCGGCGGTGACGGCCTCGAGGGTCTGCCGTTCGTGCGCCGCGTACCCCTTCACCGTCTCGACGAGGTTGGGGATCAGCTCGTGGCGGCGGCGGAGCTGGACGTCGATCTGCGCCCAGGCGTTGTCCACCGCGTTGCGCGAGGTCACGAGCCGGTTGTAGAAGACGACCAGGGCGGCGACGAGCGTCACCATGATCAGCAGGACGACGAGGAGCGTGGTCATGGCGGACTCCGGGGGAGGGTGGCGTTTCACGGGAGAGCGCGATGCGGGTCGATCTCGTACACGGGCGCCCCCGAGCGCGGTGCGCGGACTACCTCCGCGGGACGAGCTGGGCGATCCGGTAGTCGACCAGCCTGCGCATGACCAGCGACGTGGTGGTCCGCTCGATGCCGTCGATGGCCAGCAGCCGCCCCGCGATCCGGTACAGGTCGTCGGCGTCTCGCGCGACCACCTGCACGAGCAGGTCGCCCTCGCCGGTCATCCCGAGCACCTCGAGGACCTCCGGCACGGCCGCGAGCGCGTCCGCGACCGGGGTGAGGAGCCGCTGCACCACGGTGACCGTGACGTACGCGGCCAGCGGGTAGCCCAGCGCCGCCGGGTCGATCCGGCGCTCGAACGCCGTGAGCACCCCGCGCTCGGCGAAGCGGGCGAGCCGCGCCTGCACGGTGTTGCGGGAGAGCCCGGCCGCCTCGGCGAGCGCCAGGGCGGTGCCGCGCGGGTTGTCGGCGAGGGCGAGGAGCAGCCGGGCGTCGATGTCGTCGATGGTGCCCACTCTGCTCGCGTCTCCTGCGGCGGCTGCGCTCATGGTGGGCATTCTGCACGCTGACTCGGTAGCCGCTTGTGCAGAGCGGTGTCCGGTGGTGCGCTGGGCGCCCATCCCGCCGCTGAAGGAGTCGTCGATGACCGCACCGTCCGCATCCGCCGAGACCGACCGGCTGGCGGTGCTCGGGGAGATCGAGCAGCGGGTGCGCTGGCTCTCGACGGCGATCATCGACCACGCGAACCGGGTGCGGCCCAACCCGACGGGGCTGAAGGTCGGTGGGCACCAGGCGTCGTCGGCCTCGATGACGACGATCATGACGGCGCTGTGGTTCGAGCGGCTGCGCGCGGGGGACCGGGTGTCGGTGAAGCCGCACGCCTCGCCGGTGCTGCATGCGATCAACTATCTGCTCGGCGATCTGGACGAGGAGTACCTGACCACGCTGCGGGCCTTCGGCGGGCTGCAGTCGTACCCGTCGCGGTCGAAGGACCCCGATCCCGTCGACTACTCCACGGGCTCGGTCGGCATCGGCGCGACGGCCCCGATCTGGGGCGCGATCGCCCGCCGGTACGTGACCACACTCGGCGAGCAGGCGGGCGCGGGGCGGCAGTACTCGCTGGTCGGGGACGCGGAGCTGGACGAGGGCGCGGTCTGGGAGGCCATCCTCGACCCGATGGTCGCCGAGCTGGGCGAGGTCGTGTGGATCGTCGACCTGAACCGGCAGAGCCTGGACCGGGTGGTGCCGAACATCGGCGCGCCGCGGCTGCAGGGCATGTTCGCCGCGGCGGGTTGGCAGGTGCTCACCGTGAAGTACGGTGCCCTGCTCACCGCGCTGTTCGAGCGGTCCGGCGGTCCCGAGCTGCGCACGCGGATCGACGAGATGACCAACCCGGAGTACCAGCGGCTGCTGCGCTGCACCCCGGAGCAGCTGCGCGAGCGGCTGCCGGACTCACCCGAGCTGGCCGCGCTCGTCGAGACGCTGGACGACGCCACGCTGCACGCCGCGATCCGCAACCTGGGCGGCACCGACCTCGCCGCGCTGGGGCAGGCCTTCGACGAGATCGACGACACCCGGCCCACGGTGATCTTCGCCTACACGGTGAAGGGGCAGGGGCTGGCGAGCGAGGGGCACCCGCAGAACCACTCGTCGCTGCTGACCGCGGAGCAGCTGGGGGAGCTGGCGGAACGCTCGGGGATGTCGGTGGAGGCGCCCTGGCAGCGGTTCGACCCGGCGTCGCCCGCCGGTGAGGTGTGCGCGCAGACCGCGGCGCGGCTGCGGCGGGAGCCCGTCGCCGCGGTGGCGCCGCCGGGGCTGCCGACGGACATCGGCCGCACGCCGTCGGGCAGGGCGACGACGCAGGCCGCGCTCGGCCGCGCGCTGCTCGACCTGACCCGGGAGGCGCCCGAGGCGGCGCGGCGGGTGGTCACGCTCTGCCCGGACGTCTCCTCGTCGACGAACCTCGGCGGTTGGGTCAACAAGGTCGGCGTGTGGTCCCCGGACGAGCGCCGGGACTGGTTCGACGACGACCCCGAGACGATCCTGCACTGGCGCGAGCGCCCCACCGGCCAGCACATCGAGCTGGGTATCGCCGAGGGCAACCTGGTCGGCGCGCTGGGCGAGCTGGGGGCGACCTGGTCCCGGTGGGGCCGGCCGCTGCTACCGATCGGGGTGCTCTACGACCCGTTCGTCGAGCGCGCGCTGGAGCCGTGGTCGTTCGGGATCTACGCGGGCGGGCAGTCGATCCTGGTCGGCACGCCGTCCGGGGTGTCGCTCGCGCCGGAGGGCGGGGCGCACCAGTCGATCACCACCCCGTCGGTCGGGCTGGAGCAGCCGGGCTGCATCACCTACGAGCCCGCCTTCGCGCTCGACGTCGAGTGGACCCTGCTGGCCTCGCTGGCCCGGCTCGGGCGACCGGACGGGGCCTCGGCCTACCTGCGCCTGTCCACCCGGCCGGTGGACCAGTCCCTGGCCGCGGTCCCCGCCGATCCGGCGGCGCGGGAGCGGCGGCGCAGGCAGGTGGTGGCGGGGGCGTACCCGCTGCGGGCGGGGGAGCAGCCGCGGGTCACGATCGCCGCGATGGGGGCGATGGTGCCCGAGGCGCTGGCCGCGGCCGAGCGGCTGGAGTCGCTGGGCACGGCCGTCGACGTGGTCGTGATCACGAGCCCCGGCCTGCTGTTCGACGCGGTCCAGGCGCGTGCGGGGCACGGGTCCCGGTTCGACGGAGCGGACACCTGGATCCTCGACGCGGCCTTCCCGGCGCGGCGGGCGGCGCCGCTGGTGACCCTGCTGGACGGCCACCCGCACTCGCTGGCCTTCCTCGCGGGCATCAACCAGGTCCGGGCCACCCACCTCGGCGTGACGCGCTTCGGCCAGTCCGGCGACCTGGACAGCGTCTACCGCCACCACGGCATCGACACCGACTCCGTCGTGGCGGCGGCCCTGGACCTGCTCTGAGCACCCCGCTGCGCCGCCCGCGGGCATGCGGGCGGGGCAGCGGTGTCTGCAGCGGTGTCTGCAGCGGTGTCGGTAGCGGTGTCAGGGGGGTGGGAGGACCGTCGCGGTCGCGTTGTCCGTGCCGCCCGCGGTGAGGGCGGCCTCGACGAGGGCGCGGGCCGCGGCGGCGGGGGTGGGGCCGCGGCGGACCAGGAAGGCCAGGGTCTCGGGCTCGACGCTGCGGTGCACCCCGTCGCTGACCAGCACGAGCGTTCCCGCGCCCGGCACGCGAGCGTGGCCGATCGACTCCGCCTCGGCGTGCGCGACGGTCGTCGTCACCAGGTGCTCCCACTGCGGCGCGGGGTCCAGGCCCGCGTCCCGGAAGGCCTGGGCGGCGGTGTGGTCGTGGCTGAGCAGCGCGACCCCGCGCGCGGTGACCAGGTAGGCCCGGCAGTCGCCGACCCACGCGACGGCCCGGTCGCCGTCGGGCTCCTCGGCGGTGACCACCAGTACCGTGTCGGCGGCGTCGGGAGAGCCCAGGACGGCGTCCCGCGCGACGAGGACCGCGGCCCGCGGGCCGATCCGGCCCGCGGCACCGGCGGCCACGTCGGCGGCGATCCGGGCCGCGCGGGCGGCACCCGCGGAGTCCCCGATGCCGTCCGCGACCGCGGCGGCGGACCCGCACACCGCGGTGGCGTCCGCGGCGACCCGGCGGAGTCCGCGCACCGAGGCGGACCCGGCGAGACCGCGCCCGGTGGGTCGGCCCGCGCCGACGAGGGTCCGCTCGACGCGGCCCTCCGCGAACGATCCGTCCGACGGCTCGGCCGCGGGACGCGGCAGCTGATCGGTGATGGACACGGCGCACCTCCCCGGAGGACCGGCGCGGGGCGGACCGGTGAGGGGGGTCCGGCCCGCCGCGCGCCGTACGACCAGCGTGCGCCGCGATCCTGTGCGGCGGCTGTGCCCCGGCTTAGCGTTCCTCGCCCAACCCGGGGCCGTTCTTGTCGTCGTCCTGGTCGGCCAGGAACCGCTCGACCTCGGCGGCCAGCTCGTCCGCGCTCGGCAGGTCCCCGACGAGCCCGCCCGCGGCCCGCCCGGCGGCGACCGAGTCGTACTGCTTCTCCAGCGCCGACACCACCTCGGCGACCTCGGCGGAGTTCGCGACCTGCTCGGAGATCTCCGCGTCCGTGCGCTCCGCGGACTTGGTGAGCTCCTCGGTGGGCAGGTACAGCCCCGTGGCGACGGCGGTGTGGTCCAGCAGCGTGCGCGCGGCCTGCGGGTACTCCGCGCGGGCCAGGTAGTGCGGCACGTGCACCGCGAACCCGACGACGTCGATCCCCGCCTCGCCGAGCCGGTACTCCAGCAGCCCCGCGGCGCTGCCCGGGACCTGCGCCTCGGCGAACCAGGGCTCGTGGCCCTCGATCAGGTCCTTGCGGGTGGCGTGTGCGGTGACCCCGATCGGCCGGGTGTGCGGCACGGCCATCGGGATGCCCTGCAGCGTGACGACCAGCCGCACGTTCAGCGTGCGCACCAGCTGCTCGGTGGCCGCGGCGAACCGCTCCCACTGGGTGTCCGGCTCGGGGCCCGCCAGCAGCAGGTAGGTGGCCTCCGCGGTGTCGGTGAGGGCCACGACGTCCAGCACCGGCGGGTCGTACGCCGACCACCGGTCGGTGTCGAAGGTCAGCGGCGGCCTGCGCGAGCGGTAGTCGACCAGCTGGTCGGTGTCGAAGGAGGCCAGCACGGTGGGCTCCCGCCCCTCGCGCAGCGCCTCGACCGCGAGCCGACCGGCGTTGCCCGCATCGACGAAACCGTCGAGCACCACCAGCAGCACCGACCCGTCGGGGTCGGCGGTCACGCCCTCCTCGACGCGGTACAGCTCCGCGGGATCCAGCACCTGACGTACCTCCTCGTCGCGACTTCTCCGGCCCATCCTCCACGTCCAACACCGCGGCCCCCACACAGCATCCCTTCCGCTGCTCCGTTCCGGTACACGAGCAGGGTCGTCCGCGGGGTCGCGTGGCCCACCGAGCAGGGTGGGCTCCGGGAGTACGGGATGCCCACGGTCACCGTCCCGGCGCTCGGCCGCACGGTCGTGCCGATGGGCTACAACCTCTGGTTCGTGCTCAACGGGGCGAAGGACCAACCGGCCCGGGCGGACGAGCTCGCGCAGGTCACCCTCGGTGCGTACCGGGCGGCGTACGAGTCGGCGCCGGCCGGGAACCGGGCGCCACTCGTGGTGGGCAACCACTTCAACGACTGGTCCGGGGGCGGGTTCGCGCGGGCGGTCGAGGAGTCCATGGGTTAGGTGTGCCTGCGCCCGGAGACCGTCTGCGCCACCTACTCCCAGGTCGACGCGTTCCTCGACCTGCAGGACCCCGCCGTCGTCGACGGGTGGCGGGCGCAGGCCCCGTCCGGGCTGTAGCTGCGGTCACAGCGCACCATGGAACCCGTCATGGGTTCTGCGCGCGCGTATCTCGTCTGGTCGGTCGGTCTGCTGGCCTATGTGGTCGGGGTGCTGCAGCGCACCTCGTTCGGCGTGGCGGGGCTGGACGCCGCGGCCCGGTTCGACGCCTCGCCCGCCGTGCTCTCCGGCTTCGTGGTGCTGCAGCTGCTGGTCTACGCCGCGCTCCAGGTGCCCGCCGGGGTGCTGCTGGACCGGTTCGGGGCGAAGACGCTGGTGGCGACTGGTGCGCTCGCGATGGCGGCGGGCCAGGCGATGCTGGCCCTGGCCACCGCGCTGCCGCTCGCGATCGCCGCCCGCGTGCTGGTCGGCGCCGGGGACGCGTTCACCTTCATCTCCGTGCTCTCCGTTCTCGGCGCCTGGTTCCCGGCGCGGCGGGTCCCGGTGCTCACCCAACTCACCGGCCTGCTCGGCCAGCTCGGGCAGGTGCTCTCGGCCGTGCCGCTGGCGGCGGTCCTGCACGGCCCGGGCTGGACGCCCGCGTTCCTGTCCGCCGCGGGCCTCGGCGTGCTGTCGGCGGTCGCGGTCCTCGCCGTGTTCCGCGAGAGCCCGCCCGGCTCACCCGCCGGGCCCGCGGCACCCACCCCGCGCGAGGTGCTCGACGGGCTGCGCTCCTCCTGGCACGAGCCCGGGACCCGGCTCGGCCTGTTCACCCACATGGGCACGCAGTTCTCCGGGACGGTGTTCGGGCTGCTCTGGGGCGTGCCGTACCTGGTCGCCGGGCAGGGAGTCGCCCCGGGGACGGCGAGCCTGCTGCTGACGCTGCTCGTCGCCGTCGGGATCGTGGCGGGCCCGATCTTCGGCACGTTCACCGCGCGGCACCCGTTCCGCCGCTCGTACCTCGTGCTGGGCGTGATCGCGCTGACGGCGGCGATGTGGACCCTCGTGCTCCTGCTGCCGCCGCCCGTGCCGCTGTGGCTGCTGGTGGCGCTCGTCGTGGTGCTGGCGCTCGGGCCGCCGGGGTCGATGGTCGCCTTCGACTACGCCCGCACGTTCAACCCCAGCACCCGGCAGGGCACCGCGGTGGGGATCGTCAACGTCGGCGGGTTCACCGCGTCGCTGCTGGTCTCGCTGGGGATCGGCACGGTCCTGGGGGCGCTGGGCGGCTACACGCCGTCAGCCTTCCGGGTCGCCTGGACCGTGCACTACGTCCTGTGGGCCGCCGCGGCGGTCGGCATCGTGGTCATGCGGGCCCGGGCCCGGCACAACCTCCGCGCGGCGGGCACGGCGGTGCCGACGTTGCGCGAGTACGTGCGGACGCGGCGCGCGTCCCGGTGATCCCGGGTTCGTCCCGCTGATTGCGGCTTCTCCTATCCCGTCCCCTAAGTTAGGCACGCCTCAGTTCGGAACGGGAGACGATGAGCGCTCCACAGCATCCCGCCCCGCCGAGGGCGCCCAGATGACCGCCGCCGCGGTCCGCCCGGAGCCCCGGGGTGCGCGGCCCGCGGGCAGGGTCCTCGGTCTGCTGGTCGCCGTCGCCGCGCTGGTCGTCGTAGTCGTCGCGAGTGTGATGGTCGGCGCCAAGCCCATCCCGGTCGGCACCGTGCTGGACGCATTCCTCGGCTTCGACCCCACGAACAACGACCACCTCTTCGTCCGGGTCGAACGGCTGCCCCGCACCGTCATCGGCCTGCTCGCGGGCGCCGCCCTCGGTCTCGCCGGGACCGTGATGCAGGCGATCGCGCGCAACCCCCTGGCCGATCCGGGCATCCTCGGGGTGAACGCCGGCGCCGCGCTGTTCATCGTCGTGGGGATCGAGTTCTTCGGGCTGACCGCGCTGACCGGCTACGTCTGGTTCGGCTTCGTCGGTGCGGCGGTCGCGTCCGTCCTGGTCTACGGCGTGTCGGCGTTCGGCCGGGAGGGTGCGACGCCGATCAAGCTGGCGCTGGCCGGTGCCGCGGCCAACGCCGCGTTCGTGTCGCTGACCACGGGCGTGCTGCTGACCAGCACGGACGCCTTCGAGCAGTTCCGGTTCTGGCAGGTCGGCTCGCTGGCGGGCCGCGACTGGGACGTCGTGGTGTCGGTGCTGCCGTTCCTCGGCGTCGGCATCGTGATCGCGCTGTTCTCCGGTGGGCTGCTCAACACCCTGACCCTCGGCGAGGACCTCGCGAAGGCACTGGGGCAGAACGTGAACCGGGCCCGGATCGTCTCCGGGACCGCGGTCGTGCTGCTCTGCGGGGCGGCCACCGCGGCCGTCGGCCCGATCGCGTTCGTCGGGCTCGCCGTCCCCCAGGTCGCCCGCATGGTCACCGGTCCGGACAACCGGTGGCTGCTGCCGTACGCGGTCGTGCTGGCACCGGTCCTGGTGCTGGGCGCGGACATCGTCGGACGGGTCATCGCCCGTCCGGGCGAGGTCCAGGTCGGCATCCTCACCGCCGCGATCGGCGCGCCGGTCTTCATCGCCCTGGTCCGCGGCCGGAAGGTGGCGGAGCTGTGACGGCCGCGGCGCTCGACCTCGCCCGCACCCGCACCCGTACCCGTGGTCGGGTCCGACGGGTCTCGGTCGCGGGCGCGCTCACCGTCGCGGTCCTCGTCGTGGTCGCGCTGTCCCTGGTCGTGGGCGCGGCGGTCGTCTCGCTGCCGGACGTGCTGTCCACCCTCGCGGGCCAGGGCAGCCGGAACACGAACTACGTCGTCCTCGAGCTGCGGCTGCCGCGCGCGCTGGCCGGCGTGCTGGTCGGCATCGCGTTCGGGCTCTCCGGCGCGGTGCTCCAGACCCTGCTGCACAACCCGCTGGCCAGCCCGGACGTCATCGGCATCAGCACCGGGGCGAGCGCGGCCGCGGTGCTCGGCATCATCGGGATCGGGCTGTCCGGCCCGGCCGTCTCCGGACTCGCGCTCGGCGGCGCCCTGCTCACCGCCCTGCTGATGTACGCGATCGCCTGGCGGAACGGCGTCTCCGGCTACCGGCTGATCCTGGTCGGCATCGGGCTCAACTCGCTGCTGCTGTCGGTGATCAGCTACTTCATGACCAGCGCCCGGGTCACCACCGCGCAGGACGCGCTGCTCTGGATCTCCGGCAGCCTGTCCGGCCGGAACTGGGACCAGATCGTCCCGCTGCTGGTCTCGCTGGTCGTGCTCGTGCCGGTCACCCTGGTGCTCGGCCGGGTCCTGGGCATGCTCGGGCTGGGCGACGACACGGCCCGCGGCCTGGGCGTGACCGTCGGCCGGGTCCGGCTGGGCCTGGTCGTGGCGGCCGTCGGACTCGCGGGCGTGGCCACCGCGGCCACCGGACCCATCGCCTTCATCGCCCTGCTGGCCGGGCCGATCGGCCGCGGGCCGGCCAAGGACGGCGGCCCGGCGCTGGTGCCGTCGGCGCTGGTCGGAGCTCTGATCGTGCTGGTGGCGGACGTCGTGGCCCAGCACACGCCGTTCCTGCCGAACCTCCCCGTCGGCGTGCTCACCGGCGCGATCGGCGCGCCGTACCTGCTGTGGCAGCTCGCCCGCACCAACTCCGGTGGGCAGGGCGGATGACCCCCGAGGGAGACATGACCACGGTCCACGCTCGTGCTGCGACGGACTCGTCCGACGGGCACCCGCGCACCCGGCACACGCTCCTCGCCGAGGGGCTCCGACTCTCCTACGACAGGAAGGAGGTCGTCCACGGCATCGACCTCCAGCTGCCGCCCGGCAAGGTCACGATGATCATCGGGCCGAACGGCTGCGGCAAGTCGACCACGCTGCGCGGCCTCGCCCGGCTGCTCGACCCCAGCGGCGGCCGGGTCCTGCTGGACGGCCGGGACATCGGCACCCTGCCGAACCGGGAGGTCGCGCGGGTGCTCGGCATCCTGCCGCAGCACCCGGTGGCCCCGGACGGGATCACGGTCACCGACCTGGTCGGTCGCGGCCGGTACCCCCACCAGGGATGGTTCCGGAAGTGGAACGCCGAGGACGACGAGGCCGTCGCCCGGGCCCTCACCGTCACGAACACCGCGGAGCTGGCCGGGCGGCCCGTCGGCAGCCTGTCCGGCGGCCAGCGCCAGCGCGTCTGGATCGCCATGGCCCTCGCCCAGCGCACGGACCTGCTCCTGCTGGACGAGCCGACGACCTTCCTGGACCTGGCCAACCAGGTCGAGCTGCAGGACCTGCTCACGGACCTGAACCGGCGGTCCGGCACCACGATCGCGATCGTGCTGCACGACCTCAACCTCGCCTGCCGCTACGCCGACCACCTGGTGTGCATGAAGGCGGGCGACATCGTCGCCGAGGGCCCCCCACGGGAGGTCGTCACCGCCGAGACCGTCTCGACGGTGTTCGGGATGCGGTGCGACGTCCTGGTGGACCCGGTGTCGGGCACCCCCCTGATCGTGCCGATCGGGCGGCACCACACGAGAGATTCGGAGAGCACGTCGTGAGAACCCCCCAGAGATGACGGAGCCGCCTTCTGGTGGCGGCCGTCACGGCCGCCGTCGGCCTGACCCTCGCCGCCTGCGGCCAGGTGCAGGACTCGTCGTCCCCCGGCGGCACCGCGGCCGCCGCGACGACCGTCGAGACGCTGTTCGGGGCGGTCGAGGTGCCTGCGAACCCGCAGCGCGTCGTCGCCCTCGGCTGGTCGGACGCCGAGGCCGCGCTGGCCCTGGGGGTGCAGCCGATCGCCGTCAGCGACTGGCTGGCGTTCGGCGGCAAGGGCGTCGGGCCGTGGGCGGCGGACCTCTTCACCTCGACGCCGACGATCCTGCCGACGCTGGAGCTGAACTACGAGCAGATCTCCGCGCTGAACCCGGACCTCATCCTCAACACCCGCTCGGACAACACGAAGGAGAAGTTCGACGAGCTGAGCAGGATCGCGCCGACCGTCTCCGCCCCGCCCGGGGTCACCGTGCAGTACGGCACCACGTGGGAGCAGCAGGCCACGCAGGTCGCGGCGGCGTTGGGGAGGAAGGAGCAGGGTGCCGCGCTGGTCGCGGACGTGAACGGCGCGTTCGCGGCCGCCAAGGCGGCCGACCCGGGCTTCGCGGGCAGGACCGTCGGCGTGGGGGCGTTCTTCAGCGACTCCTACGGCGCCTACGTCCAGGGGGACCCGCGCGTCGACTTCCTGGAGTCGCTCGGCTTCACCAATGCCCCGCAGATCAAGTCGCAGGCGGCGGGCGGCAGCTTCTACGTCTCGCTGGCCAGGGAGAACATCGAGCAGCTCTCCGCGGACCTGACGATCCTCTTCCCGATCGGCGGCGACGCCTCCCCCTTGAAGACGGACCCGGTGCTCAACCAGATCCCGGCCGCCCGGGCCGGGCACCTGCTGATCCTGGAGGACCCGACGCTGATCAACGCCTTCTCCTCCGGCTCAACACCGGGCACGCGCTACGCGATCGACCACGCCGTCCCGCTGATCGCGGCGACGATCTGACGCTCGTGCGCGGTCGGCGGTGCTCCGACACCACCGACCGCGCACGGTCATGTGGGGCCCGGGGTGATCACCCGTTGGTGAACATCGTTATCGTTACCCTTTCCAACACGGAGAGGGGACCCGAGCGGTGCGGATCGCGTTCGTCGGGAAGGGCGGTAGTGGCAAGACCACGACGGCGGCCCTGTTCAGCAGGTACGTCGCCGGGCTCGGCAGGCCGGTGCTGGCCGTCGACGCCGACATCAACCAGCACCTCGGGGTGGCCCTGGGGGCGGACCCGGACGAGGCCCCGCCGCGGGCCCTCGGCGGGGACCTGACCTGGCTCAAGGACCACGTGCGCGGGGACAACCCGCTGCTGCCCTCGGCCGACAGCATGATCAAGACCACGCCACCCGGCCCGGGTTCCCGGATGCTGACCCTCGACCCGTCGGGCGAGCTGCTGCAGCGGTACTCCGCCGTCGCGGGCGGGGTGCGCCACCTCGCCACCGGCGCGTTCGACGAGGCGGACATCGGCGTCTCCTGCTACCACTCCAAGACCGGCGCGGTGGAGCTGTACCTCAACCACCTGCTCGACGGGCCGGGGGAGTACGTCGCGGTCGACATGACCGCGGGTGCGGACGCCTTCGCGTCCGGCCTGTTCACCCGGTTCGACCTGACGGTGCTGGTCTGCGAGCCCACCCGGCGCGGCGTCGGCGTCTACCGGCAGTACGCGGACTACGCGGCCGAGCACGGCGTCGCGCTGCGGGTGCTGGGCAACAAGACCGTCTCCGCCGAGGACGTCGACTACCTGCGCGACGAGGTCGGAGAGGCGCTGATCGGCTGCCTCACCCAGTCCGCGTGGGTCCGGGCGGCGGAGCGCGGCGAGGTCCAGCCCGTCGAGACCCTCGAGCCGGGCAACCGCACCGTGCTCTCCCGGATCCTCGCCGACCTCGACGCCCGCACCCGCGACTGGGCCGCCTACCACCGCGGCACGGTCGAGTTCCACCTGCGCAACGCGCGCTCCTGGGGGGACAGGGCGACCGGCGTCGACCTCGCCGCCCAGGTCCACCCCACGTTCGTCCCCGCCTGACCCACTCCCGGAAGGAACCCCCCATGTCCCTCGACGTCCCCACCGCCGTCCTCGAGGCCGCCGAGCGCCGCGAGCTCGACGACGCCCGGTTCCTCGCCGTCGTCCGCGACTCGCTGCCCTACGCCTGGGAGGTCGTGTCCGCCGCGGTCGCCGACCAGGCCCCGGAGAAGCCGTTCGGCGAGCACGAGGTGCCGCCGCCGTCCGAGCGGGAGCGCGGCGAGCTGCTGCGCGCCCTGGCCAGCACCTCGATCCGCGGCGCCCTGGAGCGGCACTTCGGCGTCGTCCTGGCCTTCCAGAACTGCCACCGGGTCGCGGCCTTCGCCCCGGCGGCCGTGGACTCCGAGACCTACCGCGAGTTCATCAGCCCCCGCGGCCAGATCCTCAACCAGTCGCCCGAGCTGCGGGACTGCTGACAGCGCGACGCCCCTCCCGCGGACCGCGGGAGGGGCGTCGACGTGGAGCGGGTGGCTACTCGGCGAGCAGCCGGTAGATCGCCTTGCGGGCCTCGGTCAGGGTCTCGGTCGCCGTCGCGAGCTGCTCCGGGGTGCCGGTGGCCAACACCTGCTGCGCCGCGGCGTGCAGCTGCGCGAGCTGCTGCCACAGCGCGGTGTCGGGGCCGTCCTCCTCCTCGCCGTCGAAGGCGGACCACACCTTGTCGAGCTCCTCGCGGTGCTCGGCGACGTAGGTCGTGCCCGCCTCGGTGAGCGAGACGACGCGGCGGCCGTCGGTCTTCTCGACGCTGACCAGGCCCTCGTCCTCCAGCTGCGACAGGGTCGGGTACACCGAGCCGGGGCTCGGCTTCCACCGCCCGCCGGAGCGCTCGGTGATCTCCTGGATGATCTCGTAGCCGTGTCGGGGCTGCTCCGCGACGAGCGCGAGGACGGCGAGTCGGACGTCACCGCGGCCGCGCCTGCCGCGACCGCCGGGGCCGCGCCGTCCCGGGCCGAAGCCCCGCCCGCCGGGGCCGAAGGGCCCGCCCGGCCCGAAGCCGGGGCCGAAGCCCGGGCCCCCGGGACCGAAGCCGCGGCCGCCGCCGGGGCCGCCGAAGCCGCGGCCGCCGCGACGGCCGCGCGGGCGGTCGCCGGGTTCGTCGGCGTCGATGTTCACGTTCACGTCGGTGCCCTCGGGGCCGAACGGCGGTCGGCGGTGCGGACCGCCGCGGCGCCGACGACCGCGCGGGCCGAAGCCGGGTCCGAAGGCGGCCTCGATCGCGGGGCCGAAGCGCGGGCCGAAGCGCGAGCCGAAGGTGTCGTCCCAGGTGGGGTTCGTGGCGGACATGGTGTGTCTCCTGTTCGTGGTGAGCCTCCTCGGTCGGTAGCTCGATGGCTCGAACGATATATCGGTACCTATCGCGATGCAACCCTGAGCTGAGACCGTTCTCAGGCCCCGGCCTGTTCGTGTCGGCCTGGTCCTGTTCGTCCGTTTCGTGAGACCATGGGTCGTCCGTCGTCAGGGCCGGGGAGGTGCGCGTGCTGCGGGTGCTCGGGGCAGTGCTGCTCGTCGTGCTGGCCTTCTCGCTGGTCGGGGCCGTGTTCGAGTTCCTCGCCTGGGCGCTGGCCGTGGGTGCGGTCATCTTCGGCTGCGTCGTGGTGTGGTCCCTGCTCTCGCGTGACCGCCCTCGCACCGGCCGCTGACCGGGAACGGGGATCGGGCAGCCGGCGTTGAACCGGACATGACCACCACCTCCACCAGCCCGCGCGGCAGTCGACAGCGGGCCACCCTCCTCGCCCTCGCGCGCGTGCTGTGGCAGGGCCGCAGGCCGGGTACCCCCGGCCTCGCGGACCGGGCCCGGGCCCTTCCGCGCATGGTCGGCCAGGCGCTGAGCGGGCGCTACACCGTGCTCACCCGCGGCCGGGTGGCACTGCTGGTGCTCGCCGTGGCCTACCTGGTCTCGCCCGTCGACCTCGTGCCCGAGGCGTTCCTGTCCGTCTTCGGCCTGTTGGACGACGGCGTCGTCGCCCTCTGGCTGGGCGGCGCCCTGCTGGTCGAGACCCAGCGCTACCTGGACTGGGAGGCGGACGGCCGCCCCACCGTCGTCGAGGGCGAGCTCGCCCGGGCCTGACCTCTCCCGCGAGTCCCCCACCTCCGACGCCCGTGTCGGACGTGGGGGTATCAGGGGCCGTCGCCGGTCGCTCCGTCTGGGCAGCCCACCGGAGTGGAGGTGCCCCATGAGCGCCCCGACCGTCGTCCCCTTCGTGTCCGATCCCGTCGCGGCTGCGGCCGCGCTGACCCCGCTGCTGAGAGAGCGCGCGGCGGAGGCGGAACGGCTGGCCACCCTGCCTCCGGACGTCGTGTCGGCCGTGACCGACGCGGGTCTGTTCCGGCTGTGGACCCCGCGGGGCCTCGGCGGGGCGGAGCTCCCACCGCCGGTGATGTTCCGGGTGATCGAGACCCTCGCCGCGGCGGACGGCTCCGCGGGCTGGGCGACCATGATCGGCAACTCCGGCCTGTTCCTGGCGTGGATGGACCAGGACCTGGCCGCGGGACTGCTCGACGGGCGGCCGGAGCACGCCATGACCGGCACCTTCAACCCCGAGGGCCGGGGTGTCCCCGAGCCGGGCGGGCTGCGGCTGAGCGGGCGCTGGGTCTTCAACAGCGGCTGCCCGCACGCCCGGTTGTACTCCACCGGGTTCCTGGCCATGGACGGTCCGCGGCCCCGGATGGTCGACGGCCGACCGGACTGGCGGTGGGCGGTCTACCCGGCCGCCGTCGCGACCATCGTGCCCGCGTGGGAGGGGGCTCTGGGGCTGCGCGGGTCGGGGAGCCACGACGTCGTCGTCGAGGGCGTGCTGGTGCCCGAGGGGCACACCGTGATGCCGTTCTACGAGCCGCCGGTGGTGGACTCGGCCCTCTACCGGGTGCCGTTCTTCAGCCTGATCAAGATGATGATGGTGGCGGTGCCGCTCGGGATCGCCCGGCACGCGCTCGACCTGCTCGGCGAGCTCGCGCGGACCAAGGTGCGCAGCGGCCCCGGCCCCCTCGCCGAGGAGCAGGACGTGCAGATCCGGATCGGGCTCGCCGAGGCCGGCCTGCGCGGGGCGCGGGCCCACGTGCTCGACGAGATGGAGTCGCTCTGGGCGCGGGCGCTGGCCGGGGACGTGCCGAGCGACGCGGAACGGGGGCGGTTCACCCTCGCGGTGAACGCCGCGTTGCAGGCCTCGCTGGTGGCCGTCGACGAGGCTTTCACCCTGGCCGGGGCCCGCGCCCTGTACGCGGACGACGAGATCCAGCGCTGCTGGCGGGACCTGCACGCCACCGCGCAGCACCGGGTGTTCGGCCGCGCCCAGTGGCAGGGCGGGGCGAAGGCGCTGCTCGGTCTGGAGATCGACCGCGCCTGGTTGTAGGAGACAGCTGTAGTGGACAGCTGTAGTAGACAACGGGGATGCACGCCATCGTCGTCGAGTCACCCGGCGGGCCCGAGGCCCTGCGCTGGACCGAGGTACCCACCCCGCAGCCCGCCCCCGGAGAGGCCCTGGTGCGGGTCGAGGCAGCCGGGGTCAACCCGATCGACTGGAAGACCCGCTCGGGCCTCGGACCGGCGAAGTCCTTCGGCGACCGGCCGTTCACCGTCGGCTGGGACGTCGCGGGGACCGTCGCGTCGGAGGTCCAGGGCTTCGCGGTGGGGGACCCGGTGCTCGGGATGGCCAGGTTCCCCAGCCCGGACGGCGCGTACGCCGAGTTCGTGTCCGTGCCCGCCGCGCAGCTGCGCCGCCGCCCCGCGGACCTGCCGGTGGTCGAGGCGGCCGCGTTGCCGCTCGCGGGCATGACGGCGTGGCAGAGCCTGGTGTCGGTCGGTCACCTGCAGCGCGGGCAGCGGGTGCTCGTGCACGCCGCGGGTGGCGGGGTGGGGCATCTCGCGGTGCAGATCGCGAAGGCGCTCGGCGCGCACGTGATCGGGACGGCCTCCGGCCCGAAGCTCGAGCTGCTGCGCGAGCTGGGCTGCGACGAGGTCGTCGACTACCGCACGGAGGCCTTCGAGGAGGTCCTCGAGCCCGTCGACCTGGTGTACGACCTGGTCGGGGGCGAGACGGCGCTGCGCTCGTTCGACCTGGTCGCCCCGGGCGGCCTGTACATCTGCCTGCCCACGGTCGCGGTCGACGCCGCGGTGCGGGCGGCCGGGGAGCGCGGGGTGCGCGCGAGCGGGGCCTACGTCCGCGCGGACGGCCCCGGGCTGGACGAGCTGCTCGCCCTGCGCGCGGAGGGCAGGCTGCGGATCGTGGTGGACCGGACCTTCCCGCTCGCCGAGGCCGCCGACGCACACCGCTACGGCGAACGCGGCGGGACGACCGGGAAGATCGTCCTCGTCGTCTGAGGCCCCGTCTGAGCCCCCGTCTGCGTGGTCCTACCGAGGCGGGCGGGCCGCATCGGCGGGAGGCTGGGTCCATGAGTGCGGTGCTGTCGGGGCGGGACGGGCGGTTGCGCGGTGGGGCCGTGGGCGCGGTGGCGTTGGCGGCGGCGACCGCGGCGACCTGGCTCGCGTGGTCGGGGTGGGCGGTCCTCGCCGCGGAGCCCGTGCGGTTCGCGCCCTGGCAGCTCGCGGGTACGGCGGTCTCGGCCGCGACGCTGGCCATCCTCGCGCCGCGGTGGCTGCCCGCCTGGGTCGTCGCGACCGTGATGCCGCCGTCGTTCACCGCGGCCTGGTCGTGGACCGCCGCGGCCTCCGACGACTCGGGGCTCTGGGCCGTCGGCGGCCTGCTGGTCCTGGTCGGTACCGTCCTGGCGGCCGCGGTGCTGGTCCCGCTGGGCGTCGCGCTACGCCCGATGCGCTGGGCGTGGTTCAGGGGTTCGTGAGCGCGGGCAGGTAGCCGCGCGCGTACCCGGTCGCCGTGGGGTGGAAGGCGCCGGGGGAGCCGGGCCCGACGATCCACGGGTCGGCCGCGCACAGTCCGTGCCCCGCGAAGGCGGGCCGGACGTCGACGAACTCGGCGCCCCACCGCTGGACGCTCGCCGCGATCCGGTCGTTCAGCACGTCCGCCCCGGCGTCGAGGCGCGCCCGCCGGGCCGGGTTCAGCGGGCAGGACGAGCCCTCGCCGAACAGCCGCGGATAGCCCAGGACTACCACGCGGGCCCGGGGTGCCTGTGCGCGCACGGCCCACACCACGGCGGCGAGCGCGGACGGCAGCACGTACCGGGCGACTCGCTCACCGGTGCGGACGGCCTGGTCGCAGGCCTCGTCCGTCGGCGCGGTGGCGCACCGGGCGAGGACGGGGGTGAACCCGGTGTCGTTCCCGCCGACGGTGATCGTGACCAGGTCGGTCTCCCGGGAGACCGCCCGCACCTGGTCGGACAGCACTCCGGCGGTCGTCGCGCCCGCGCAGGCCACGAAGGTGAACGAGCGCACGGAGGCTGCGCGAAGGGCGGGGTAGGAGGCGGCGGTGCGCCCGCACTCGCCGGTGCCCGCCCCGACGCCGGCGGCGTAGGAGTCCCCGAGGGCCACGTAGTCGACGGCCCCGTCCGCCTCGGCGGCCGTCGCGGTCGCGGAGCCGCCGACCAGGAGAGCCAGCGCGAGGGCGAGCGGGACGACCGTTCGGCGGAGTCGCGGCACCCGATCAGTCAGCCGGCTCGGGCGACCCCGGGACAACCGCCGTCCGGGCGGCCCGGAGACGCTTGACACGGCGCTGATCGTCGATCTCGATCACGTGACCCATGCCGCAGAACACCGCTCGTCGCACCCCGGGGGCTCCGCCGGTGTGGCCTGCGTCGCACCCCGACCACGAGCAGCGACGTCGTCGCTGCTCAGTGCGGTGCAAGCGGCACGACGAGCGGGGAATCAGGCGGAACGGTGCGCCGAGCGGCAGGGTCGAGAGTGCGGCGAGAGCGCCGACACGCCGCCCCCGGTGCTTCCCCCGCCGCTCGCCGCGACCCGCCCTCCGGTGGTCTCGTCCGACGCAACCGGGCGGGGTCGAGGCCCGGGGGACCCGCTAGCGTCGTCCTCGGATCACGACGAGGTCACGAAGAGGACTCCGGGTCGGACAACCCCCGACCGACCCGGTCCGGTTCCCCAGACCGGACGTCCGGCCCCGTCACGGTCCACGGAAGGAAGATCGTGGCACGGCATCGCTCCCCCCGGAGCCGTCGCGCGATCGCCGGATCCCCGCCGGCCGCCGCCTTCGCGGCGCCGGTGGGGATCGGCGGACTGCGGCCGGCTCTCGCGCTCCCCGGTAACCCCCTCCAGTGGCGCATGGCCGCGGTCGTCGCCGCGGGCGGTGTCGTCGCGGCGGCCGGTCAGGCCGCCTACAGCGGCGCGCTGCCGGACTTCGAGGCGGGCGCCAACGCCCTGCACGCGGGCCTCGCCGAGCTCTCCCTCCTCGGTTCCGAGGCCACCCTCCCCGGTCCCGAGCCCGCCACGGACGTCGCGGATCTCGGTGGCCGCAGCGTGCACGTCCCGCTCGCCCCCGTCGCGGTCGCCCCGGCCGTCGGCGCGCCCGGTGCGGTCACCGGTGCGGGCCTGGTCGCGGACGTCGTCAAGGCGGCGGACCTGCACCGGGCCGCCGCGGACGCCGCGCGACGGGCGGCGGAGGAGGCGGAGGCCGCGCGCGTCGCCGCCGAGGCGGAGGCGGCCCGCCAGGCCGCGGAGCTCGCGAAGGTGGGTGCCGCGCAGTCGGCCGCCGGCGGCATCCAGATGCTCGTCGGACGCGTGTCCAGCGGCTTCGGCCTGCGCGGCGGCACCTCGCACATGGGGCTGGACATCGCGGCGCCGATCGGGACCCCGATCCACGTACCACTCGCGGGCACCGTGATCTCCTCCGGTCCCGCCAGCGGTTTCGGGCTGTGGGTGCGGGTGCAGCACGACGACGGCACGATCACCACCTACGGGCACATCAACCGCTCGTTCGTCGGTGTCGGGCAGCGTGTCGCCAAGGGCGAGCAGATCGCCGAGGTGGGCAACCGCGGCGAGTCCACGGGCCCGCACCTGCACATCGAGGTCACCACGCCGGGTGGCACCAAGATCAACCCGAAGCCGTGGCTGGACGAGCACGGCATCGGCTACACCTGAGCTACCGGTAGACCTCGAGGGCGCGGATCTTGTTGGTGACGTCCAGCGCCGCCACCTTGTAGGCCTCGGAGAGCGTGGGGTAGTTGAACACCGTGTCGACGAGGTAGTCGACGGTCCCGCCGCACCCCATGATCGCCTGGCCGATGTGCACGAGGTCGGTGGCGTTGGTGCCGAACACGTGCACGCCCAGCAGCGTGCGGTCCTCGGTGGAGACCAGCAGCTTGAGCATGCCGTAGGAGTCCCCGACGATCGCGCCGCGCGCCAGCTCCCGGTACCGCGACATCCCCACCTCGTACGGGATCGCGGACTCGGTGAGCTCGGCCTCGGTGCGCCCGCAGTAGGAGATCTCGGGGACCGTGTAGATGCCGATGGGCTGCAGGCCGTGCAGCTCCCGGGCCGGCTCGCCGAACGCGTGGTAGGCCGCGAGCCTGCCCTGGTCCATGCTGGTGGCGGCCAGGGCGGGGAAGCCGATCACGTCCCCGACCGCGTAGATGTGCTCGACCTCGGTGCGGTAGTTCCCGTCCACGGCGATGCGGCCGCGCTTGTCCGCCGTCAGGTTCGCCTTGTCCAGGGCGAGCTCGTCGGTCACGCCCTGCCGCCCGGCCGAGTACATGACCATGTCGGCCGGGATCCGCTTGCCGCTGGCCAGCGTGGTGACGGTGCCCTTCGCGGTGTTCTCGACCTTCGAGACCTCCTCGCCGAAGCGGAAGGACACCCCCTGGTCGCGCAGGTGGAACTTGAGCGACTCGACGATCTCCGGGTCGCAGAAGTCCAGCATGGTCGGCCGCTTCTCGACGACCGTGACTTTCGTGCCGAGCGCGGCGAACATCGAGGCGTACTCGATGCCGATCACCCCGGCGCCCACGACGACCATCGACGTCGGGATGCGGTGCAGCTGCAGCACCGCATCGGAGTCGACGACGTGGTACTCCTCGTCGTCGAACTCCACCTCCGGCGGCCGCGCGGGCCGGGTCCCGGTCGCGATCACGACGAACTCGGCGGTGACGGTCGTGTGGTCGCCGCGGTCCGTGCCGCTGACCGTGACGGTGTGCGGGTCCTCGAAGTGCGCGGTCCCGCCGAGGATGTCGACGTGGTTGCGCAGCAGCTGGTTGCGGATGATCTCCACCTCGCGCCCCACGACGTGCGCGGTGCGGGCGAGCAGGTCCGAGATGGTGATCTCGGACTTGACCCGGTAGCTGGCGCCGTACATCTCACGCTGGGCGAACCCGGTCAGGTAGAGGACGGCCTCCCGCAGGGTCTTCGACGGGATCGTGCCGGTGTTGACGCAGACCCCGCCCATCATGTCCCGGCGCTCCGCGATGGCCACCCGCTTGCCGAGCTTGGCCGCTGCGATGGCCGCCTTCTGACCGCCCGGCCCCGAACCGATCACCAGCAGGTCGTAGTCGTACACCGGCCGCCCCTTCTCCTCGTGCGGTGTGAAGACCGCCGCGGGTGACGACCCGCCCGGACGAGCCTCCCCGGGCCGGGGGTCGGCGGCAACCGGACGACGTTACATCTGTGCGACGACCTGGCGACCTTCTCCCGCCCGCAGGTCCTCCGGTTGTCCACACGGGGGTTCCATGACACCGTTTTCCGGCGTTGTCCACAGGGCGTGAGATCGACCGATGACGGGTGTCGGGCGCGTTCCGCAGGCTCTCCGGCATGACTCCCATCCCGTCGTCGCCCTGGTCCGCGTCGTCCGCGTCGTCCGCGTCGTCTTCGTCGTCCGTGTGGTCCGTGTGGTCTTCGGACGCCGACTCGCCCCTGCGGGTCGGCACCGAGGGACTGCTCACCGCGCTCCCGGTCCTCATCGGGTTCCGCCCGCGGGAGTCGCTCGTCCTGGTGGCCACCGGCGGTCCGGGCGGGGGGCGGGTGGGCCTGACGGTGCGGGTGGACCTGCCGCCGCCGGACGACCCGGCCCTGCTGGAGTCGCTGTGCGAGTCGGTCGCGGGCGCGATCGCGCGGGACTCGCCGAGCGGGGCCGCCGTCGTCGTGGTCGGCGGTGACGGCGCGACCGGGGGCGGCGGTGGGGAGGCCGGTGTCGGGGGCAGGGGCGGCGGGTGGCCGCCGAGGATGGACGTCGCGGCGGCGGCGGTCGCCGCGCTGCACCGCGCCGGGGTGGGTGTGCACTCGGCGGTGTGGGCGGCGGCGATCGAGGCCGGAGCCCCGTGGTGCTGCTATCCGCTGCACGACTGCGGGTGCGGCGGCCGGCTGCCGGATCCGTCCGGGACGGTGGTCGCCGCCACCGCCGTCGCCCGCGGCACGGTGGTGCGTCAGTCGAGGGAGGACCTGGTCCAGCTGGTCGAGCCCGCGGAGGAGGACCACCATGCCCGGACGGGCCGGGCGGGGCCCTCCGGTGCCGGCGGAGGGACCGGGCGTCCCGCCGGAGCCGGGGCCGCCGAGAGCGGTGCGGCCGGTCCCGCCGAGAGCGGCGCCGGTGGTGGTCCGGGCGCGGTCGACGGCGCGGCCGACGGGTCGGGGGTCCGGGGCCGGCCCCGTTGGCCCTCCGATCCGGTCCACGTCCTGGACGCGGCGCTGGAGTCCGCGGCCGCGGGCCGGTTGACCGTCGACGCCGAGCTGGTGCGGATCATGAGCGCCGCGTTGCGGCGCACGCGGTTCCGGGACCTCGCGCTGTCGACCTGCACCGGGGACCATGCCGCCGCGGCCGAGCAGCTCTGGGCTGCGCTGGCCCGCACCTGCCGCGGCCCGGCGGCGGCCGACCCGGCCGTGCTCCTGGCGGTGTGCGCGCTCGCCCGCGGGGACGGGGCACTCGCGAACATCGCCCTGGAGCGGGCGGAGCGGGTGCGGCCCGCGCACCGCCTGGCCCGGGACCTGCGCACGGCCATGGCCGCGGGCTGGGGTCCCACCGAGGTGCGGACCTGGCTGGAGGGCGCGCTGTGACCGCCCTCCGACGGGCCGGCTCAGGCCTGGGCGCGCTCGCGGGTGAAGCGCCACGCGTCGCCGACCATGTCCTGCAGGCTGCGCGAGGGCTTCCAGCCCAGCTGGTCCGCGGCGCGCTCGGCCGAGGCGATCAGCACCGCGGGGTCCCCGGCGCGGCGCGGGGCCACGGCGGCGGGGATGGCGTGCCCGGTGATGGCGCGACAGGCCTCCACGACCTGCTGTACGGAGTACCCGGTGCCGCTGCCCAGGTTGTAGATCGCGTGCGTGCTGGGCTCGGCCTTCTGCAGCGCGAGCTGGTGCGCCTCGGCCAGGTCGTCCACGTGGATGTAGTCCCGCACGCAGGTGCCGTCCGGGGTCGGCCAGTCGTCGCCGTACATCGCCACGGACTCGCGGGAGCCGGAGGCGACCTGCAGCACGATCGGGATCAGGTGGGTCTCCACCGCGTGCCGCTCGCCGAACCGGCCGTGCGCCCCCGCCACGTTGAAGTACCGCAGGCTCACCGCGGCCAGCCCGTGCGCGTTCGCGTACGAGGTGATCATGGTGTCGATCGCGAGCTTGCCGGCGCCGTACGGGTTGGTCGGCCGGGTGGGGGCGTCCTCCCGGATGGGTACCTCCTCCGGCTCGCCGTAGCAGGCGGCGGTGGAGGAGAAGACCAGCCGCGGGGTGCCGTGCTCGCGGATCGCCTCGAGCAGCCGGAAGGTGGCCACCACGTTGCCGTTCCAGTACAGCTCCGGCTTCGCCACCGACTCGCCGACCAGCGACTTGGCCGCGAAGTGCAGCACCCCGTCGAAGCCCTCGGCCAGCAGCGGGCCCGCCGCCTCGGACAGCTCACCCTGGACGAACCGGGCGCCCTCCGGGACGGCGTCCGCGTGCCCGGTCGACAGGTCGTCGAGCACGACGACCTCGTGGCCCGCCTCCACCAGGTGCGCCGCGTTGACACTGCCCACATAGCCCGCGCCGCCGGTGACGAGCAGCTTCACGAGGTCCTCCTCAGGTCCGTCGATCGAGGTGCCGGAACCGTCTCATGGGGACCGCTCCGGCTCGCGCGCGGGTCGGGGAGGGGCGGGCGTGCCCGGGCCGGGCCCTCAGGAGGCCCGGACGAGGACCGCGTGGGCGATCAGCGGTGCCACGGCCGAGGTCTCGCCGTCCGCGATCACCGGCACGGCGTCCCCGAAGCGCGGGATGGCCCCGACCTCGACGTCTCGACCCGGCACGATCCCCGCCAGCTTGAGCTCGCCCATCAGGTCCGCGTCCACCTGCACGTGCTCGGCGATCCGGCGCACCTCGACCCGGCCACCGCCGCGGCGGGCGAACTCGTCCAGCCGCTGCAGGCCGACCTCGAGGCTCGGCGGGGCAGTGGCGGCGCGGGGGGCACCCTCCGCGCTGGCCCGCAGCTCGTCCAGGCCGGGGATCGGGTTGCCGTACGGGGAGACGCGGGGATCGTCGAGCAGGGCCACGAGCTTGCGCTCGACCGCGTCGCTCATCACGTGCTCCCAGCGGCAGGCCTCGGCGTGCACCAGCTCCCACTCGAGCCCGATGACGTCGATCAGCAGGCGCTCGGCGAGCCGGTGCTTGCGCATCACGGCGACGGCGCGCGAGCGCCCGTCGTCGGTCAGCTCGAGGTGGCGGTCGCCCGCCACGACGACCAGGCCGTCCCGCTCCATGCGGGCGACGGTCTGGCTCACGGTGGGACCGCTCTGCCCGAGGCGCTCGGCGATGCGGGCGCGCAGGGGGACGACGCCCTCCTCCTCCAGTTCGTAGATCGTCCGGAGGTACATCTCGGTGGTGTCGATGAGATCGTTCACGGCCGGCCCCTTCAGTCTGCGGACCAGTCTAGCGACGGGGTCTGGCGCGGCGTCGTCGCCGCAGCCGCACGTCCGTCGGGTCTGGTCGTGGGTGTCTCGTGGTCGCCCGCGGGCATTCTCGCGGGTGCTGGACTCGGGTGGACTCGGTGGGCCCCGGGACCGCTCGTCCCGGGGGTCACAGCCTGGTGGGGTGGTGCCGCTCGGGAGGCCCGGTGCCGGGTGAGCCCCTCGCCCGGGCCCGGCGTGGGCCTGCGTCCCAGGATAGACCGTGCAGGATGGTCGGCGTGTCGCATCCGAGCAGCCAGTCGAGCGCCCCCGGACCGGACCCCGCGTCGGGTCCCGCGGTGGGCGCCGGGTCCGGGGCGGGGGATGAGACCGCCTGGACGACCCCGATCGTCGGTCCCGAGGCCCTCGCGGCGGCCCTGCGCTCCGCCGACCCGCCGGTGGTGTTGGACGTGCGCTGGCGGCTCGGCGGCCCGCACGGGCGTGCCGACCACCTCACCGGGCACGTGCCGACGGCGGGCTTCGTCGACCTGGACTCCGAGCTGGCGGATCCGGCGGGCGGCGGTGGGCCGGGCGGTCGGCACCCGCTGCCCTCGACCGCGCGGCTGGAGAAGGCACTGCGGCTGTGCGGGGTCCGTGGCAGCTCGCGGGTCGTGGCCTACGACGACGGGGACGGATCCGTCGCGGCCCGGGCGTGGTGGCTGCTGCGCTGGGCGGGGCTGCCCGCGGACCGGGTCGCCGTGCTCGACGGGGGCTGGGCGGCCTGGCGGGCGGCCGGCCTGCCCCGGGACACCGGCCCGCTCGCGCCGCAGGACGGCACGATCGTCGTACGACCGGGGCGCATGCCGGTGATCGACGCGAACGGCGCGGCCGCGGTGGCGGACGTGGGCGTCCTGCTGGACGCGCGCGCGGCGGTCCGCTACCGGGGCGAGCAGGAGCCGGTGGACCCCCGGGCGGGGCACGTGCCCGGCGCGGTCAGCGCGCCGTCGACCGAGCACGTCGGGCCGGACGGTCGGTGGCTGTCCCGGGAGGCGCTCGCGGAGCGGTTCGGCGGGCTCGGGGTGGTACGCGGCCGGACCGTCGGGGCCTACTGCGGGTCCGGGGTGGCCGCCGCCTCCGTGGTGCTGGCCCTGGAGTACGCGGGCCTGCGCACCCCGGAGCGGCCCGCATCGCTCTACGCGGGCTCGTGGTCGGACTGGTGCTCGGACCGGTCGCGTCCGGTGGCGACCGGCGCGGAGCCGGGGGAGCCCGGCCCGTGAGCGGCACCGTGCCCGCGAGACGGGGGACCGGTGGGCGTGGCCGGGCCGGCCCGATTCGCCTACGGTCCGCACCATGAGCCCGCGCACCTCGGTGGTCTGGACACCGGAGTTCCTCCGTTACCAGCTCTCGGACGACCATCCGCTCAACCCGGTGCGCCTCGACCTGACCATGCGGCTGGCCGCCGAGCTGGGCGTGCTGGACGGGGTGGAGCTGGTCGAACCGGAGCCCGCCACGGAGGAGGACCTGCTGCGGGTCCACGAGCCCGGGCTGCTCACCGCGGTGCGCTCGGCGCCGGAGATGCCGTTCGACGTGGGGCACGGGCTGGGCACGGACGACAACCCGATCTTCTTCGGCATGCACGAGGCGGCCTCGCTGATCTGCGGCGGCTCGATCCGCGCCGCGCGGGAGATCGCCGAGGGCCGGGCGGACCGCGCGGTGAACCTGGCGGGCGGGCTGCACCACGCCATGCCCGGGCGGGCGGCGGGCTTCTGCGTCTACAACGACTGCGCGGTCGCGATCGCGTGGCTGCTCGAGCAGGGCTACGAACGGATCGCCTACGTGGACGTCGACGTGCACCACGGGGACGGCGTCCAGGTGGCGTTCTACGACGACCCCCGGGTGATGACGGTGTCGCTGCACCAGCACCCGCTCACCCTCTGGCCGGGCACCGGCTGGCCCGCCGAGCTGGGAAAGGGGCCGGGCGAGGGCTACTCGGTGAACGTCCCGCTGCCGCCCGGAACCCGGGACGCGGGCTGGCTGCGCGCCTTCCACGCCGTGGTGCCCGGGCTGCTGGCGGAGTTCCGGCCGCAGATCCTGGTCAGCGAGTGCGGGGCGGACACCCACTCGGACGACCCGCTGGCCGATCTCGAGCTGACCGTCGACGGTCACCGGGCGACCTACCAGGCCATGCGGGAGCTCGCCGAGCGCGTGTCGGACGGGAAGTGGCTCGTCCTGGGCGGCGGCGGGTACTCGCTGTTCCGGGTCGTCCCGCGCTCCTGGACCCATCTGCTGGCCACCGTCCTGGACCGCGACCTGGACCCCAGCACGTCGATCCCCGCGGGCTGGACGGCCCACACGACCGGGATCACCCGGGTGCAGCTGCCGGTCGCGATGACCGACGGCGGCGACCCCTCGTTCCCGGCCTGGGGGGACGGGGAGGCGGACCGCGTCGACAGCGGCATCGTCGACGCCCGGCGTGCCCTCTACCCCCTGCACGGCCTCGACCCCGACGACCCCCGGGACTGAGCACATGACCGAGACCACGACGCCCGGCACCCACCCTGCGACGGACGGACCGGAGCCCACGCCGTCGGGAACGGCCCAGCCGGGGACACCCGGGACCGAGCTGCCGCCCGACCCCGAGGAGGCCCGCGACCCCGTCCGCCCGGACTACCCCCGGCAGTGGGAGGCGGACATCGTCGCCTCGGACGGGCGGATCGTGCACCTGCGCCCGATCGTCCCGTCGGACGCCGACGCGCTGCTGGCCTTCCACCAGCAGCTCTCCGACCGCACCCGCTACCTGCGGTACTTCGGTCCCTACCCGCGGATCCCCCCGCGCGACCTCGAGCGGTTCGTGACCGTCGACCACCACAAGCGCGTGGCGTTCGTGGCGCTGCTCGGGGACGAGATCATCGCGGTGGGCCGCTACGAGGGCCTGGACGACCCGAAGCGGCCGGAGGCGCCGGTGACCTCGGCCGAGGTCGCCTTCGTGGTCCGAGACGACCACCAGGGCCGTGGGCTGGGCTCGATCCTGCTCGAGCACCTGGCCGCCGCGGCCCGCGAGCGGGGCCTGGACCGGTTCGAGGCGGAGGTGCTGGTCGAGAACCACACCATGGTCCGGGTCTTCCGCGAGGCCGGGTACCAGGTGCGGCGGGCCTTCGCCGAGGGCGTGCTGCACCTCGAGTTCGACATCGACCCCACCGAGCGCTCGATCGCGGTGCGGGACTCCCGCGAGCAGGCCGCCGAGGCCCGCAGCGTCACCAACGTGCTGCACCCGACGTCGGTCGCGGTCATCGGGGCGTCCACCGACCCCGCCAAGATCGGCCATGCGGTGCTGGCCAACCTGCTCAAGGCGAACTTCACCGGGCCCGTCTACCCGGTGAACGCGGACGCGCGCTCGGTGCGCGGGGTGCGGGCCTACGCCTCGGTCACCGACATCCCCGACCCGGTCGACCTGGCCGTCGTCGCGATCCCGGCCGCGGGCGTGGACGAGGTCATGGACTCCTGCCTGGAGAAGGGCGTGAAGGCGCTGGTCGTGGTCAGCTCCGGGTTCGCGGACGCGGGGGCGGACGGGATCAGCGCGGAGCGCAAGCTCGTCACGGAGGCCCGCGCGCACGGGATGCGGGTGATCGGGCCGAACGCGCTGGGCGTGGCGAACCTGGCGGACGAGGTGCGGCTCAACGCCACGTTGGCGCCGGAGCTGCCCGCCCGCGGGCGGGTCGGGTTCTTCTGCCAGTCCGGTGCGCTCGGCACCGCGATCCTCGCGTCCGCGCAGTCCCGCGGGCTCGGGCTGTCGACGTTCGTCAGCGCGGGCAACCGGGCGGACGTGTCCGCGAACGACCTGCTGCAGTACTGGCAGACCGACGCCGAGACGGACGTCGTGCTGCTCTACCTGGAGACCTTCGGCAACCCGCGCAAGTTCGGCAGGCTCGCCCGCCGGCTGGCGCGCACCAAGCCGGTGGTCGCGGTGAAGTCCGGCCGCAACGCCTCGCCCGCGCGGCTGCGCGAGGCCGCCGTGCCGATAGACGACGCGAGCGTCCGGGCGCTGTTCGAGCAGTCCGGCGTGATCCGGGTCGAGACGATCGCGCAGCTGTTCGACACCGCCCTGCTGCTCGCCTACCAGCCGTTGCCGCGCGGGCGGCGGGTCGCGGTCGTCGGCAACTCGACGGCGCTGAACGTCCTGGTCGGCGACGCGCTGATCGACGAGGGCATGGTCGCGGCGGCCGATCCGGTGGACGTCGGGGCGGCGGCCACGCCCGAGGAGTTCGCGGGCGCGGTGGAGGCGGCGCTGGCGGCCACCGGCCCGGACGAGGCGGACTCGCTGGTCGTGGTGTTCGTGCCGCCCATCGCCACGCCGGGGGCGGAGTACGCCCGGGTGGTGCGGGAGCGCACCGCGGGATCGGACAAGCCGGTCGCGGCGGTGTTCCTCGCCGTCGAGGGTGTGCCTGCGGAGCTGGCGCAGCCACTGCCGGACGGGCGGCCGGGGCCGGGCTCGGTGCCGTCCTACGCCAGCCCCGAGCGGGCGGTGCAGGCGCTGTCGAGGGTCGCCCGGTACGCGGCGTGGCGGTCCCAGCCGGTGGGCGAGTTCGTGCGGCCCGAGGGCATCGACCTGGAGGCGGCGCGCGCGGTCGTGGCCCGGTTCGGCATCGAGGACCGGGAACGTGCCCTGACCGACGACGAGGCCGTCGAGCTGTTGTCCTGCTTCGGGATCCCGCTCATCGCGTTCCGTCGCGTGCGGGGCGCGGAGGCCGTCGAGCGGGCGGCGGACGAGCTCGGCTACCCGATCGCGCTCAAGGCGGTGGGGGAGCGGTGGCGACACCGCACCGACCTGGTGGGGGTCCGGCTGGACCTGGGTTCGGCCGCGGCGGTCCGCCGGGCGTTCGCCGACCTGGAGCGGGTCACCGGCCGGGACGAGGTCTACGTGCAGCGGATGGCGCCCCGGGGGCCGTCGTGCGTGCTGGAGGTGGCGGAGGACCCGTCGTTCGGGTCGCTGTTGTCCTTCGGACTGTCCGGTATGGCCACCCAGCTGCTGGACGACCGGGCGTTCCGCGTGGTGCCGCTCACGGCCGAGGACGCCACCGCGCTGGTCAGGGCCCCGCGGGCGGCGCCGTTGCTGACCGGGTACCGGGGCTCGGAGCCCGTGCGGCTCGAGGCGCTGGAGGACCTGGCGCTGCGGGTCGCCGTGATGGCCGACGAGCTCCCGGAGGTGCGCTCGCTGGCCCTCGACCCCGTGCTGGCAGGCGTCGAGGGCGCGTCGGTGACCGGCGCGCGGGTGGTGCTGGGCCCGCCCCCGAGCCGGGACGACCAGGGCCCCCGCCGGCTGCGCTGAGCGCGGCGGGCGGGCGCCGGGGCCGATCGGGGCCGCGCTCAGGTGCGGAAGGTGACCTGCAGGGTGGGGGTGCTGGTCTCGGCGAAGAAGTCGTTGCCCTTGTCGTCCACCACGACGAACGCGGGGAAGTCCTCGACCTCGATCCTCCAGACCGCCTCCATGCCGAGCTCCGGGTACTCCAGGACCTCGACCCTGCGGATGCAGTCCTGCGCCAGCCGGGCCGCGGGGCCGCCGATCGAGCCCAGGTAGAACCCGCCGTTCGCGGCGCATGAGTCCGTGACCTGCTTCGACCGGTTGCCCTTGGCCAGCATGACCAGCGAGCCGCCCGCCTGCTGGAACTGCGCGACGTAGGAGTCCATCCGACCCGCCGTCGTCGGGCCGAAGGAGCCGGAGGCGTAGCCCTCGGGCGTCTTCGCCGGTCCGGCGTAGTACACCGGGTGGTCCTTCAGGTACTGCGGCATCTCCTCGCCCGCGTCCAGCCGCTCGGCGATCTTGGCGTGGGCGATGTCACGGGCCACGACCAACGGGCCGGTCAGCGACACCCGCGTCTTCACCGGCAGCGAGGACAGCAGGGACCGGATCTCGGCCATCGGCCGGGTCAGGTCCACCTGCACGACGTCCGCGGACTCGGGGAGCTGCTCCTCGGTCACGTCCGGCAGGTACTTGGCCGGGTCGAACTCGAGCTGCTCCAGGAACACGCCGTCCGCGGTGATCTTGGCCTTGGCCTGGCGGTCCGCGGAGCAGGACACCGCGATCCCGACGGGGAGCGAGGCGCCGTGGCGCGGCAGCCGGATCACCCTGACGTCGTGGCAGAAGTACTTGCCGCCGAACTGGGCGCCGATGCCGAAGTTCCGGGTCAGCTCCAGGACCTGCTGCTCCAGCTCGGGATCGCGGATGGCGTGCCCGAGCTCCGAGCCCGAGGTGGGCAGCGTGTCCAGGTACCGCGCGGACGCCAGCTTGGCCACCTTGAGTGTGTACTCCGCCGACATCCCGCCCACGACGACCGCGAGGTGGTAGGGCGGGCAGGCCGCGGTGCCGAGCGAGCGCAGCTTCTCGTCCAGGAAGGCGGCCAGCCGCTTGGGGTTCAGCAGCGCCTTGGTCTCCTGGTAGAGGAAGGTCTTGTTGGCCGAGCCGCCGCCCTTGGCCATCACCAGGAACTCGTACTTCGGCTTCTGCCCGGGGACCGAGTACAGCTCGACCTGGGCGGGCAGGTTGGTCCCCGTGTTCTTCTCGTCCCAGAACGAGATCGGGGCCATCTGCGAGTAGCGCAGGTTGAGCTGGTCGTAGGCCTCGAAGACGCCGCGGGAGACGGCCTCCTCGTCGTTCCCGCCGGTCAGGACCGTCTCGGTCTTCTTGCCGACGACGATCGCGGTGCCGGTGTCCTGACACATCGGCAGTACCCCGCCCGCGGAGACGCAGGCGTTGCGCAGCAGGTCCGTGGCCACGAAGCGGTCGTTCCCGGAGGCCTCGGGATCGTCCACGATCGCGCGGAGCTGGGCCAGGTGCGAGGGCCGCAGGTGGTGCTGGATGTCCTTGACGGCCTCGCGGACGAGGCCGGTGATCGTGGTGGGGTCGATCTCGAGGAAGGTCCGGCCGGCCGCTTCCACGACCTTCCCGGCGGGAAGGTCGAGCTCGCGGTACTCGGTCTGATCATCCCCGAGCGGGAGCACGTCGGTGTGGTGGAACTCGGGCATGCGAGGACGCTACCCCCGCAGCCCCCGCGACCAGGAGCCGTACGGGACGTGATCCCCGTCCGTCGTCCGGCACGCGCCGCTCGGCGCCCCCGCCGCGTTCATCGACCGTTCATCCCCCACATGTCCGACGGTCTCCTGGGCGTATTGCTACGTTCGCGCAGTGTTGGGGTCTGCCGGAGTACGAGCCGCCACCCGTCCGGTGGTGGCCGCCGTCCGGGATCCCGCGTACAGGGACGGACTGGCCCTCGTGCTGGGCTCCGGCCTCACGAGCGTCGTCGGACTGGCGTACTGGGTGCTGGCCGCCCGGCTGCTGCCGCCCGCGGCCGTCGGTGTGGACCAGGCGGCGCTCTCCGCGGTGATGCTGCTCGGCGGCGTCGCGCACCTCAACCTGACCTACGCGCTGCTGCGGTTCGTACCGGTCGCAGGCCGCGCCGCCCGCCGCATGGTGGTGCTGGGGTACCTGGTCGTCGTGCTGCTCGCGGCCCTCGTCGGAGGGGTCTTCGCACTCGGCGCGCCGTGGTGGGCCCCGGAGTTGGTCGCCGCCGTCGGGCAGGATCGTCTGCTGGTGTTCTTCGGCCTGGCCACGCCGGTGTGGGCGCTGTTCACCGTGCAGGACTACGTGCTGACGGCGATCGGCCGGGCCACCCTGGTGCCGCTGGAGAACATCGTGTTCGCCGTGCTGAAGGTCGGGCTGCTGGCCGCGGCGCTGACCGCCACGGTGACCGGCGCGATCGCCGTGTCCTGGATGGTGGCCACCACGGTCCTGGTGCTGGCGGTCACCGTGTGGCTGCTCGTGCGCGCGCTGCCCCGCTTCGGCGAGGAGCACACGGTTGCCGCCCGCCCGGTCACGCTCCGGGAGCTGGGCCGGTTCGTCCGCGCCGACTACGCGGGCTCGGTGTGCCAGCAGGGCGCCATGTTCGGCATGCCGCTGCTGGTGCTGGCGCTCACCGACCCCGCGGCCACCGCGGTCTACGGCGTGGTCTGGCAGCTGGCGCAGACGCTGTTCGTCGTGTCGTCGGGGATGAACCAGTCGATGGTCGCGCACGGTGCCGCCGACCCGGCCGGGGCGGACGCCGCCCGCCGCCGGACGGTCGGCCGGTCGCTGCGGCTCGTCGTCCCCGGTGCGGTGGTCCTCGCCCTGGGCGGCCCGCTGGTCCTGGCCGTGTTCGGGGACCACTACGCCCGCGAGGGAGCCGTCGTCCTGGCGCTGACCTCGCTCGCCGCGATCCCATACGCCGTGACCTCGTCGATGGTCGGTGCCGCGCGGCTGCGGCAGTGGGGGCGCATCCAGTTCGGGGTGCCCGCGGCGGCCGCCGTGCTGGTGATCGGCGGTTCGGTGGTCCTGGTCCCGGCGCTCGGCCTCGCAGGCGCGGGCCTGGCCTGGCTGGTCGGCCAGTCGCTGGTCGCCGTCGTGATCCTGCTGGCCACGGCCCGCTGGCTGCCGCCGGGGCTGTCCGGCCGGATCGACGCGGTGCGCTCGGCCGGGCTGCTCCGCCGGGTGGACTCCGCGGCGGCGCACCTGCGGTTGCCCGAGGCCTCCGCCTGGCAGGTGCGCAGGCGGCTCGCGGGCGGCTCGGAGTCGGTCGTCGCCGTGATCGGGCCGGACGACGGGCCGCACGGCGCGCTGCTGAAGGCCAGCGACACCCCGCGCAGCCGCGACGGCCTCGCCTGGCAGACCGAGGTGCTGGACCGGCTGCACGCCGACGAGCGCCTCGGCCGCCTGCACGCACTGCTGCCCGAGGTCCTCGGGGCGGGCGACGTGGGCGAGAGCTACTGCGTGATCGAATCGCTGCTGCCCGGCGAGAGCGGGCTGCACGCGCTGCGGGACCCGGAGCGGACGGAGACGTTCGTCGCCAGCGCGACGGACGCGATCGAGCGGCTGCACCGCTGCACGGGCCGGATCCGGGTGGTCGGGGACGCCGAGCTGCGCGCCTGGGTCCACGAGCCCCTGGATCGGGTGCGCGAGATCGTCCCCACGGTGCTGCGGCAGGAGACCCACTGGCTGGCCGAGCACCTCGACGCCGCGCTGCGCGGCCGCCGGGCCCGCGTCGGCTGGACCCACGGCGACTTCGGGCCGGTCAACCTGCTCGCCGACTCCGACGGGCGGGTCACCGGGATCGTCGACTGGTGCGAGGCCAGGCCGGACGGCCTGCAGGTGCTGGACGTGGTGGTGATGAGCCAGTTCTGCGTGGTGCACGGCACCGGCGGCCCCGAGCTGGGCACGCTGGTGCAGCGGTGGCTCGCCGACCCGCCCGACCAGGTCCGACGGGCCCAGCGGAGGCTGGGCGGGGACCCCGTCGATCCCCGGGTGCTCACCACGCTCGGCTGGTTGCAGCACGTGGCGGAGGTGGCCCGCAAGTCCGCGCGGGCGGCGGCGAACCCGGTCTGGAACCGGCGGAACGTGCGCAGCCCCCTGCGCCGTGCCCGGCAGGTGCTCGACCGCGGCGTGTCCCCGGCTCAACCGGAGGATCCACCGGTTCGGGCGTAGGGTGAGTCACATGCCTGGATCCATCCTGGGAACCGCGGTCCGTCGGGTCGAGGACCCGGACCTGATCACCGGTGCGACGACGTACGTCGGCAACCTCGTCGCCGCCCGTCCGGACGCCCTGCACGCCGTGTTCGTCCGCTCCCCGCTCGCCCACGCCCTGATCACCGGGATCGACACCGCCGAGGCGGAGGCGGCCGAGGACGTCGTCGCGGTCTTCACCGCCGCGACCCTGGACCTGCCCGCGCACCACGGGCTCGTCGCGCTCAACGAGCACACCCCGCGCCCGCCGCTGGCGATCGACCGGGTGCGGTTCGTGGGCGAGGCGGTCGCGGTGGTCGTCGCGCGCACCCGCGCCGCGGCCGTCGACGCCGCCGAGCTGGTGGAGGTCGACTACGACCCGCTGCCCGCCGTCGTCGACCCGGAGGCGGCCCTGGCGCCGGACGCCGAGCTGCAGTTCCCCGAGCTGGGCAGCAACGTCGCGGCCGGGCTGCGGGTCGAGGACCCGGAGGCGGCGCTGGCGGGCGCCGAGGTGGTCGTCCGGGCCCGGATGGTGAACCAGCGGCTCGCGGTGGTCCCCATGGAGGGCAACGCGATCCTCGCCGACCCCACGACGGCGGACTTCCCGCTGACCGTGCACGTGTCGACGCAGATGCCGCACCTGTTCCGCACGCTGGCGGGGAGGCTCTTCGGCTACGAGCAGGACGACGTCCGGGTCGTCGCCCCGCACGTCGGCGGGGGGTTCGGCGGCAAGGCGGGCCTGATCGCCGAGCACACGGCGACGATCGGGGCCGCGCGGGCGCTCGGCGCGCCCGTCGCGTGGGTCGAGACCCGCTCGGAGAACCTGCAGTCGATGCCGCACGGCCGCGGCCAGATCGCCTACTACGAGCTCGGCCTGACCCGCGAGGGCCGGATGACCGGCCTGCGCTGCCGGGTGATCGGGGACTCGGGCGCCTACGCGGGCTTCGGCGGGGCGCTGCCGCTGAACCAGACCTACATGATGGCGCCGGGGGTCTACGACATCCCCGTCGTCCGCTACGACGCCGTCTCGGCGATGACCACGACCACGCCGATGGGCGCCGTCCGCGGGGCGGGCAGGCCGGAGGCCGCCGCCCACCTGGAGCGCCTGGTGGACCTCGCCGCGGTCGAGCTGGGCATCGACCCGGTCGAGCTGCGCCGCCGCAACCTCCTCGATCCCGCGGCGTTCCCGCTGGTCACGCCGGTGGGCGCACAGTACGACGTCGGCGACTACGACCTGCCGCTGCGCGAGGCGCTGCGGCTGGGGGACTACGAGAAGCTGCGCGAGGAGCAGGCCGCCCGCCGCGAGGCGGACGATCCGGTGCAGCTCGGGATCGGGCTGGCCGTCTACGTGGAGATCACCGCGGGCGGCGGCGGGAGCGAGTACGGCTCGGTGCGGGTGCACAGTGTCGACAACGCAGCAGGCACCCCGAGCGTCACAGTGCAGGCCGGGACCTCGGCGCACGGCCAGGGGCACGCCACGTCCTTCGCGATGCTGGTCTCGGACCGGCTCGGCATCCCCTTCGAGAACATCCGCTACGAGCAGTCGGACACCGCGAGCGTGCCGCGCGGCGGCGGCACCGGCGGGTCGCGGTCGCTGCAGATGGGCGGGTCGGCGGTGCGGGTGGCCGCCGACGACGTCCGGGAGCAGGCCGTCCGACGGGCGGCGGCGCTGCTGGAGGCGAACCCCTCGGACGTGGAGCTGACCGAGGACGGCGCCTTCGGGGTGGCCGGTGTGCCGAGCGCCACGGTGTCCTGGGCGCAGGTCCTGGAGGAGGGCGAGCTGTTCGCGGGGCTCGACGAGAAGCAGGCGGGCGCGACCTTCCCGTTCGGTGCGCACCTGTCCGTCGTCGAGGTGGACACCCTGACCGGTCGGGTCACCCCGCGCAGCCACATCGCCGTCGACGACTGCGGGCGGGTACTGAACCCGCTGCTCGTCGAGGGTCAGCAGCACGGCGGGCTGGCGCAGGGCATCGCCCAGGCGCTGTTCGAGGAGGTGGTGTTCGACGCCGACGGCAACCCCACCACCGGCACCCTCGCGGACTACCACATCCCCACCGCCGCGGACCTGTTCCCGTTCGAGGCCGTCACCACCGAGACGCCCACCCACATGAACGTGCTGGGCGCCAAGGGGATCGGCGAGTCCGCGACCATCGGCTCCACCCCGGCCGTGCAGAACGCGGTGGTCGACGCGCTGGCTCACCTCGGCGTCCGACACATCGACCTGCCCTGCACCCCGGAGCGGGTCTGGCGTGCCGTGCAGGCGGGCGCCGTCGACCCGTGGCGCGAGCCGCCCGCCGTCTTCGAGGATCTTCCGGTCCGGGGCGCGGACACGAAGGACGAGAGCGGGGCGATCTGACCCCCGGGGCTGAAATCGGACCGGCGGTGGCGCAGACTCATGCCGTGACGCGAGGAGCGAGGGCATGAGGCTGGCCACCATCCGGACCGTGGCGGGCACCCGGGCCGTCCGGCTCGACGGGGAGACGGCGACGGAGACCGGCGAAGCGGACCTGCGGGCCCTGCTGTCCCGGCCGGACTGGCGGGAGCACGCCGGGGCGGCGGCGGGTCCGGTGCACGCGGTGGCGGGGCTGGACTACGCCCCGCTGGTACCGAGCCCGGAGAAGATCCTCTGCATCGGGCTGAACTACCGCGACCACGTGCGGGAGATGGGCAACGAGCTGCCCGAGTACCCCACGGTGTTCGCGAAGTTCGCGCCCGCGCTGGTCGGCGCCCACGACGAGATCGAGCTGCCCGTGGTCTCCGAGCAGGTGGACTACGAGGCCGAGCTGACCGTGGTGATCGGCTCGTCGGTGCGGAACGCGGACGACGCCGCGGCGGAGGCGGCGATCGCCGGGTACACCGTGCTCAACGACGTGAGCGTGCGGGACTACCAGTACCGCACCAGCCAGTTCCTGCAGGGCAAGACGTTCGAGCACTCCACCCCGCTCGGGCCGGTGCTGGTCACCCCGGACGAGCTGCCTGCGGGCGGCCTCCCGATCTCCACCACGCTGGACGGCGAGGTCATGCAGTCCTCGACCACCGACCAGCTCGTGTTCGGGGCGGTGGACCTGGTCAAGTACCTGTCCACGATCCTCACGCTGAACCCCGGGGACGTCATCGCGACCGGCACGCCCGGCGGGGTCGGGCACGCCAGGAAGCCTCCGCGCTACCTCACCGACGGGGCCGAGCTGGTCACCACGGTCGAGGGCGTCGGCGAGCTCCGGAACGTCTGCCGGCTCGCCAAGTGACGCGCACGCTCGCCCTGTCCCTGGCCTGGGCGGGGGACGGCGCGGCGCACCTGCGCGGGCTCATGGACCGGATGGGGGACGACGCCTTCGCCGCCCCCTCGGCGTTGCCCGGCTGGACCCGTGCCCACGTGCTCAGCCACGTCGCGCGCAACGCCGACGCGCTGATGAACCTGCTGCACTGGGCCCGCACCGGCGAGGAGACCCCGGCCTACGCGAGCCGGGAGGCTCGGGACGCGGACATCGCCGCCGGTGCCGCCCGCCCGCCCGCCGCGATCCGCGAGGACGTGGTCTCGACCTCGGACACCCTGGCACAGGTGGTCAAGGCCATGCCGGAGGACGCGTGGCGGGCCACCATCCGCAACTCGCAGGGCGTGGAGGTGCCCGCCACCGAGATCGCCTGGATGCGGGCGCGGGAGATGTGGATCCACTCCGTGGACCTGGACGTCGGGGCCTCGTTCGAGGATTTCCCGCAACCCATGCTGTGCGAGCTGGTGGGGGACGTCGCCGCGATGCTCTCCGCGCGCGAGGGCGTGCCCGCGGTGCGGCTCGTCGCGGCGGACCGCTCCCGGGTGTGGTCGATCGGCGAGGGCGGGGTCTCCGTCGAGGCGCCCGTCGCCGACCTCGCGGAGTGGGTGTCCGGGCGGGGTCGGTCCCGCCGGGTCCGGGCGCGCACGGCCGAGGGCGAGCGCGCGGAGGTCCCCGAGCTGCCGCGCTGGCTGTAGCTAGCGCCCGTCGAGCTTGGACTGCAGCGCGTCCAGCCTGGCCAGCGCCTCGTCCAGGCGGGCGTGCAGCACCGCGACCTCGGCGGAGAGCAGGGCCACCGTGCCCGGGTCCTCGGTCGTCGCGGTGGGCGCGACCGGCTGCTGCGGCGGCGCGGGCGCGCCCGCCGTGCCGTCCTGGAGCACCTGAGCCACCCCGGCCAGCTCCCCGAAACGCTGCGGGGTCAGGGTGGGCCGGTCGGCGGCGCAATGCCCGCAGACCGGCAGCAGCTTGCGCCACCCGACGGTGCCCGCCCCGGAGTCCGCCAGCAGCTCGGCCGGACGGCCGCACTCGCACCGGCCGATCCGGACCGCCCCGACCCGTTGGCGCGCGTAGCGCAGCCCGCGTTCGTAGCGCCGGTACCGGCCCGACGCGAAGACCTCGAGCAGCACGGCGCTGCGGTGGTCCGGCTCGCACGCGAGGTCCCGCGCCGCGCCGATGTCGTGGAAACAGTAGAAGCCGCAGTCGCACCACCGCGACGGACAGGCGTGCCGCGAGCCGTGCGCGCACAGCGCGTCGTCCACCGCGCGGTAGACGTGCGCCCTGCCGAGGGTGACCCCGCTGAACCCGCAGCTGCGGCCGTCCGCCGCGACCATCGGGTAGGCGAGCTTGAACCCCGGCAGGGGCTCGTCGGAGTGTTCGCGCGGGCTGCGGGCGAACGGGGCGAACGACCCGCCCATCGGGACGGCTAGGCCCGGACCGGCTGTTCGGCCGGGAGTTCCTCGGCGATCCCGGCGGTGACCGCGGCCACGCTCGGGGTCGTCTTCTCGGCCGGTTCCCGCGACTCCGCGAGGCGGTCCGCCTCGCGGTCCACGGCCAGGCCCTCCGCCAGCTTCCTGCCCAACCTCATGACGCCTCCCGAGACTCGGTGCACGCTCGTGTACCAGGCTGATCCCTTCGGCGGCGGTTGTCCAGAGCAGGGCATGACGACCGTGTTTCAGCAGGGGGTGTCGCGGGTGTAGCAGGGGGGTGCGGGCTCCTCCGACACCGCCGTCCGGGGGAGATCGACCTCCGCCCGCACCGCGGCGGTGCCCCGGCGCAGCGCGGCGGCGGTGATCCCGGCCGCCTGGGCGGCCGCGCAGGTGGACTGCCGGATCCGGGCCGGGTCGGCGGGACCGGGGTTGCGCAGGGCGTCGACGACCAGGCCGAGACTCACCGCATCGGACAGCCCGAGCGCACCGTGGTCGGTCCGTCTGCCGGGGCAGACCTGCTGCACGGACACCGTCGGGACGCCGAGCAGGGTCGACGCGGTCGCGGGCGGCGTGACGACGACGTCGTCGGTGGAGACCACCACGCTGTAGTCGATGCCGGGGAAGGTCTGCGCGCCGGAGTTCAGCGCCTCGACGAACGCGGACCCGGCGGCCTGCTGGCGGTCGGCGGCGCTGCAGGCGGGCGGGCAGGTGAACGCGGTGGTGCCTGCGTTGGGCGGGCCGAGGGCGACGACGTCGGAGACGAGGGGGCGCAGGTCCGGCCAGAACCGCAGCGCCCAGCGGACGACGACCCCGCCCTGGCTGTGCCCGACGACCGCGACCTTCCGGCCGGTGTCCGCGGCGATCGTCCGGATGGCGTGGACGACGTACTGCGCGCGCACCGCGATGTCCCCGGTGTTGCGCTCGGGCGCGGTCGACAGGCAGGTCGCGAACCCCGCGGCGGTGAGCACGGGCCGCACGCCCCAGGAGTAGGCCGTCGCCGGGTCCGCCCCGGTGCCGGACAGCAGCAGCACCGTGTCCCGGTTCGCCCGGGCGCGGGTGCACTCCAGGCTCGCCGCGAGGTCGGCGGCGGGGACCGTGAGCGCGGGCCCGGCACGGTCGACCGGCGCGAAGGCGGGCGGCGGGGGCCCGGTCGTCCCCGTGGCCTGGGCGGCGGGCGGCGCGGCGACGACGGGCCGCAGCGTGGCCCCCGTCAGCGCGGCGTACACCCCGACCACGAGCCCGACCACCACGACGACCGCGGCGCCCACCCGAAGGACGGTTCCCCCCATCGCGCACCCCCTCCCGCGCAGTATGGAGCCGGGGCCCGCCCGCCCGCGCCGTCCGACCGCGTCGGGGATCACCCACACGGGTCGAGACGGCCCCGGACGGCTCCGGGGACCCATACTGCGCGTGTGCTCCCCGACTTCGCCGCGGTGCGGACCGAGTTCGCGCTGCCCACCGCCTTCCCGTCCGAGGTGCTGACCGAGGCCGAGCGCGCCGCCGCCGGGCCGACGGGCGAGCGGGTGGACGCCACCGACGTCCCGCTGGTCACCGTCGACCCGCCCGGCTCGATGGACCTCGACCAGGCCGTCGGCATCACCCGGACCGCCCGCGGGTTCACCGTGCACTACGCGATCGCCGACCTCGGCGCCGTCGTCACGCCCGGGGGTGCGCTGGACGCGGAGGTCCGCCGCCGCGGCCAGACCGTCTACCTGCCGGACGGCTCCGTCCCGCTGCACCCGCCGGTGCTCTCCGAGAACGCCGCCAGCCTGCTGCCGGACGGCCCGCGTCCGGCCGTCCTCTGGCGCATCGAGCTCGACGACGCGGGGGAGACCGTCTCGGTCGACGTCCGGCGGGCGCTGGTCCGCTCCCTGGCCCGGCTGGACTACGCGGGCGTCCAGGCCGACTTCGACGCGGGCCGCCCCCATCCCGCCCTGGCCCCGCTCGCCGAGCTCGGCCCGCTCCGCCGCGAGCTGGCCGTGACCCGCGGGGCCGTGGAGCTGGAGCTGCCCGAACAGGAGGTCGTGCCGGACGGCGCGGGCGGCTGGACCGTCCGGGTCCGGCGGCGGACCGCGGTCGAGGACTGGAACGCCGAGATCTCGCTGCTCACCGGCATGTCCGCGGCCAGGATCATGCTCGACGCCGGCGTCGGCCTGCTCCGCACGCTCCCCGCGCCCGACCCGGACGCGATCGCCGAGCTGCGCCGCACCGCGGTCGCGCTGGGGATCGACTGGCCCGCGGGCGCCACGCCCGCGCAGGTCCTCGCCGGCCTGAAGCACGCGGACCAGGCGCCACGCACCCTCGCCGTCCGGCGCGCCGCCACGACATTGCTACGCGGTGCCTCCTACCAGGCCTTCGGCGTCGGGGTCGGCGCGCCCGCGGACGCGGGGCACGGCGGGATCGGTGCGCCGTACGCGCACGTCACCGCCCCGCTGCGGCGGCTGGTGGACCGGTTCGGCAGCGAGGTCTGCCTCGCCGTGGCGGCGGGCCGGGAGATCCCGGCCTGGCTCGCCGAGGCCCTGCCCTCCCTGCCCGACGTCATGAACGCCTCGGACCGCACCGCCAACGCCGTCTCGCGGGCGTGTACGGACCGGACCGAGGCCGCCGTCCTGGCCGACCGGGTGGGGGAGGGGTTCCCGGCGATCGTGCTGCGCGCGGACCCGGGCGAGGTGTTCGTGCCCGAGCCGCCGGTCATGGCCCGGTGCAGCGGGGAGCTGCGGGCGGCGGACACCCCGGTGGTCCAGCTGGTGGAGGCCGATCCGGCGACGGGGACAGTCAGGTTCGCCTTACCTGATCCGGGCGTCGCGTCAAGCCCGATCGGGTGTCCCGATCGACACGCTCCGCAGGCACCCCGACACGGCTAGTGTCCTCCGGCGGCACGCAGGACGGCGGAGGGTCTCAGGGTGACGCGGGTGCGCTACGGCATCGAGCACGAGGTGTCCTTCCGGCACGCGGACGGCCCGTTCGCCGACTTCACGAACACCTCGTTCGCGCTGCTCCAGGGCATCGTCGACGCGCTGCCCGACACCCCGGTCCCCGGCCTGCGGATCGGTGACCAGGGGATCAAGCGCACGCGCTGGTACGTCGAGGGGTTCGAGCGCTTCGACGAGTCCGGCGCGCTCCTGCGCTGCGACCCGAAGGGGATCGAGGTGCGCACCCTGATCCACGACTCGGTGGAGGCCGCGGTGGCGGCGCTCGGCGCGGACGTCGCCGAGCTCGACCGGGTGGCCCGTGCGCACGGGCTCGAGCCGTGGGTGACCGGGTTCAACCCGGTGCGGTCGCGCTATCCGATCGACCCGCCGCTCAACGCCTGGGAGCGCGCGCACCGGACCGGGTCGCCGGAGGAGCGGACCGCGCACCTGCACATGGTCACCCACGGCCCGGACCTCAACCTCTCCGTCGCGGGGCTCGAGGGCGCCGCCCTGGTCGACGCGGGGGCGAAGCTCACCTTCTACTCGCCCTGGATCGTGCCGTTCTCGTTCTCCTCACCGTTCCGGGACGGCGGGGTGTGGGGCGGGCTGTCGGCCCGCACCGCGCTGCGCACCGGGGTGCGCCCCGCGGCGATGGTCTTCCTGGAACCCGGCTCGCCGCACGCCGTGGCGACCGATCCCTCGCTCACCCAGCCCGCGCGGCTCCCGGCGGAGATCGGCCGGATCGAGTTCAAGGCCTGTGACGCCTGCCCCGACCCCGTGCTCTACGGCGAGCTGCTGAGCCTGCTCACCGGCCTGGTGCTCGACGACACCCTCCCCGGCCGCGCGCTCGTCCCCGACGCGGCGGCCCACCGCCACGTCGCCGACGCCGGGCTCGCGGACCCGGACACCCACGCGCGCGCCGGCGCGGTGCTCACCGCGGCCGCGGCCGCACTCGCCGACCGCCCCGCCGACCTCGCTCGGCTGACCTCGCTGCGCGAGCGGTGGGAGCGGCGGGAGTGCCCGGCGGTCGCGATGGTGGCCGGGGGCGCAGCAGCACTCTGACGGCGGTTCGAGAACCTTCGAGAGGCGCCGGATCACCCGGGCCGAGCTGAGCCGCACCGGACTCGTGGCGGCGGGCGTCGGTCTCGGGCGCGAGGGTGTCGGACTCGCGGGAGCGAGGGGTGGTCGGTCCCGCGAGTCCGATCGGCTCAGTGGTAGGTGTGGGCCTCGTCCGGGTAGGTGCCTCCGCGGACGTCCGCGGCGTAGGCCTTGGCCGCGCCCAGCAGCACGCTGCCCACGTCCGCGTACTGCTTCACGAACTTCGGGACCCGGCCCCGGTTCATGCCCGCCATGTCGGACCAGACGAGGACCTGGGCGTCGCACTCGGGGCCCGCGCCGATGCCGATGGTCGGGATGGTGAGCTCCGCGGTGACCCGCTTCGCGACCTCACCCGGCACCATCTCCAGCACCACCGCGAAGGCGCCCGCCTCCTGCAGGGCGAGGGCGTCCTCCACCAGCTTCTGCTCGCCGGAGGACCCGCGGCCCTGGATCCGGAAGCCGCCGAGCGCGTGCTCGGCCTGCGGGGTGAAGCCGAGGTGCGCCATGACCGGGATGCCGGATCCGGACAGCGCCTCGACGTGCGGGGCGAACCGCGCCCCGCCCTCGAGCTTCACCGCGTGGGCGCCCGCCTCCTTGAAGAACCGGATCCCGGTCTCCACGGCCTGGCCGACGGACACGTGGTAGCTGCCGAAGGGCAGGTCGGCCACCACCAGCGCGTGCGGCGCGCCCTGCACCACCGCCCGGGTCAGCGGCACGAGCTGGTCGACGGTCACCGGGATGGTGTTGTCGTAGCCGTAGACGTTGTTGCCCGCGGAGTCGCCGACCAGGAGGACGGGGATGCCGGCCTCGTCGAAGATCTCCGCCGAGTAGACGTCGTAGGCGGTGAGCATCGGCCAACGCTCGCCGCGCTGCTTCATCTCGGCGAGGTGGTGGATGCGGGTGCGCTTGCGCGGGGCGGCCGACCGGTACGGCGCCTCGATCTCCTGCGCAGCGGACACTGAGTGCTCAGACATCGCTGTCCGTCCTCCCTCGAAGCCTGCGTCGCAGGTCCCCGGGTCGTCTGGGTGTGCAGGGCAAGCCTGACACCCCGGAGCCCGCGAAAGCACGAGCCGGCGACGGACCTCACATCGTCGAGCGACCGGGACGGACGGCGCGCCGTCGCACTGTCATGCTGACGCCGTGTCCCCGCGCCGTCGCTCCCCGTCCACGGCCGTCCGGAACCTGGTCGCCCTGCTCGCCGTCCTCGGCGTGCTGGCGGGCTGTTCCGCGGCGACCACCACCGCGCCCCCACCGCAGGCCCCGACGGCGGACCCCCTGGCGCGGTTCGCGACCCAGGCGCTCGCCTGGGGGAGCTGTCAGGGCTACGCCGCGAGCCCGGACGTCGCGCAGGCCTACACCGATCCCGCGCTGCAGTGCGCGAAGCTCACCGTCCCGCTCGACTACGCGAAGCCCGACGGCGAGACCGCCGAGATCGCCGTGCTGCGCGCGCGGGCGACGGGGGCGCGGATCGGGTCGATGGTGGTCAACCCCGGCGGACCCGGCGTCAGCGGCACGTCGCTGGTGCCGTCGCTGGTCAAGTCCGCGCCGAACCTGCTCCAGCGCTTCGACCTCGTCGGCTTCGACCCGCGCGGGGTCGGCGTGAGCACCCCGACGATCGACTGTCTCTCCGACGCCGAGCAGGACACCTACCGCGCCACCGTCTACGCCGATCCCTCGCCCGCGGGTGTCGCGGCGCTGGAGGCGCACAACAAGGAGTACGCGGACCGCTGCACCTCCCGCATGGGTGCGGACGTCCTCGCCACCCTGGGCACCCGGGACGTCGTCAAGGACCTCGACCTGCTGCGGGCCGCCCTCGGTGACGAGAAGCTCACCTACTACGGCTACTCCTACGGCACCTCGATCGGCACCGCCTACGCCGAGGCCTTCCCCCAGCGCGTCCGCGCCATGGTCCTCGACGGCGCGGTCGACCCCACCCAGGACACGATCCAGTCGAACGTGGACCAGAGCGCGGGCTTCCAGCAGGCCTTCGACGCCTACACCGCCTGGTGCGCCACGCAGCCGAACTGTCCGCTCGGGACCGACCCCGCGCGCTCGACGCAGGTCTGGCAGACCCTGGCCCGGCCCCTGATCGACACCCCGGCCCGCACCGGTGACCCCACCCGTCGGCTGTCCTTCGGAGACGCGATCACCGGCGTGCAGCAGGCCATGTACGTGCGCCAGCTCTGGCCCGTCCTGAGCATCGCGATCTCCCAGCTCGCCTCCGGGGACGGCTCCCTGCTGCTCACCCTCGCCGACCTGTACTACAAGCGCGCGAACGGCGCCTACGACAACTCGCTGGAGGCCTTCCAGGCCATCTCCTGCATGGACAACGTCCGGATCACCGATCCCGCGCAGGTCACGGCCCTGGCGCAGGGGGTCGAGCAGGCCGCGCCCTTCACCACGACCGGGCGCGGACCCGTCGCGGCGAAGGACCCGTGCGCCTTCTGGCCGGTCCCGCCGACCACCGAGCCCCACCGGCCCGACGTCCCGGGGCTGGCCCCCACCGTCGTCGTGTCCGTCACGGGGGACCCGGCCACGCCGTACCAGGCGGGCGTCGACCTCGCCGCGGACCTGGGCGCCTCGCTGATCAAGGTCGAGGGCAACCAGCACACCGCGGGCCTGCAGGGGAACGCCTGCATCGACACCGCCCTCACGGCCTATCTGGTGGACGGAACCCTGCCCGCGGCGGGCACGGAGTGCACGCTCGCCTCGTGAATCCCCCGAAAGTGGTGTGCCGTCGAACGCTCTGAGCAGCCAGGAAACATTCGTGTAACACGACGTTCCTAGCCTTCAGCCCATGGACCGCCAGCAGGAATTCGTGCTGCGCACGCTCGAGGAACGAGACATCCGCTTCGTGCGGCTCTGGTTCACCGACGTGCTCGGCTATCTCAAGTCGGTGGCGGTTGCCCCCGCCGAGCTCGAAGGGGCCTTCGCGGAGGGCATCGGGTTCGACGGGTCCGCCATCGAGGGCTTCGCCCGGGTGTACGAGTCGGACATGGTCGCCCGGCCCGACCCGTCGACGTTCCAGGTGCTGCCCTGGGAGTCCGGGGGCGAGCACTACTCGGCCCGGATGTTCTGCGACATCGCGATGCCGGACGGCTCGCCGTCGTGGGCCGACCCGCGGCACGTGCTGCGCCGCGCCCTGTCCAAGGCCGGCGAGGCAGGCTTCACCTGCTACGTCCACCCCGAGATCGAGTTCTACCTCCTCCGCGGCCTCCCGGCGGACGGCACCCCGCCCGTCCCCGCGGACTCCGGCGGCTACTTCGACCAGGCCAGCCACGACGTCGCGCCGCACTTCCGGCGCAACGCCATCGAGACCCTCGAGTCCATGGGCATCTCGGTGGAGTTCAGCCACCACGAGGGCGGCCCCGGCCAGCAGGAGATCGACCTGCGCTACGCCGACGCCCTCACCATGGCGGACAACATCATGACCTTCCGGTACGTGGTGAAGGAGGTGGCGCTGACCCAGGGCGTGCGGGCGAGCTTCATGCCCAAGCCGTTCACCGACCACCCCGGCTCGGCGATGCACACCCACTTCTCGCTGTTCGAGGGCGACCGCAACGCCTTCCACGACCCGGACGACCCCTACGAGCTGTCCGAGACCGGCAAGGCCTTCGTGGCCGGGGTGCTGCGGCACGCGCGCGAGATGAGCGCCGTGACCAACCAGTGGGTCAACTCCTACAAGCGGCTGATCACCGGCGGCGAGGCGCCCACCGCGGTCAGCTGGGGGCACGCGAACCGCTCCGCGCTGGTCCGGGTGCCGATGTACTCGCCGGGCAAGTCGTCGACCCGCCGGGTGGAGATCCGCACACTGGACTCGGCCTGCAACCCCTACCTGGCCTTCGCCGTGATCCTCGGCGCCGGCCTGCAGGGCGTGCAGAAGGGCTACGAGCTGCCCGCCGCCACCGAGGACGACGTCTGGTCGCTCACGGACACCGAGCGCCGCGCGCTGGGCTACGAGCCGCTGCCGCAGAACCTCACCGAGGCGCTGGGCGCGATGGAGCACTCGGAGCTGGTCGCCGAGATCCTCGGCGAGCACGTCTTCGACTTCTTCCTGCGCAACAAGCGGGCGGAGTGGGACGCCTACCGCAAGAACGTCACCCCGTACGAGCTGGCGACGTACCTGCCGGTCCTCTAGGACCGGCGCACGCGCTCGGACAGGAAGTCGATGCCGGCTCGGAGGGCGGCCACGCCGTCCTTCGTCCCGGTGTCCAGGGCCCGGACGTCGGTGTGGGTCGTCGCCCGCGCCGACTCCCGGACGGCCGCGCGCAGCTCCGCGGCGATCTCGCAGAGCTGGTCGGTCCATCCCGTGGCCTCGGGCAGGGCGGCCTCGACGCGCGCGGCGTCCGGCTCGTCCTGCAGGGTGCGGAGGTGGGCGTCCAGCTCGGTGGCGAGCCTGCGGAGCTCCCGGTGCTGGTCCTCGACGGTCGCCGACACCAGTACCGACGGTGCCGCGGCCAGCTGGCGGTCGGTCGCGGTGACGGACTCGGCGAGCCGCCGCCGCAGGTCGACGGCCTCCCGGCGGGGCCCGTCGAGGCGCAGGGCGGCCAGCTCGGTGCGGGCGCGCTCGATCCGGTGCTGCTGCGACCCGGCGAAGGTGCGCGCCCGCGTCCACATCCGGCGCAGCACCAGGCCGGTCACCAGGACCGCGACGAGCAGCACCCCGCCCACGACCGCCAGGGCGACGGGGTTCATCAGCGGCGCCTCGAGGATCTCGTCCACGCCGCCAGGATACGGACCTTCCGGACAGGAGCCGCATGAGTGACGAGCTGAACCTCACCCCCTGGACGGGACCGTGGGCGGCGGACGACCCCGACGCCGTGTTCAAGGCCGAGGTCGCCGACTACAACCGCCTCGACCCGCTGCACACCCTGCGCGGGCTGTCCGAGCACACCGGGATCCCCGTCGGCGGACTGGCCCGCTACGTCCTGGCCCGGTTCGCGACGACGGGCTCGGGCGGGCTCCTGGAGCTCGGGCCCGCGATGGTCGAGCGGCTGCGCGCGCCGGTGCGCCGGGCCGAGGAGGCGGGCACCGACGAGGCCCGGCTCGCCGCCTACCGCGAGCTGGCCGGGATGCTGTCCTGGCTCGCGGTCCCGCTCGACCAGCCGGACGTCTATCCGGGATAACGCTGTGACGTAACACGGGGGCTCCGTGCGCGACACGAGGTCGTCATGGGGCAGGATGGCTCGACGTGGCGGATCGCACCCGGACCTCCCTGGCCCGCCTCGGGCTGACCGAGGCGTGGGCCGAGGACACCCTGCGCGAGCTCGGCTGGTGGGCGGGCGACCGGCCCGTCGCGGGCGCCGAGGAGATCATGTGGGCGCTCGCCCGGTCCCCGGACCCCGATCTCGCGCTGCGTCAGGTCGAGCGTTTCGCCCAGGCGGCGACCGACTGGAAGCGGGTGGACGGCGAGCTGCGCACCGACGTCGGGCTGCGCGGGCGGCTGTTCGCCCTGCTGGGCAGCTCCACCGCGCTGGGCGACCACCTGATCACCCACCCGGACCGCTGGCCCCTGCTGGCCGACGGGCCGGACCGCCGTGACCCGCCGCCGGATCTCGCCCGGCGCCGGGCGAACCTGCTACGGGCCGTCGGGGCGGACCCGGACGCCGACCGGCCGCGGGCGCAGGTCACCGGCGCCGCCGCCGTCATCGCGCTGCGCACGGCGTACCGGGACGAGCTGGTGGGCCTCGCGGGCGCGGACCTCGCCGCCGTGGGGGAGCAGTCCCTGCCGGTCATGGAGGTGGACGAGGTCGCGGCCCAGCTCGCCGACCTCGCCGCCGCCGCGATCGGCGCCGCGCTGGCCGTCTCCACCGAGGAGATCGACCCGCCCGCGGACACCCGGCTCGCGGTGATCGCGATGGGCAAGTGCGGCGGGCGCGAGCTGAACTACGTCTCGGACGTCGACGTCATCTTCGTGGGCGAGGGCGACATCGCGGCGGCCACGAAGCTGGCGAGCCGGGTCATGCGCATCGCGGGGGAGGCGTGCTTCGAGGTGGACGCCAACCTGCGCCCCGAGGGACGCCAGGGGGCGCTGGTCCGCACGCTGGACGGGCACGTGACCTACTACAGGCGCTGGGCCAAGACCTGGGAGTTCCAGGCGCTGCTCAAGGCCCGCCCGATCGCCGGGGACGCGGCGCTCGGGCAGGCGTACGCCGAGGCCGTCGCGCCGATGGTCTGGACCGCCGCCGGACGGGACGACTTCGTCGCGGACGTCCAGGCCATGCGCCGCCGGGTCGAGGAGCACGTCCGCCCGGACCACGCCGAGCGCGAGCTCAAGCTCGGCCGCGGGGGGCTGCGGGACGTCGAGTTCGCCGTCCAGCTGCTGCAGCTGGTGCACGGCCGCACGGACGAGACCCTGCGCTCGCCGTCCACGCTGGAGGCCCTCGCCGCCCTGGCCGACGGCGGTTACGTCGGCCGGGACGACGGCGCCAACCTGGCCGCCTCCTACCGCTTCCTGCGGCTGCTCGAGCACCGGCTGCAGCTGCAGCGGATGCGCCGCACCCATCTGCTCCCCGCACAGACCGACACCGACGCGCTGCGGTGGCTGGCCCGGGCCGCGCGGCTGCGCCCGGACGGGCGCCACGACGTCGTCGGCGTGCTGATGAACGAGTGGCAGCGCAACGCCCGCCGCGTCCGCAGGCTGCACGAGAAGCTCTTCTACCGCCCGCTGCTGCAGGCGGTCTCGCGGCTGTCGGTCGCGGACAGCCGGCTGTCGGAGAAGGCCGCGGCGGCCCGGCTCAAGGCGCTCGGCTGGGCGTCGCCGGAGGGGGCGCTGGGGCACCTGCGCGCGCTGACCGGCGGGGTGACGCGGGCGGCGTCGATCCAGCAGACGCTGCTACCGGTGCTGCTCGACGGGCTGGCCGTCACCCCCGATCCGGACCGCGGGCTGCTGGCCTACCGACAGGTCTCCGAGGCGCTCGCCACGACCCCCTGGTACCTGCGGCTGCTGCGGGACGAGGGCCAGGTCGCCGAGCGGCTGATGTACCTGCTGGGCACGTCCGCGCTGGTCCCGGACCTGCTGGTGCGCGCTCCGGAGATCCTCCGGGTGCTCGCCACGCCGTCGCCGGGGCAGCCGGACGAGCTCACCCGCGATCCGGCGACCGTCGGCCAGTGGCTGCTCGCGGCGGTGTCGCGCCAGCCCGACCTGACCTCGGCGGTGGCCAGCGCCCGGTCGATGCGGCGGCACGAGATGCTCCGCGTCGCGTGCGCGGACCTGCTCGGCAAGCTGAGCGTCGTCGAGGTCTGCGAGGCCCTGTCGGTCGTGTGGATCGCGGTGCTGCGGGCGACCCTCGCGGCCACGACCAAGGACGTGGCGGGGACGGGCCCGGTGCCGGCCCGGATCGCCGTGATCGGGATGGGCAGGCTCGGCGGGGCCGAGCTCGGCTACTCCTCGGACGCGGACGTCATGTTCGTCTGCGCGCCGGCGTCCCCCGAGGTCACGGACGCGGCGGCGGTCAAGTTCGCGACGTCGGTGGTCGAGGGCGTCCGACGCAGGCTGGGCGACCCGAGCCCGGACCCGGCCCTGATCGTCGACGCGGACCTGCGCCCCGAGGGCCGCTCCGGTCCGCTGGTGCGCACGCTGAAGTCCTACCGCGACTACTACACCCGCTGGTCGGAGCCGTGGGAGGCGCAGGCGCTGCTGCGCGCCAAGCCGGTGGCCGGGGACGTGGAGCTGGGGCGGGAGTTCGTCGAGCTCATCGACCCGATCCGGTACCCGGGGGAGGGGCTGCCCGCCGAGGCGGTCACGGAGATCCGCCGGATCAAGTCGCGGGTGGACGCCGAACGGCTCCCGCGCGGCGCGGACCGCACGACCCACACCAAGCTCGGGCACGGCGGGCTGGCGGACGTGGAGTGGACCGTCCAGCTCCTACAGCTGCAGCACGCCGGGGACAACCCGGAGCTGCGGACGACGTCCACCCTGGACGGTCTGCGGGAGGCGGCGGAGGCGGGCCTGCTCACCGCGGACGACGCCGCCGAGCTGCGCGCGGGCTGGGAGCTCGCCACCCGTGCCCGGAACGCGATCATGCTGGTCAAGGGCAAGCCCGGCGACCAGCTCCCGCGCTCGGGCCGCGAGCTCGCCGCGGTCGCGGCCGCCCTGGGCTACCCCGCCGACGGCGACCCCGGCCGGTTCCTGGACGATTACTGCCGCACCACCCGCCGCGCGCGAGCGGTCGTCGAACGCGTCTTCTACGGCTGGGACATCTGACCTGTCCCGTCCCGGGTTTGATGGAGGTGGTTGGCCCCGGATTCGGTGGAGTCGGGTAGCTGGAATCCTGGTCACGTGACCCCTGAGGGGGGTTCGTGGGCAGGCGTGGGTATCCGCCGGAGTTCCGGCGCGAGGTGCTCGATCTC
>NZ_BAABGT010000026.1:0-38381 GCF_039541715.1 Pseudonocardia xishanensis
TCACCGTGGGAGATGTGCACGTCGGAGTGGCACAGGCCCGCGTAGGTGTAGCGGATCAGGACCTCGCCGGCCTGGGGGCCGTCCAGGTCCAGCTCCTCGATCTCGATGGGCTTGCCGGTCTCGTAGACGACTGCAGCCTTCGTCTTCACATGTCCTCCTCGACAGGTGGGGGGGTTCCGGCCTCCCACCCTCGTCGCGTGGCCGCATCGCTATCTGTGCAGATGTGACACACGCGCTACGCGTCGATACGGAACTGTCGGATGTAGCGGTACAGCGTGGTGCGGCTGATTCCGAGCATCTTGGCGGCGTGAACCTTGTTGCCCGAGCAGGTCCGCAAGGCGTCGACGACGGCGTCGCACTCCGCCTGGGGCAGCGCGCCGGACAGCGGCGCCCGCCGCTCCCGATGCCCGGTGGGCAGGTCCGCCTCGGTCACGTCGCCGACCTGCCGCCGCTCCACCACGTGCTCGACGACGGCGGTCAGCTCGGCGAGGTTGCCGGGCCAGTCCAGGGCGGCGAGCGCGCGGAGGGCCCCGGGGGTGAACCGCAGCGCGCCCCCCGAGCGGCGGTGCAACAGCCCCGCCGCGACCCCCGGGATGCGGTCGCGCCGCGCCCGCAGCGTCGGCAGGTCGAGGTGCACCGGGCACCGCGCCGCGAGGGCCGCGACACGCCCGGTCAGCGCGCACTCGGAGACCGTCAGCACCAGCCTGCGTTCCCGGGCGAGCCGCTCCAGCGCGACGGCGACGGGGTCCGCGAGCATGTCGGCATCCGTGACCACGATCGTGGTCGCCGCCGCGGGCAGGGTCGCGATCGTGTCCCGGTCCGCCGTGGGCCCGTCGATCTCCACGGTGGCGGGGCCCGGCTGCTCCTCCCGATCCGGCTCGGCCCTGCCCGCCCCCGTGCGGGCGGGGCCCGCGATGGCCCGGGCAACGGTCCGGCGTCCGGTCCCGGACTCGCCCCGGACCAGCACCGACGTGCCCTGGGTGCGATAGCGCTCGAGCTCCTCGGGAGGCCAGGCCTGCCACTCCGCGGGTGCGGCGGCGAGCCGACCGCGCGGCACCGGCGCGCGCCGCCACGCCGGGGACAGCCGCATCAGCACGCCGCCGTCCACGCGGGTCGCCTCCAGCCCGACCGGCCCGCCGGACTGCAGGTCGACCACGCACCGCCAGGTCGACTCGGTGGCCCGCACGAGCTCCCCGGCCAGCGTCTGCAGCGCGGCGTGGTCCGCGGGCTGCAGGACGTCCGCGGCGGCATCGTTGGTGAGGACGAGATCGGGGCCGAGCGCGACCAGGGCGCCCGCCTCGGCCGCCGCGGCCGCGTCGAAGGCGTCGAGCAGGACGCGGTGCGCGCGTCGGGTGTCGCCGAGCAGCCGGGTCTCGATGTCCCGCACCCCGCGCAGCAGGTAGGGCCCGAGCAGCGGGCTGGAGTCCTCCTCCAGGCACGTGATGTCCAGGACGCCGGCCGCCCGCCGGGTCGCGGGATCCACGATCGGCAGCCCGTGGCAGGCGAAGTCCCGGAAGGACTCCAGGTAGTGCTCGGCGCCGCGGACCGAGATGGGCCTGCGCGTCTCGAAGGCCGTCGCGATGGAGTTCGTACCGGTCTCGGCCTCGGTGAAGGTCCGGCCGAGCACCACCCCGAGCCGCTCGAACACCGGTCGGGCCGCCGCCGTGCCGAACCGCAGGTCGACCAGCCGGGCCTCGTGGTCGGCGAGCACCAGGGTGAACGGCGACCCCTCGAGTGCGCCCGCGAGCTCGGCGAGCACCGGGTCCGCGGCGCGGCGCAGCCTGCTCCCCGGGTCGACGGGCGCGGCGTCGTCGGGGTCGACGAGGGCCTGTGGGGCCAGCCCGGACTCCCGCACCCGCTGCCAGGACGACGCGATCTCCGGACGCACGGGCGCATCGGCGTTCCCTCGTGGCAGGGATGAAGGCATCGGCGACTCCAGGAGCAGGCTGCCCGGATGCTCTCACGCGCGGCCGGTTCCGGCGCCCCGTCACCTGGCGTCTCGGTCAGGTGGACGGTTGCAGCGCCGGGCCCAGGAGCTGGCCGCCGTCGGTCACGAACTCCGCGCCGGTGACGAAGGCCGAGTCCGCCGAGGCGAGGTGCAGCACCAGCGCGGAGACGTCGGCCGGATCGCCCAGCCGCGGGACGGCGTAGGGCTCGGGGGAGAAGAACTCCGCGAGGGGCGGGCCGCCCGCGATCGGCTCGGTGATCATCGGCGTGGCGATCACGCAGGATCGCGCCGCCCCCGGCCCGGCGCAGCGACGGGGTGACCGCCTTGATCCCCAGGTAGGCGCCGGTCAGGTTGGTCGCCAGCGTGCGGTCCCAGGCCTCCCGGTCCAGCGCCTCGAGCGGCACCGGCGGGTTCTGCACGCCGGCGTTGTCGACCAGCACGGACAGCGGGCCGAAGCGCGCCTCCGCGGCCTCGACGGCGGCGGTCCAGGGCACTACCTGGAGGTCGAGCCCACCGCCCGGGTGGACGACGCCGAGCTCGCCGCCACCCGGTTCCTCGGCATGATCTCCAACCACCTCTTCTGGCCGCGGCTGCTGCTGGTGGACTACGCGGTGTCGACGAGGGACTCGAGGGGACGAGGACCTGGATCTCCCGCCGCGGTCACCGGTTGGGTGGGGGCGGGGCTGGTGAGGTGTTCGACGAGGGTGTCGGTCATGAGTTGGCCGCGGGTGCGGGTGACCGGCTCGGGGGAGAGCCGGTGTTGGGTGACCGCGTTGCGCAAGGCGGCGTGGCAGGCGATGCCCTGTTCGGCGGGGAGGTAGGCGCGTAGCAGGGCCATGCCGTCGCCTGCGGGGCTGATGGTGATGTGGCGGTCGCGGCGGGCGGCGCGGGCGCGGGCGGTGAACTTCTCCGGGGCGACCTCGGCGCGGGCGTAGGCGCGGGTGGATTCGGTGATCTCGGCGTCGATGCGGTTGCGCAGCGCGACGAGGTCCTCGAGGTGTGAAGGCTCGCCCTCGGCGGCCGGGACGGGGGTCTCGGTCGGCGGGGCGAGGGCGGTCGTCATGGGCCCGATTCTCGTCGACCAGGTGTTCGAGTCGGAGCTGTCTTCGCAGGTGGAGGACGAGCGGTCAACCTTCTGCGACGACTGGCCGACACCGTTTCGCGTCGGAACCGGGGCCGCGTCGGCGGCCCGGCTCCTCCCACCTGCGATGCGCTTCGAGCGGTCGCTCTCACTCCCACACCACGATGTTCCGCCGCACCGGGGCGGGGCCGAAGAGTCCGGGGGAGCGTTCGCGGAGCTCCTCGACGTCGTCGAAGAGGTGGCGGCGCGTCGCTGCGCGGGCGCGGGCGGTGTCGCCGGCGAGGACTGCGTCGAAGATCTCGACGTGCTGGTCGGCGAGGGCCGGGGTCGGGGTCTCCTGCAGGCCCGGTCTCCGGGCGCGGTCGAGGTGGCCCTTCGCCGGGACCGCCATGGCCCACGGCCGCAGTCTGGTGGCCGAGGCCGTTGGGCCGAGGTGACCCCCTGGGCCGCGGACGCCATCGCGCGCGCCCGGGGATGACATGGAGCTCGTGTGGCTCGAGGGTCCACGGAACGGCGCTCGTGCCACACGAGTGGCGCTTCCGGAGAGAGCCTCGGGTCGGGAACGCGTCCTGCCGGTTCGAGCCGCGATGGCTGGGCGAGGAGCGGGCGATACCCGACCCGAGGTCGTTTCTCTCCAGAGGCCGTGCGCGCGGCCTCTGACCGGATCAACGAACCGGACGCCGCGGGGTCACTCACCCACACCGGTCAGATGCATGGTGACCGAGGGGAGTCGGACACGGCATTCGGGTCGACGGTGGAGCCGGACGGGAACGTCGGCCACCGCCCTCCGGGTCGACACCGCCGCGGCGCTGAACCCCGGCGGAGGGGTTCCCGCTCATCCAGGCCGTGGTGCTCCCAGACGACGTCCCCGTCCTGCTGGACACCCCGACGCGGGCGCTCGGTCACCGATGAGTTGAAGCGGGAGTGAAGCGACGGGGCGGACGGTGGGGCCATGACCACCTACATCGCGGACCTCGTCGAGGTCCTGGAGGAGGCGGGCTCGCGGCCCGTGCTGCGCTGCGACGGCGCCGACACGACGGGGGCGGCCCTGCTGGCGGACGTCCGCCGCCACGCCCGGGCGCTCGACGGGCTCGGGGTGGGCCGGGGCGACCTGGTCGCCCTGATCGCCCCGAACCGGCCCGAGGCGCTCATGGTGCGCTACGCCGCGCACCTGGTCGGGGCCGCCGCGGTCTACCTGTCCGTGCCGCCGGCCCCCGAACGTCGGGCGCGGATGATCGCGCAGTTCGCGCCGCGGCTGCTCGTCGTCTTCCCGGAGACGGCGGACCTGCTGCCCGCCGGGGTCGAGGCGCCTGTCGCGTCGGTCGGCGAGGGGGCCGACCTGCGGCTGGACGTGCTCGCCGCCGCCGAGTCCGCTGAGCCGTTCGCCTGCCGGGCGCGCCCCGAGGACCCGGCCGTGCTGATCTCCTCCGGCGGGACGACGGGGGTGCCGAAGGGCAGCCGTCGGGACTTCGCGTCGTACTCGACGGCGGTCGCCGCGCCGGTGGACCCGGCCCGCAGGCAGCTGGCGAACGGCAAGCTCGCCTACCTCACCCAGATCCTGGTCGACCAGACCCTGCTCGGCGGCGGCCTGGTGGTCCTGCAGGACCACTACGAGCCCGTCGCGACGCTCCAGGCGGTCGAGCGGGAGCGGATCACGCACCTGTTCCTGGTGGAACCGCAGCTGTTCGGGTTGATGGACGCCCCCGCCGTCGCGGACCACGACCTGTCGTCGCTGCACGCGCTGGTCCACATCGGAGCGATGGCGGCGCCGGTGCTGCGCAGGCGGGCGAGACGGAACCTGGGGCCGGTCGTCATGCACACCTACGGGGCCAGCGAGATCGGCATCGTGTCCGCGCTGCCGCCCGCCGAGCACGACCGGTCCTCCCGGTTCCGGTGCGCGGGGCGGATCGTGCCGGGCGTCGACGTCCGGTTCCGCGCGGCGGACGGCACGCTCGACCCGCGCGCCGGCGCGATCGAGGTCCGCTCGCCCGCCATGGCCCAGGGCTACACGAACCGCCCGGTCGAGGAGGCCGAGCACTTCGTCGACGGCTGGTACCGCACCGGCGACCTCGGCTGTCTGGACGATGAGGACATGCTCCGGATCCTCGGCCGCGAGTCGGACATCGGCGAGCTCGGCGCGGTCACCCCGACCGAGCTGCAGCAGACGCTCTGCGCGCTGCCGAGCGTGCGGTACGCCGTGCTCGTCGCCGACCCGGTGCCCGGAGACGGAGCGTGCGGAGTCGACCATCGGCGCGGAGACGGAGCGTGCGGAGTCGACCATCGTCCCGGCGTGCGGATCGCGGCCGCCGAGGCGTGGCCGGGTGGGCGGGTGGACGTCGCGGACTGCCGTGCCGCCGTCGCCGCGCAGTACGGCGAGGCCGTCGCGGCCACCCTGCAGGTCGTCCCGGTGGACTCGATCCCCCTTACCGAGCAGGGCAAGCCGAACCGGGTGGCGATCCGGGAGCTCGCGGCGGCCCTGCGCTGAGCTACAGGGCCAGGACGACCTTGCCGCGCAGGGTCCCGGCCTCGAGTCGGGTGTGGACGTCGGCGGCCCGGTCGAGGGGCAGGACCGTCGGCTCCGGCACCGTCAGCGAGCCGTCGGCGAGGCGGTCCATCGCCTCCTGCAGGCCCGCGCCGACCGTGGCCGGATCAGGGCTGGAGAGGGTGGCGCCGAGCTCGCCCGCCCGCGGGTCGGAGAGCGTGAGGACCCGGGCGGGCCCGCCCGCGAGCGCCACCGCGGCCCGCAGGTCGCTGTGGCCCGAGGCGTCCAGCACGGCGTCCACACCGGACGTGACGGCCTCGCCCAGCGGTCGGTGGTAGTCGACCGGGACGGCACCCCGTGCCTCGACCGCGGCGAAGTCGGCGGGCCGGACCGTGGTGACCACGGTGGCGCCCCGCGCCAGCGCGAGCTGCAGGGCGATGGCGCCGACGGACCCGTTCCCCCCGAGCAGCAGGAGGGTCTCGCCCGCCCGCACGTCGAGCAGCGAGAGCGCGCGGACCGCAGCCTCCCCGGACGCGGGCAGCGCGGCGGCGACGGCGGGCGACACGGACGGGGGCCTGCGCACCCAGTAGTCGGCGACCACCGCCGCGGCGTAGCCGCCGAGCGGTCCCGGCAGGTGCACCGCGACCTCGTCCCCCACCGCGACGCCGTCGACCTCCGCGCCGACCGCCTCCACCGTGCCCGCGGCCTCGAACCCGAGGACCCCGCCCGGACGCACGGGGTACACCGCGTCCAGGTGACCCGCCCGGATGGCGAGGTCGGTCGGCCCGACGCCGGCGTGGGTCACGGCGACCCGAACCTGTCGCGGGCCCGGCGCACCGACCTCGATCTCGTCGACGTGCAGCACTGACGGCGGCCCGTAGCCGGAGATCGTGACAGCCGTGGTCATCGGAGGTCCTCCCCCCGCAACAACATGACATGTCACGTTATACCCGCGGGAGCGTCCCCCGTTCGAGCACGTTGCCGTAGACCGCCTCCAGGGGCTCCGCCAGCCGCGATACCAGGGCGGGGGGCAGGCCGTCGAAGAACAGGTTGCGCACCGGCTCCACGTGCCCCGGAGCGGCGGCGGCCGGCGCCGCCCTCCCGCTGTCGGTCGGCGAGACGTCGGTGACCCGCCGGTCGTGGGCGGCCGGGCGCATCTCGACGAGCCCGCGCGCGGACATCCGTTTGGTGTGGTGGGAGGCCCGGCTGCGCTCCCAGCCGATCGCCGCGGCCAGCGCGGTCACCGACATCGCCGCCGCGGGCTCCGCGTCCAGGGCGGTGAGCACGTGGTAGTCCGACAGCGACCGGGTGGTGTCGGCATGCAGCCGGCGGTTCATCTCGTACGCCATCCGCAGGTGCAGCCGCATGAACGCCAGCCAGGCGCGCTGCTGGTCCGCGTCGAGCCGGCCACCGGGCGGAGAGGTCACCCCGGCACCCTCCCGGACCGCGCCCGCCGACCGCCGGTCAGCGTGGCGACACCGCGATGTCCAGTCGGTCGAGGATCGCCGCCGAGCCCACCGGGGTCCAGCGCGTGGGTCCGCGGTGCTGCCCGCGGCCCTCGGGTTCGCGCTCGCCGCGCTGAGGATCGGGGCCGTGGTCACGCACGTGCGGCGGGACGACGCGAAGGGCGCCCCGCCCGCCGCGGTGTCGACGCTGCTCGCCCTCGTCGTGGGCGTCGGACGACTGCTCGTCGACGGCGGTATCGCCGGGGAGGGTGGGCGCCTCCTACGGTCTGTGGCGATGAACGGCGACGAGGCACACGAGCTGCGGGTCCACGGGGTGGCGGGGGCGTCGCCCGAGTCGATGCTGCAGCAGACGGCGGTGGAGGACGAGCCGGGCGCCGAGCACGACTGCGGGTGCCCGGCGGACCGGGACGCCCACCCGCGGGCCGAACCGGGTGCGGACGAGATCACGGTCTGGCGAGCGCCGCGCCGGGACCCCCGGCTGCGGGCGTGGTCCTGGGGCTCGCTGACGTCGGGGAAGTGGTACCAGGCCTTCTACCTGCTCCTGCTGCCGTTCATGATCGCCAACCTGGCGGGCTGGATGGTGGCGGGTCCGGCGGGTCGGGGGCTGCGGTTGCGGTGGGCCACGCTCCTGGTGCGGATCGTCGGGGTGCTCGTGACGGTCGTGTTCGTGGTGTCCGTGCAGATCGTGCTGTCCGACCTGGTCGCCTGGCAGTGGCTCTACCAACGGCGGATCGTGTCGGTCGGGCTGGCCGGGCTGGGCACCGTGCTGACCGCGCTGGCGTTCTTCGGGCTCGTCGTCCTCACCAGGATCAGGCCGAAGCCGGAGGCGATGGCGCCCCGCCCCGGGCCGTCGCGGGGGCCGGTCGCCCGCGCCTGGGCCTGGTGGCTCGCACTCGGGAAGCAGTGGGACCGTCCGCGGGACGCGGTGGGGATCGGCACCCTCGGCGACCGCCAGTGGACGCTCTGGAACAGCGGGGCGCTCAACATGGCGCTGCGCAGGCTGCACCTCGCCGCGGGGCTCGCGGTGACCGCGTTGCTGGCCGCGCTGCCCACCGGTGGCACGGCGGCGCCGGGGTTGCGGACCGCGACCCTCGGCCTCGCGGTCGCCGCTCTCGCCGCCGTGCTCGCGTTGTTCTGCTGGATCGGGTTGCGGCGCGGCGCCGACGCCCCGCCGGACCGTGGCTCGGACTCCGGCGACGGCGGCCTGCGATGGGCGTTCCTCCTGATCAGGTGGGTCGTCGCGAGCCTGGCCGTGGCGGCGGTCGCGCTGGCGGCGCTGCTGCCGATCTGGTGGTCCGAGCCCGTGGTGCGGGGGTGGGCGTCCCTGCCGCTGTTGCGCGGCTCCGCGGTGTGGGTCGCCGTGGTGATCCTGGCCGCGGTCGTCCTGCTGACCGTGGTCAACGGCGGGGGTAGGCGCGCCGCGAACCCGGCCGCGGTGCTGTTGCTCGCGGCCAGCATCGGCGCGGGCTTCGGCTCGGGCCTGATCAGCCGGGCCGCCGGGCTCGTCGCCGGGGTCGGCGGGTTCGCGCCGCAGGTGGACCTGTTCGTCGACTGGCTGGCGGTGGCGATCACCACGAGCATCGCGCTCGTCGCGCTGGCGGCGACGGTCCGGTGGCTGGTGGCCGTGGTCTCCCCGGCCGACACGGGCGCGGTGGTGCCCGCCCTCACCCGTCGGGCGTCCTGGCTGACCGCGGTCGTGGGGGCGGTCGGGGCGGTGTTCACGATCGTGTCGGTGGTGCAGGTCCGAGCCGGGATCCCGGTGTCGGCGCTGCCGCGCTGGTTCGCACTCGGCGTGGTGCTGCTGCTGGCGGTGCCGATCGTGCTGGTGGCGAGCGTGGTCGCGGTGCGACGGGGGCCGGGGGTGGGGGCGGTGGTCGTCCTCGGGATCGCGGCGGTGACGGCGCTCGTCGTCTGGGCCGTGCTGACCGGCCACAGCCTGCGGATCGCGGGCATCGACGTGCCGCCCGGCACCTTCCGGGACCTCTGCCTGGCGGTCGCCGTCGTCCTGCCGACGGCGGCGATCCTCGGCCGGATCGTCGCAGGCCTGCGTGACCGCAGCGTCCGCCGGGGCGTCGGGGTGCTGTGGGACGTCGGCACCTTCTGGCCGCGCTGGTTCCACCCCCTCGCGCCGCCGACCTACTCCGACCGCGCGGTCCCGCAGCTGGAGGCGCAGCTGCGCGCCGAGCTCGCGGCCCGCGGCGGTGTCCTGCTTGCCCCGCACAGCCAGGGCACGGTGATCGCGAACGCCGCCCTGCTGCTGGACGACCGCGTCCACGACCTCGCGGGCGTCGCCCTGCTCAGCTACGGCTCCCCCTGGGGCAGGCTGTACGCCGAGTTCTTCCCGACCCAGGTCGACGGGGCGGTGACCGCGGAGATCGAGCGCCGGCTGGACGGGCGGTGGATCAACCTCTGGCGTCCCTCGGACCCCATCGGCGGGGAGATCGAGGGCCTGCCGGGCGACACGAGGATCGCGGAGCCGTGCAGGCAGGGCCACTCCGACTACTGGGAGGAGCCCGCCTACTGCCGCGCCACCCGTGACCTGCGCGGCAGGCTCGACGGCGCGGACAGCACGTTTCGTGCGCTCAGCGCGGGCGGGCCCGTCCCATGATCGCTGGTCGCGTGCTCTCAGCGCGGTCCACACAGCGCTGAGCGCACACGACCGGCGATCATGCCGCGCTGGGAGCACGAAACGTGCGATCGGTGGGTGGCGCTCACTCCGGAGGCGGGGCCGTGAACCAGCCCGTGCTCGGTTCCACCACCGCGGCGCGGGCGGCGGAGTCGGTGGGGGCGCGGCCCGCGAGGGCGGCGAGGGCCCGGGCGTCCCCGACGTCCGCACCCTCGCGCTCCGACAGGATCCAGCGGACCTCGAGCAGGTCGCAGTAGGCCTGCACCGGCGACCCCACCCCGCCCACGGCCCGGTGCGCCCGTTCGATGCCCGGGCGCAGGCAGACCTCCATCCAGCTCGCCGCCGCCTCGGAGTCCGAGTGGTCGCGGCCGTCCCGGCGGGAGAGCCAGGCCTGGTGGGCCTGCAGGTCACCGAGCAGCACGGTCGCCTGGCCCTCGCCCACCTCGAGCCCGGTCAGCTCCTCGAGCCTGCGGGCGTGGAAGCGGCGGTCGCCCACGCCGACCTGCAGCGTCAGCTCCCCGGGGGCGTCGCCCTTCGGCTGCAGGGTGACCTCCTCCACGGCGAAGCCCAGGTCGTTGAGCTCGCGGATCTTGCCCTCGACGCGGTAGCGGTCGCCGAAGGAGAAGGTCGGGGCGGCGTGCAGGGCGTCCCAGAGGGCGTTGTAGCGCTCCGGGATGGCGAAGGCTTCGGCCATGAGCTGCGGATGGATCTCCGGGGGCCGCTCCAGCCGCTCGGCGAGGTCGATCATGCCGCCCGCGACGTTCTCCACCAGGATGTCGAGGTCGAACTGCCGCTGCCCGTCCGACAGGCTGGGGTGGATCTCGCTGGTCTCGGCGTCCACCATGAACGCCTGCAGGGTCTGGCCGTCCCGGCTGAACAGGGTGTTGGCCAGCGAGCAGTCGCCCCAGAAGATGCCGTGCCGGTGCAGCTCGACGAGGAGCGAGGCCATCGCGTCGAACAGCCGGGCCCGGTGCGCGGGCCGGTTCGGCGGCAGCCGCATGAACAGCCGCCGGTACTGCCACGATCCCTCGAGGTAGTGCGTCACGAGGATCGCGGTGTCCTCGGGCTGGTAGACGACTCCTGCGACCCGCACCGCGGGCAGCCCGTCGTCCTCCATGGTGCGCAGCACGGTGAACTCGCGCCGCGCGATCCGGTGCGGGAGCTCCTTGAGCGCCCACCGCCGCCCGTCCGTCTCGACGAACCGCACCAGGTGCCGCGACGGCCCGACGGCGATGTCCCGCAGTGGGACCTCGGCGGGGTTCCACTCGGCCAGCGGCAGGTCCCAGGGCAGGGCCAGCAACCCGGGGGACAGGTCGCGCAGGATCAGCTCGGGCGCCGTCATCGCAGTCCTCTCGGCGGGGCCGTGCTGCCCCGCACCACCAGTCTGGTCGGGAGCACGATGCCGGGGCCGGGGTCACTCCCGCTCAGCGCGGTGGCGACCATGTGCCCCGCCAGCGTGCCCTGTTCGCGCACCGGTTGGTGGACCGTGGTCAGGTCGGTGAGGGCGGCGAGCGGGTCGTCGTCGATGCCGATCACCGACACGTCGGCGGGGATGCGGAGCCCGGCCCTTCGGAGGGTGCGCACGGCGCCGAGGGCCACCTCGTCCGAGTGGGCGTAGACCGCGGTCGGCGGGTGCCGCAGCCCGAGCAACCGGGCCATCGCGTCCGCGCCCTCCTCCCCGCCCCACTCCACGGTGCAGTCCAGGTCCGGGTCGAGCGGGTGTCCGGCGTCCGCCAGCGCCCGCTCGTAGGCCAGCCGCCTGCCCGCCGGCTGGTCCCCGCGCTGCTCGGGATCGAGCGTCTCGATCATCGCGATCCTGCTGTGCCCCAGGTGGATCAGGTGGTCGACGGCCTGGCGGCCCGCGGCCTCGTCGTCGATCGTGACGAAGGGGTGGGAGCCGACCTGCCCGCCGACCGCGACGACCGTGACGTCGAGTCCCTCCAGTCGTTCCCGTTCGGCGTCGTCGACCGGGAAGGCCACGGTGACGATCGCGTCCACCGCGCGCCGGGCAGGCAGCCTGCGGAAGTACTCGACCCGGTCGTCGGCGTCCCCCACCGGGTGCAGCAGCAGGTCGAGACCGGCCGCGCGCAGGGCCCCCGCGAGCCCGTCCACCAGCGCGGCGAAGTACCAGCGGGACAGGTGCGGAACCAGCGCCGCGACCCGGCCGGTGCGTCCGCCTGCGAGCCGCGACGCGTCCGGCGAGACCACATAGGACAGTTCGTCCGCGATCCGCAGCACCCGCTCACGGGTCGCCGCCGCGACGTGCGGGTGTCCGCCCAGCGCACGCGAGGCGGTGGCAGGGGAGACCCCCGCCAACCGGGCCACGTCGGCGAGGTTGACCGCACGCTCCGTCGGGGCGGACACGACCGGGATCATAACGCGGCAGCCGGAAGCGCTTGCATAACTATTTCCTGCGCAGTCTGCGGTTCGAGGCTGCCGGATGTCGGGATCTGTTCTAGCGTTCTGTGAGCCTTGACACTACCGAGTCATGTGCGCAGAGTGACGGCTGGAAGCGCTTCCAGCTCTATTCCCGCATGCCCTGCGACGACCAACGGAGGTCGACGACGATGCGACGCCCCTGGAGAAGCCGCCTGGCCGCGGCCGCACTCGCCGTGGTGGCGATGGGCGGTCTCGCGGCCTGCGGGTCCGGAGCCGCCGGACCACCGGTGCTGACCTGGTACATCAACCCGGACGACGGCGGGCAGGCGACGATCGCCCAGAAGTGCACGCAGGCCGCGGGCGGCCGATACACGATCGCGACCTCCACATTGCCCCGTGAGTCCTCAGAGCAGCGCCAGCAGCTCGTGCGCAGGCTCGCGGCGAACGACAGCTCGATCGACATCATGAGCCTCGACCCGCCGTACATCCCGGAGTACGCGCAGGCCGGGTTCCTGGCGCCGATCCCGCCGGACGTGGCCGCCCGGGTCACCCAGGGCACGGTGCAGTCGGCGATCGACGGCGCCACCTGGGACGGCAAGCTGGTCACGGTCCCGTTCTGGGCCAACACCCAGCTGCTCTGGTACAAGAAGTCCGCCGCCGCAGCCGCGGGGATCGACATGTCCCAGCCGGTGACCTGGGACCAGCTGATCCAGGCCGCGGGCAAGGCGAACACCAACATCGCCGCGCAGGGCCGCCGCGCCGAGTCGCTGACGGTCTGGTTCAACGCCCTGATCGCCTCGGCGGGCGGCGCGGTCATCGCGCAGAACTCGACCGACCCGACCCAGATCAAGCTCGGCCTGGACACCCCGCAGGGCGACCGCGCCGCCGAGGTGATGAGCACCTTCGCCAACAGCGGCCGAGAGGGCGCGGCCTTCTCCACCGCCGGCGAGGACGAGAGCGTCGCGGCCTTCGAGGCGGGCACAGCGGGGTGGATGGTCAACTGGCCGTTCGTGTGGAGCAAGGCGAAGAGCGGTGTCGAGGGCGGCACGCTGCAGCAGTCCGTCGTGGACGACTACGGCTGGACCCTCTACCCGCGGGTGGACGCCGACAAGCCCGCGGCCCCGCCGTACGGCGGCATCAACCTCGGCGTCGGCGCCTTCAGCGCGCACCCGGACCTGGCCTACGAGGCCACCGAGTGCATCACCTCGACCCAGAACCAGAAGGAGTACTTCCTGACCAACGGCAACCCGGCCTCGCGCTCGTCGGTGTTCTCCGACCCCGAGGTGCTGGCGGACTTCCCGATGGCGCCGACCATCGAGCAGTCCCTGCAGCTCGCGGCCCCGCGCCCGCAGACCCCGTACTACAGCGAGGTCTCGGGCAGCATCCAGCGCGAGTACCACCCGCCGGGCTCCGTGACGCCGGGCGTCACCGGCAAGAACGCCACCGAACTGATCGATGCCGTGCTCTCGGGGAGGCAGCTGCTGTGACCACCACCGTTCCCCCGGCCACCACGGCGCCCGCCCACGCGGCGCCCCGTGGCGGCGCGACCGACCGCGCGAAGGCCGAGCAGAAGCTCGGCTGGTACCTCGCGGGCCCCGCCTTCGTCGTGATGCTGCTGGTCACGGCCTATCCCATCGGGCAGGCGGTCTACCAGTCGCTGTTCGCCTACCGGCTGACCGACCCGGAGAACCGCCGGTTCGTGGGCCTGAGCAACTACGGCGTCGTGCTGTCCGACGCCATCTGGTGGCAGTCCATCGCCACCACGGTGCTGATCACCGTGATCACCGTGGCCGTCGAGCTGGTGCTCGGCTTCCTGCTGGCCATGGTCATGGCGAACGCGCTCAAGTCCATCCGGCCCGTCGTCCGGGCGGCGATCCTGCTGCCCTACGCGATCATCACGGTCGTCTCGGCCTTCGCCTGGCAGTTCGCGTTCGACCTCAACTCGGGCTTCGTGAACAGCTGGTTCTCCTGGATCCCGGGGATCACCGCCGACACGGACTGGTTCGGCTCCTTCGGCAGCTCGATCCTGGTGATCTGCCTGGCGGAGATCTGGAAGACCACGCCGTTCATCTCGCTGCTGCTGCTCGCGGGCCTCGCCCAGGTGCCGGACGTGCTGCAGGAGGCGGCCAAGGTGGACGGTGCGACCTGGTGGCAGCGGATGTTCAAGGTGACCATCCCGAACATGAAGGCGGCCATCATGGTCGCCCTGCTGTTCCGGACCCTGGACGCCTTCCGCGTCTTCGACTCGATCTTCGTCATGACGGCGGGGGCGAACGGCACCGAGTCCGTGTCCTTCCTCGCCTACCGGCAGACGATCGCCCGGCTGGAAGTGGGGTTGGGCTCGGCGGTGTCGGTGCTGTTGTTCATCGCCGTGGTCCTGATCGCCTTCGGGTTCATCAAGGGCTTCAAGGTCGACCTGTCCCAGGCGCGGGGGGAGAAGTAGATGTCCGCGAAGGAACGCAACTGGTGGATCGTCGCGGGGATCGTCATCGTCCTCTACGCGCTCTTCCCGATCGCCTGGATCGTCTCGCTGTCGTTCAAGGCCCCCGCCGACGTGGCGAACGGGCAGTTCCTGCCCAGCGTGTTCACCTGGCAGAACTACTCGCAGATCCTCACCGGTGACGCCGCCTCGCTCTTCCTGCCCGCGCTGCGCAACTCGTTCGGCATCTGCCTGATCGCGACGTTCCTGGCCTGCATCCTGTCGATGTTCGCCGCGTACGCCATCGCGCGGCTGGACTTCCGGGGCAAGAAGCTCATCCTGTCCACCGCGCTCGCGGTGGCGATCTTCCCGGTCATCTCGATCGTCACGCCGCTGTTCAACCTGTGGCGGCTGATCGGGCTCTACGACACCTGGCCGGGTCTGATCATCCCGTACCTGTCGCTCACCCTGCCGCTGTCCATCTGGACGATGTCGGCCTTCTTCCGCGAGATCCCGTGGGAGATGGAGCAGGCCGCGCAGGTGGACGGCGCGACCTCGTGGCAGGCCTTCCGCAAGGTCATCGTGCCGCTCGCCGCGCCCGGGGTGTTCACCACCGCGATCCTGGCGTTCTTCCTGGCCTGGAACGACTTCGTCTACGGCATCTCGCTCACGTCCACGAGCGCTGCCCGACCCGTGCCCGCCGCCCTGGGGCTGTTCTCCGGGGCCTCCCAGTTCGAGGACCCGACCGGCGCGACGGCGGCCGCCGCGGTCGTCGTCACCATCCCGGTGATCATCCTCGTCCTGATCTTCCAACGCCGGATCGTCTCCGGCCTCACCAACGGCGCTGTGAAGGGCTGAGCTATGGCTTCCGTGGAGATGAAGAACATCGTCAAGAAGTACGGCGACGGCTTCCCGGCGGTGAACGACGTCAGCCTCGACATCGCGGACGGCGAGTTCATGATCCTCGTCGGGCCGTCCGGCTGCGGGAAGTCCACCCTGCTGCGGATGGTGGTGGGGCTCGAGGACATCACGTCCGGCGACATGGTCATCGGCGGCAAGCGGGTCAACGACATGGCCCCGCGCGAGCGCAACCTGTCGATGGTCTTCCAGAACTACGCGCTCTACCCGCACCTCACGGTCTTCGAGAACATCGCGTTCCCGCTGCGGCTGCAGAAGGCGCCGGAGAACGAGGTGCAGGAGAAGGTCAACGCGGCCGCGGACGTCCTCGAGCTGCACGAGCACCTGCAGCGCAAGCCCGCCAACCTCTCCGGCGGGCAGCGGCAGCGCGTCGCGATGGGCCGCGCGATCGTGCGGGACGCGGACGCGTTCCTCTTCGACGAGCCGCTGTCCAACCTGGACGCCAAGCTCCGCGGCCAGATGCGCACGGAGATCGCCCGGCTGCAGCGGCGGCTGGGCATCACGACGATCTACGTCACGCACGACCAGACCGAGGCGATGACCCTCGGCGACCGGGTCTGCGTCCTGCGCAAGGGCGTGATCCAGCAGGTGGCCTCGCCGCGGGAGCTCTACGAGCAGCCCGTCAACCTCTTCGTGGCGGGCTTCATCGGGTCGCCGCCGATGAACTTCCTGCCCGCGAAGCTGAAGAACGGCACGCTGTCCACGCCGTTCGGGGACATCTCGCTGGACGCCAAGCGTGCGGCGGACATCGGGGACCGCGACCTCGTGCTCGTCGGCATCCGGCCCGAGTTCTTCGAGGACGCCTCGCTGGTCGACGAGGCGAAGCGGGGCCACGGCAGCACGTTCCGGGCCAAGGTGGACGTCACCGAGTGGCTGGGGGACTCGCAGTTCGCCTACATCCCGTACGACGCGCCGGACGAGGTGGTCGAGCAGCTCAAGGAGCTGTCCCGGGAGCTCGACTCGGACCAGCTGCGCACGCAGGCGATCGTGTCCATCGACTCGACCAGCCGGATCCGCTCCGGCCGCGAGGCCGAGTTCTGGCTGGACTCCCGCAAGGTGCACGTCTTCGACCCGGCCACCGGCGAGAACCTCACCCGCGACCCGGACGCGGGCGCGGAGCTCACCCGGATCGCCGAGGCGGAGCGCGAGGAGGAGATCGCGGAGGCCAGGGAGAGTGGGCTGACCGTGGAGGGCTGACCCGCCCCCGTAAGGCGCCGACGGCGGCCGCTTCCCTGTTCAGGGGGGCGGCCGCCGTATTTCGTGAGTGCTCTCCGTGCTCAGGGTGAGTAACACCAGGAGATCCACACGGAGGTTTTGAGTAGCGATTGCTCTCCTCGGTACGAGGCCATCGCAGCAGACTTCTGGTCATCGGCAGGACGGCACCACGGTTCGGCCGAGACCACGGACACCGAGTGAGGGGCGAGCGACATGACGGACTCACCCTTCGACCCGGGTGACCTGGTCGATTGGACCGGCGACAGTCAGGAACAGCCGCTCACGATCTTCGGTCGCGACGGCATCGACGAGCCCGCCCCGGTGGGCCCCGTCTTCCTCTTCGATCACCGGTACGCCGACGCGACGAGGGTGCCCGGCGAGGCGCTCCCGGACGTGTCGGGTCCGGAGGCGGGCGGGCCCGGCTGGGCCGACGGCGCCGAGCACGGGCAGCAGGACAGCGACCACAGCAGCGAGCACACGGCCGACGGCGACCACCAAGGAGATGTGAACGAGATGAGCACCGAGACCCACGACACCCACGACAACGGCGCGACCCAGGTCACCGGCCCCGTACAGGTCGAGGCCGCGGACGGCGGACCCACCCAGGTCACCGGCCCGGTCCAGGTCGGCTCGCACGACGGCGGGGCCACCCAGGTCACCGGTCCGGTCCAGGTCGGCGGCGGGCACGACGGCGGCACCCAGGTCACCGGTCCGGTGCAGGTCGGTGCGGCGGACGGCGGCCCGGTGCAGGTCACGGGCCCGGTGCAGGTCGGCGGCGGGCACGACGGCGGCACGCAGGTCACCGGCCCGGTGCAGGTCGGTGCGGCCGACGGCGGCCCGACCCAGGTGACCGGCCCGGTGCAGGTCGGCGGCGGGCACGACGGCGGCACCCAGGTCACCGGTCCCGTGCAGGTCGGTGCGGCGGACGGCGGGGCCACGCAGGTCACCGGCCCTGTCCAGGTCGGCGACAGCGGCGACCCGATCCAGGTCACGGGCCCGGTGCAGGTCGGCCGCGACGGCGACCCGGTGCAGGTCACCGGCCCCGTGCAGATCGGTGCGGACGGCCAGCCCGTGCAGGTGACCGGCCCGGTACAGGTCGGTGGGCGGGACGCAGGCGCCACGCAGGTCACCGGCCCCGTGCAGGTGGCCCCCGCGACGGCCGCCACCTCTGCGACCGAGGCGGCCGCGCAGGTCACCGGCCCGGTCATGGTCTCCGGGGCGGACCAGTCCCTGCAGGTCACCGGTCCGGTCCAGGTCGGCGGTGCGCACGACGGCGGCACCCAGGTCACGGGTCCGGTCCAGGTCGAGGCGGCCGACGGCGGCCCGACCCAGGTCACCGGCCCGGTGCAGGTCGGCTCGCACGGCGGCGACCCGGTGCAGGTCACCGGCCCGGTGCAGGTCGGCTCGCACGGCGGCGACCCGGTGCAGGTCACCGGCCCGGTGCAGGTCGGCTCGCACGGCGGCGACCCGGTGCAGGTCACCGGCCCCGTGCAGGTGGGGGAGGACGGCAACCCGGTGCAGGTCACCGGCCCTGTGCAGGTCGGTGCGGACGGCAACCCCGTGCAGGTCACCGGCCCGGTGCAGGTCGGCGCCGAGGGCGAGCCGGTGCAGGTCACCGGCCCGGTGCAGGTCGGGGAGGACGGCGGCACACAGGTCACCGGCCCCGTGCAGGTCGGCCCCGCGGCGGGCGGCGGCACCCAGGTCACGGGCCCGGTCCAGGTCGGCGAGACCGGCGGGGCCACCCAGGTGACCGGCCCGGTGCAGGTCGGTGCGGACGGATCCCCCGTCCAGGTCACCGGCCCCGTGCAGGTCGGCGCTTCCGGCGAGCCCGTGCAGGTGACGGGCCCGGTGCAGGTCGGTTCGCACGGCGGCGACCCGGTGCAGGTCACGGGCCCGGTGCAGGTCGGTTCGCACGGCGGCGACCCGGTGCAGGTCACCGGCCCGGTGCAGGTCGGTTCGCACGGCGGCGACCCGGTGCAGGTCACCGGCCCCGTGCAGGTCGGCGGGCACGACGGCGGGGCCACCCAGGTCACCGGTCCGGTCCAGGTCGGCGGCGGGCACGACGGCGGCACCCAGGTGACCGGTCCCGTGCAGGTCGGTGCGGCGGACGGCGGGGCTACTCAGGTCACCGGCCCGGTGCAGGTCGGTGCGGCCGACGGCGGGGCTACTCAGGTCACCGGCCCGGTGCAGGTCGGTGCGGCGGATGGCGGGGCTACTCAGGTCACCGGCCCGGTGCAGGTCGGCCCGGCGGGTGACGGCCCGGTGCAGGTCACCGGTCCGGTCCAGGTGGGTGCCGCCGACGGCGGGGCCACCCAGGTCACGGGACCCGTCCAGGTCGGTGCCGCCGACGGCGGGGCCACCCAGGTCACGGGACCCGTCCAGGTCGGTGCGGCGGACGGCGGGGCCACCCAGGTCACCGGCCCGGTGCAGGTCGGGGACCACGGGCCCGGCGCCACGCAGGTCACCGGCCCGGTGCAGGTCGGGGCTGCCGACGGCGGCCCGGTGCAGGTCACCGGACCGGTCCAGGTCGGCGACCACGGCGACGGGGCCACCCAGGTCACGGGACCCGTCCAGGTCGGCGACCACGGCGACGGGGCCACCCAGGTCACCGGGCCCGTCCAGGTCGGTGCGGCCGACGGCGGGGCCACCCAGGTCACCGGTCCCGTCCAGGTCGGTGCCCACGACGGCGGGGCCACGCAGGTCACCGGTCCGGTGCAGGTCGAGCCCGCCGACCACGGGGACGTCTTCGCGGCCGAGGCGGCCCACGCCCCGGCCCCGGCGGACCACGGTGACGTCTTCGCGGACGACGCCCCGGCCCCGCACTTCGCGGCGGCGGCCGAGCCCCAGCACCAGGCCGAGCACTTCGAGGCCCCGGCGCCGGTCCAGCACCACAGCGACCCGGAGCCCGCTCCCGTCCACCACGAGAGCGCGCCGGAGCCGCAGCACGAGACGTTCGCGGCGACCACCTCGCACGAGGAGCACAGCTCCTCGTTCGAGGCGGACCACCACGACGCGGCGGCCGCGACCGAGGCCCACGACTCGGGCCACCACGACGCCGGCCACGACTCGCACGACGGCTGAGCACCACCGCAGGACCCGAGAGCCCGGCGACGGACGTTCCGTCGCCGGGCCTCCGGCCGTCCGGCCCGGGTGGCTCGAACGGCACTCCCGCCGACCGCGGGAGTCCCGTTCCGGCGACGCGGTACGGGGACTACCGAGAGCACGTTCGACGGGGTAGGCAGGGACACCATGGCAGGGCAGCAGGAGGGCAGGCTCGCGAAGGCCGCGTCGACCCTCGACCTCACGATCAAGGGCGCGACGGTCTACCAGCGCGAGGACCTCGTCCGCAGGCTCAACGCGGCGAAGGACATGCTGGGGCAGCCGTCGGTGCTGGTCTACGTCGTCGGCGAGTTCAAGCAGGGCAAGAGCTCGCTGATCAACGCCCTGCTCACCGCTCAGGTCTGCCCGGTGGACGACGACATCGCGACCGCGGTGCCGACCGTCGTCAAGTACGCGGACGAGCCCGCCGCCACCGCCACCTACGTGACCGAGCAGGAGACCCGCGTCGAGAAGATCCCGTACGAGGCGGCCGCCGGGTACGCGGCCGAGGGCGACCCCCGCGGCGCCGAGGCCCGGGCGAAGGGCCTGCACGCCGTGCAGATCGGGATCCAGCGCAGGCTCCTGCAGGACGGGTTGGTGCTGGTGGACACCCCCGGCGTCGGCGGGCTGGGATCGGTGCACACGACGGTGACGGTCGGGGCGCTGCCGCAGGCGCACGCCGTCGTCTTCTGCTCGGACGCCTCGCAGGAGCTCACCGCCGCGGAGATCAAGTTCCTCAAGACCGCGCAGGAGCTCTGCCCCACGATCATCTTCGCGCTCACCAAGACCGACCTGCACGTCGAGTGGCGCCGGATCCTGCAGCTCGACCTCGCCCACCTCGCCCGGGCGGGGGTCACGGTCGAGCCGATCGCGCTGTCGTCGGAGCTGCGGTTGCAGGCCGCCCGCCGCGTGGACCAGACGATGAACGCCGAGTCCGGGTTCCCCGCGCTCGTCGCGAAGCTGACCGAGGTGGTGGCGGACTCCGAGCAGGTCACGCTCAAGGCCGTGGGCAACCACGTGCACTCGGTGGTCGACCAGCTGGAGCAGACCGTCCGGGCGCGGCAGAGCGCGTTGGTGCACCCCGAGCGGACCGCGCAGCTCACCCGGGACATCGCCGACACCCGCGAGCGGCTGGAGCGGCTCAAGGCCCGCAGCGCCCGCTGGCAGACCCTGCTGTACGACGGGCTGGCGGACGTCAGCTCCGACATCGACCACGACCTGCGCATCCGGGCCCGCGGCGTGCTGATGGACGCCGAGAGCGCGATCGACGAGGGTGACCCGGCGAAGAACTTCGAGGAGTTCGCGTCCTGGCTGCGGCAGCGGCTGGCGGGCGAGACGATGGAGAACTACGCGGAGCTGATCCGCGCGACCCGGGACGTCGCGGGGCGGGTGGCCGAGCACTTCGAGCTGGAGGAGTCCGCGATCGTCGTGCCGCTGCGCGTCGAGGCCCCGGTCGCGAAGGTCGACTCGCTGGAGCTGGACACCGGGTTCGCGGTGGCGTCGAAGAAGGGCGCCACGGCGATGGCGGGCCTCCAGAAGTCCTACGGCGGGCTGATGATGTTCACGATGCTCACCCACATCGCGTTGCTGGCCATCCCGCTGCCGATCGGCCTCGCCGCCGCCGCGCTGATGGGCCGCAGCGGGATGAAGGACGACCGCAAGCGCCAGCTGGAGCAGCGCAGGCAGAAGGCGAAGCTCGCGGTGCGGCGCTACGTCGACGAGTTCAACATCCACGTCGGGAAGGACTCCCGGGACGTCATCCGGCGGATCCAGCGGGAGCTGCGGGACGGCTACACCGAGCGGCTGGACGAGCTGCTCCGGTCTCTGTCCGAGGCGCTGAAGGAGGCCGAACGCGCGGTGCAGAGCGAGCAGACCGAGCAGCAGCAGATGGAGCGGATCGAGGCGGACCTGAAGTCGCTCGCGATGCTGCGCGGGCAGGCGGACGAGCTCATGACGCAGCGTCGGGTGGCGGCCGCATGACCACGAGCACGCTGTTGGCCCGGACCCGACAGGTGGTGGGCGACGCCCAGGCGCTCGCCGAGGGCACCCGGATCGCCCCGATGGTCGCGGCGCTGGCCGCCCGGATCGACGAGCCGCTGCGGGTCGCGATCGCCGGGCGGGTCAAGGCGGGCAAGTCCACCCTGCTCAACGCGCTGGTGGGTCAGGACCTCGCGGCCACGGACGCGGGGGAGTGCACCCGGATCGTCACGTGGTTCCGCAACGGGCCCGCCTATCGCGTGCTGCTGTTCCCGAACGACGGCCCGCCCGCGCAGCTGCCCTTCCCCGAGTCCGGGTCGCTGGCCTCGATCGACCTGGCAGGCCACGCGCCGGAGGTGGTGTCGCGGATGGTGGTCGACTGGCCGTCGCGCCGGCTGCAGGCCATGACCCTGATCGACACCCCCGGCATCGGCTCGATCAACGAGGAGATCTCCGCGCGGTCCCGGGTGCTGCTCACGCCCGAGGGGCCGCGCGGGTCCGGCGCGGACGCCGTCGTCTACCTGATGCGGCACATGCACACGGACGACGTGGACTTCCTCGAGGCGTTCCACGACACCGAGGGGCAGGGCAGGCCGGTCAACACGATCGGCGTCCTGGCCAGGGCGGACGAGGTGGGACACTCGCGTCCGGACGCGCTGGAGTCCGCCGCCCGGATCGCGGACCGGTACGCGGCGGACCCGCGGGTGCGCAGGCTGTGCCACACCGTGGTGCCGGTCGCGGGGCTGCTCGCCTCGTGCGGTGCAACGTTGCTGCAGTCCGAGTACAGCGTCCTCGTGCGGCTCGCAGCCCTGCCCGCCGAGGCGCGCGAGGGGCTGCTGCTCACCACGGACCGGTTCATCAGCGCGGAGGCCGGCGGGGTCGAGCCCGCGGCGCGGCTCGCGTTGGTGCGCAGGCTGGGGCTGTTCGGCGTGCGCAGCGCCGTCGAGCTGATCCAGGCAGGGGAAGCGGCGGACGCGAGCGCGTTGGCCGTGCACCTGCAGCGGCTGAGCGGGATCACGACCCTGCACGAGATGCTGACGACCCGCTTCGCCGCCCGCGCGGACGTGCTGAAGGCCCGCACCGCGATCCAGGCCCTGGAGTCGCTGTTCGTGGGCTCCCCGCCCCCGCCCGACCTGCGCCGCCGCTTCGACGAGCTGGTCGCGGGCGCCCACGAGCTCACCGAGCTGCGCCTGATCGACGCCCTGCGCGAGGACCCCACCCTCCTCCCCGGGGACGACGGCTCCGCCGAACGCCTGCTGGGTTCCTACGGCGACGATCCCCGTACTCGGTTGGGTCTGGACGCGACCGCGGATGTGGTGAAGGTCCGGGAGACGGCGCTGTCGACGCTCGCGCGATGGCAGCGGGAGGCCGAGGATCCGCTCGCGACCCGCCCTACCGCCACGGCCGCGAGGATTCTGGTTCGGACGTGTGAGGGGATGCTCGTCTAGGTCCGCCGGCGCGGTGGATCAACCGGCGTGGTCGAAGGCGTCCGTGTCGTGGTGGTGGTCCGGGGTGGGGTCGTCGACGGCCTGGTCGTGCAGGGCCTGCTCGTGTGACTCCGGTTCCGGACCGGACGGGTGCTCGGGCAGCGACTCCTCGTGGACGACGGGGGTCGCGGCGTGCTCGGCGACGAAGGTCTCGGTCGGTGTGGGCGGCTGCCCGACGGGCGCGAAGTGCTCCACCGGGGCCGCCGGGCCACCGAAGTGGTCGGCCGGGTCCGGGGTGGGCGCGGTGCCGCTCGGCGCGGCCACCGGCTCGGGGTGGGTCGCGGGCGGGACCGGAGGGCCCTCGGTGAGCGTCGGGTCGGACGGGGCGTGGGCGGGACCGGCCTCGCCCACGGTGGTGGGCGCCTGCCCGCCGCTGTCCGCCGCACCGGCGCCTGCTGCGCCCGTTCCCGTGCCCGCCGCACCGCTGCCCGCCGTCCCGGCGTTCGCCGCACCTGTGCCGTCGGAGCCGTGCCCGGCCGGGCCCGTTCCACTGCTGTCCGTTCCCCCGGCGTCCGGACCGGCGACGGGGGCGCTTGCCGATCCGCCCGCTCCCCCGGGCTCGCCTGCGGTCGGGTCGGCGCTGCCCGGGGCACCCGTGAGGGGAGCGGTGGCGCCTGCGCCGCCGTCTACCGGCGTTGCGGTCGCAGGGCCTGCGGTCGCCGTCGAGGCGTTCGCGGGCCCGCCGGATCCGGGCCCTTCCGCCGCGGGCGGGGTGAGCGGGGTGCTGAAGGTCGTGGGGCTCGTGGGCTGGTCGGAGTGGCCCCCGTCGGTGGTGAGGACGATCGGCACCACCGAGCCTGCCGCGATCCCGGTCGTCGCGAGGAGGGTGTGGTCCATCGCGGTCGTGGTCTGTGCGGCGGCCACGGGCGGTGCGCTGCCCGCGCCCGTCGCGCCGGCTCCTGCGGCACCCGTCGCCGGCCCGGGCATGGTGGACGACGCCGCGGAGCCGGGCATCGCCTGCCCGCCCGGCGTCTGCCCGGGCATCGTCTGGGCCCCCGCAGCCTGTCCGGGCATCGTCTGTCCGGCGGGTGTCGGAGTGGGCATCGTCGAGCCGGCGGCTGAGCCGGATGCCGTCGAGCCGGCGGGTGTGCCGGGTGCGGCGGGGCCCGCGGCCGAGCCGGCGCCGGTCGGGACCTGCGTGGACACCGAGCCCGGGCCGCCCGACTGCACCTGCGTCCCCGCCCCGGCCTGGACCTGGGACGAGTTCGCGCCGCCCTGCTGGGCCTGCGCGCCCGCTCCCGTCGACACCTGGGTCTGGTCGGAGTCCGCGCCGCCCTTCTGGGCCTGGGTGGTGACCCCGCCGGGGGTGTCCGAGACCTGGGTCTGGGTCGAGCCCGCGCCGGCGCCCTGGCCCTGGGTGGTGACCCCGCCCGCCGTCTCGGAGACCTGGGTCTGGGTGGAGCCGCCGCCGGCGTTCTGGCCCTGGGTGGTGATGCCGCCCGGTGTGTCGGAGACCTGGGTCTGGGTGGAGCCGGCGCCCGCGCCCTGGCCCTGGGTGGTGATGCCGCCCGGTGTGTCGGAGACCTGGGTCTGGGTGGAGCCCGCGCCCGCGCCCTGGCCCTGGGTGGTGATCCCACCGGGGGTCGATGCCTCCTGGGTCTGGCTGGACCCCATGCCCGCGCCCTGGGCCTGGGTGATGATGCCGCCGTCCTCCGACGTGCCGGTCTGCGTCTGCGTCGACCCTGCCCCGGCGCCCTGCGCCTGGGTGATCACCGCGTCCGCGCTGTCCGCGAGCTGCGACTGGTCCGACATGCCCTCGGCGGTCTGGATCTGCAGCACCCCGACGCCGCTGACGCCGTCCGCCACCGCCGACTGGTCCTGGGTGGCGGACAGGTCGGCGTCCTCCCCGACCGTCGGGTCGTCCTCCAGCGCGACGTGCTCGTCCTGGACCAGGGTGGCGTCGAAGTCGCCGTCCGTGTCCGGCACCAGGTCGACGGTCGTGTGCGCGTCGGTCGCGACGGTGTACGTGCCGTCAGGGTTCTCCGTGACGATGACCGTGGCCACCTCGTGGATCACGACGTCCTGTCCGGACTCCGCGTCGATGACCGCCACGCCGTGGTCGGTGGCCACATAGGTCTGGCCCTCGAGCTGCACGACGATCCGGGTGAACGTCTCGACGACCAGGTTGCCGTTCTCGTCCGCCCGGATGACCGACTGCTGGAACTGCTGGACGACGATGTCGACCCCGTCGTCGTCGCCGCCGCTGTGGGAGTCGCTGTGGGAGTCGCCGGGCGAGCCCCCGCCGTCGCTCGTGCCGGACCCGCCGCCCTCGCCACCGCCGCCGCCACCGCCGCCGGACCCGCCTGCGTCCGACCCGGCGTCCGACCCGCCGCCCGAGTGGTAGGTCGAGGACTGGGTGGCGGTGACCGTGCCGTCCGGGCCCGCGCTGACGGAGCTGGAGACGCTGTCGGGCGAGATCCCCTCCGAGCCGCTGACCTGGTGGACGGTGACCGAGCCGGGCCCGTCGCCGGAGCCGCCGGGCGAGTCGAACGAGACCGGGCCGGGTCCGTCGGAGCCGACCTCGTGCCCGCCCCCCGGCGCCGCCGGGGAGTGCGCGGGGCCGTCCAGGGCCGTCGTGGCCGCCGTCGGCACCGGACCCGCGTCCGTGGGCGAGGCGGCCCCGCCGACCATCGTCCCGGCCGCGAACCCGCTGGCCAGCGCCGACCACGTCAGTACCGGCACGGCCCGCTTGCCGGCCGCGGCGGCGCGGACCGCCCGCACCGCGCGGACCGCGCGCACGGCCAGGTCGATCTGCTCGGACTCGTTCATGCCACGACCCTGCCCGTCGGCCGAGCGCGGGGCATGAGTAGCCACTACTCCTCCTCGAGGCTGAACACGGTGAGGTCGTTGCCGCCGCTGTTGACGACGTAGCCGCGGGTGCCGTCCGGCGAGGTCGCCATGCCGTTCGGTCCGGCGCCCTGGATCGACGCCGTCCGCGTCACCGTGTTCGCCGCGGTGTCGACCACGCTCACGCTGGCGTCCCCCTGGTTGACGACGTAGGCGCGACTCGCGTCAGGGGAGAGCGCCACGTAGGCGGGCTGCCGCCCCACGGGCAGCGACGCGGCCACCGACGGCTTCGCAGCGTCACTCACGTCGACGACCTTCAGCGAGGCGGTGTCGTAGCTGGTCACGAACGCACGGGTGCCGTCCGCGCCGATCTTGACGCAGCCGGGGTTCGCCCCCACCGTGACGGTCCCGGTGACCTTCTTGCTCGCGACGTCCACGACGGACAGCGTCCCGTCGCTCGCGCCGGTGACGTAGGCCGTGGTGGCGTCCGGGGACAGCGCGACGGCGAAGGGCCCGCCGGGGACCCGGATCGTGCCGCTCACCCCGTTGCTCTTCGCGTCCACGACGGTCAGCGAGTTCGAGTCCCGGTTCGCGACGTAGACCGTGCTCCCGTCCGCCGAGACCGCGATACCGACCGGGCCGCGGCCCGTCGAGACGGTGGCGACCACGGTGTTGTCCGCGGTGCTGATCACCGCCAGCTGGGCGGCCGCGATGCTGGTGACGTAGACGTGCGCGTCGTCCGGGGAGACCGCGACCAGCACCGGGCCCTCGCCGACCGGGACGGTGGCGGTGACGCTGTTCGTGGCCGTGTCGACGACCGAGACGTCGTTGGAGCCGTTGTTGGTCGTGTAGGCGTGCGCGCCGTCGTGGGTGATGGCCACCCGGCCCGGCGAGGTGCCCACGGGGACCGTGGCCAGCGTCCCCCCGAACGGGACGGCGGGGGTGACGGCCTCGCTGGTCGGCGGCGGGGTGGTCGCCTCCGTCGCCCCCGTCGCCGCCGCGCTGCCGGTGCTGCCGCCGCCGAGCAGCCGCCAGCCCGCGTAGCCGCCGCCCGCCAGCACGACGAGGACCAGCCCGACGATCAACGCGGGCCGCACCCACCGCCGCGACGACGACTCCCGTCTGAGCTCCGGGGGACGGTCGCCGGCGCCGAACCGGCGCTCGGCGCCCTCGCCGTGTGTGACCGGCGCGAACATCCGGGTGTTCGGCTCGTGGTCGCCCGGGCCGGTGGGCGGCCGGTCGTACCCGGTCCCCGGCCGTCCGTTCGCCTGCCGGGCCGCCCCCACCGGGGCGGCCGCGACGGCGGGCCGGTACGTGGGGTCGGACCGGCTCGGGTCGGGGCGGGACGGGGTGTGGCCGACGTCCGGGCCACCGCTCCGCTGCCCGGGCCCGGCCGGGTTCGCGCGGTAGGCCGCGGGCTCTCGCCCGCCCGTGCCCTGCCCGCCCGTGCCCTGCCCGCCCGCACGGGACCCCTGGCCTGCCGAGACCGGCCCCGAGGACCCGCGGCCCGCCGAGCCCGATCCCTGCCCGGCGACCGCGAGGCCTGCCGCACCGGCGGCGGCGACCCCCGCAGCCGCCTGCCCCACGCCGCCGTGCTGCCCGGCATCCGGGCCACCGGCGGTGCTCGGACCCGACTGCCGCCCCGCGGGCCCCTCCGACAGCAACGCCGCCCCCATCGCCACCGCGAACTCGGGATCGGTGTCCACCGCGATCGGGGCCTTGAACTCGGCCGAGACCATCTTGGCGACCAGCGGGATCTTCGACGACCCGCCCACGAGCAGCACCGCGGTCAGGTCCTCGGCCTCCACCGACGCCGACCGCAGCGCCCCCCGCAGCGCCGTCATCGTGTCCGCCAGGACCGGCCGGACCATGTCCTCGAACTCGCCGCGGGTGAGCCGGATGTGGGTGTGCGCGGCCGGCAGCAGCACGGGGATCGTGGCGTCCGTGTCGACGGACAGCGCCTCCTTGGCGTGCACGCACTCCTGCCGCAGCCGGTAGAGCGCGGCGCGGTCCGCCCCGGCCAGCGCGTCCCCGCCCAGCGACTCCCGGACGTGCGCGAACACCGCCTGGTCGAAGTCGATCCCGCCCAGCCCCTGGATGCCCTGCGGAGTGCCGAGGATCTCGAAGCCGTCCGTCGTGCGGCGCAGCACCGTGGCGTCGAACGTCCCGCCGCCGAGGTCGTAGACCGCGACGGTGCCGCCGACGGCGAGCCGCTCGTTGGCCGCGTAGGTCGCCGCGGCCGCCTCGGGCTCGGTCACCATCCGCACCGCCGGGACCTCGGCGAGCTGCGGGACCTGGGCGAAGATCTCCTTCTGGTAAGTGTTCCAGCTGGCCGGGTGGGTGAGTACCACGGTCTCCGGGGCCGAGCCCTCCGCCGCGGACACCTTCGCGACGACCGCCCGCAGCAGGTGCGCCAGCAGCGCGGGCACCGGCATCGGCGAGCCGCCGACGATCATCGGCACCGGGTCGCCGAGCTTGCGCTTGAACTCCCGCGCGATGCGCTCGGGTTCGATCGTGGCCCGCCGCTCGGCTGCGGCCCCGGTGAGCACCGCACCGTCCTGCCGGATCATCACGACCGAGGGCGCGACGTCCGAGCGGTCGCCCAACCGGAAGCGCTCCACCCGGCCACCGCGCCGGACGGCCGCCGCGACGAAGGTCGTCCCGAGATCGACACCGAGGCCGTACGTCATCTTGCCGCGCTCCTCCTCCGCGGGGCCCGCAGCGCCGACGGCACGGACCGACCCCAGGTCCGTCCCGCATCCTCGCGTGGCCGCGCCCCCTCCTCAAGGGCTCTCTGCCGAGGATCCGTCCTCGTTACACACAAGGGCGTTAACAGGGGCCCCGAACCGTGCGAGTATCCGCGGACGCAGTGTGCTGCGAGGGGGGTGCCGATGCGCCAGGAGTGGCCACTCGTCGGCCGGGCCGAGGAGCTGGACTTCGCGCGCCGTACTCTCGCCACCCCGTCGCTGTCCGGTCTGGTGCTCGCGGGCAGGCCCGGCGCCGGGCGCAGCCGGATGCTGCGCGAGGTCCTGGCCGTGGCCGCCGGGTCCGGGGCGGTCGCGCTGGAGGTGCGGGCCACCTCGGCCGCCGCCGGGATCCCGTTCGGCGTCGTCGCCCCGCTGCTGCCGGACCTCGACCGCGGGCTGGACGAGGCGGGCACCCTGCGGGCCGCCGCCGCGGCGCTCGTCGCGCACGCGGGAGGCAAGCGCCTGGTCCTGGGGATCGACGACGCCGCGCACCTGGATCCCGCCACCGCCGCCCTGGTCGCGCAGCTCTGCCACTCCCGGCAGGCCTTCGTCGTGCTGACGGTGCAGGTCGGCGTGGCCGTGTCGGAGGCCGTGTTCGGGCTCTGGAAGGACGGCGTCGCCGAGCGGCTCGACCTCGCCGAGCTGGACCGGGCCCGGTCGGACGAGCTGGTCGCCGAGGTGCTCGGCGGCCACGTCGACGGGGCGTTGCGGCAGGAGCTGTGGGAGCTGGCCCGGGGGACCCCGCTGTTCCTCCGCGAGCTGATCGTGGACGGCCTGGCCGCGGGGAGCCTGGCCTGTGTGGACGAGGTCTGGCGCCGGTCCGGCGAGCTCCGCCCGGGGCCGCGGCTGCTGGAGCTGGTCGAGGCTCGGATCGGCGAGCTGACCGAGGACGAGGGCACGCTGCTGGAGCTGCTCGCGCACGGCGCCCCGCTGGGCAGCGAGGTCCTGCTGGGGATGGGCGCCGAGCGGGTGCTCGGCCGCACCGAGCGCCGCGGGCTCGTGGTCTCGGTGCTGGACGGCAGGCGCCTGGACGTCGAGCTCGTCCACCCGCTCTACACCGAGGTCGTCCGGCGGCGGACCACGCCGCTGCGCGCCCGGCGCACCCATCGGATCCTGGTGCAGGCGATCGAGGAGACGGGCGCCCGGCGCGCGACGGACGGCCCCCGGCTCGCGAGCTGGCGGCTCGCCGCGGGCCGCCCGGTCGGCGTCGACGCGCTGCTCGCGGCCGCCGCGGCCGCCACCGACCTGCGGACCGTCGAACGCCTGGCGCGGGCCGCGGTCGAGGCACTCGACGGCGACCCGGCCGGGCCCGGGGCGGGTGCCCGGGTGGCTCTCGCCGAGGTGCTGGTCGCGCTCGGTCGCGCCGCGGAGATCGGGGCGCTGCCCGCGGAGACCCCGCCGCGCTCCGTCGCGGTCCTCGCCACCGCCCGGCCCGGCGCGGTCACGGACCCGGTCGTGCGGGCCGCACTGGCCCTGCAGGCGGGCTGCGGCACCGAGGCCCTGGAGCTGCTCGCCCCGCTCGAGGAGGCTCCCGAGGTGCTCGCCGTGCGGGCGCTCGCCCTGTGCGCCGCGGCGCGCTGCACGGACGCCGTGGCCACCGCCGAACGCGGGCTGGCCGCGGACCCGGGATGGTGGGCCCCGGCGCTGCAGGCCGCCCAGGTCGGCGCGCACGCCCTCGCGGGCAGGCTGGACACCGCGGAGGAGCTGGCCGCCGCCCACTACGCCGCCGCGCTGGCCCGGCACTGGCCGGTGGCGGCCGCCGTGCACGCAGGCTGGCTCGGCCGGATCGCCCTGCTGCGCGGCCGGGCGCGGGACGCGCGCGGCTGGCTGCGCGAGGCCACCGCGCACGAGGACCCGTTCCCCGAGGTCACCGGGCTGCGGGCGGAGCTCGCCGTCAGCGTGGCGCTGACCGGGGACCTCGTCGCGGCGGAGGCCCTGCTGCCGGACGTCGACCCGGGGGACACCCTCGACGTCGGCGTGGCGGGCTCCCCCTGGCCGCTGCTGGCCCGCTCGTGGCTGGCCGCGCTGCGCGGCGAGTCCACGTTGGCCACCCGACTCGTCGCGCAGGCCGCGGACACGGCGCGGTCCGGTGGGTCGCGGTACGCCGAGCTCGTCGCGCTGCACGACGCCGTCCGCATGGGCGCGGCCTCCTCCGCGGCCCGGGCCGCGGAGCTGGCGGAGCAGGCCCAGGGCGAGCTCGCCGCGGCCCGCTCGGCACACGTGGCGGCGATCGACGGCCCCGCGCTCGAGGCCGCGGCGGACCGGTTCGCCGCCCTCGGCGCGCCGCTGCTGGCGGCCGAGGCCGCGGCCCAGGCCGTGCGGATGTACGAGGCGGCGGGGCGGTCCGGCAGCAGGCAGGGCGCCACCAAGCGCGTGACGGCGTGGACCCGGCTGTTCGACGAGGTCCGCACCCCGGCGCTGACGCAGCTCGCCGCGCCCAGCGAGCTCACCCGTCGGGAGCTGGAGATCGCCCGGCTCGCCGCGTCCGGGATGACCAGCAAGGCGATCGCGGCGCGGCTCGTCGTCTCGGTCCGGACCGTGGACAACGTGCTGCACAGCGTCTACGCGAAGCTGGGCGTCGCCGGGCGCAGCGAGCTGGCCGGAGCGGTCTAGCAGTCCCGCACGAACACGATCCCGTCGACGGCCGCGGTGTGCGCCGGGTCGAACGGGGCGTAGCCGAACCACGGGGAGACCCGCGGCGACACCGAGCGCAGGTCCAGCTCGCGCGGATCGACCAGGAGCCGCTCCCCGGGCAGCGCCGAGAGCAACCCCTCGAGGGTGTCCGGCGGCGGGGCGCCCACCCCCCGGTCCCGGATGCTGCCGACCGCGGTGGCGAGGTAGGCGTACTCCTCGCCCAGGTGAGCGCTCACGATCGCGCCCGCACTCCACCACTCCACCGGCGCCCCGCCCATCCGCATCGAGCTCCGGGGCCGCTGCAGGTGCGCGTTGTGGGCGTAGACGAACGTTCGGCCGCGGTCGGCGAGGGCCAGCAGCGTCGCCGCCATCATCGAGTCCCGCACGCCCAGCAGCCGCCCCAGCCTGCCGGGCGAGGTGTCGGCCATCCACCAGTGGTAGCGCAGCAGCCCGACGGCGGTCCGCCCCCACAGCCGGGCCCGTTCCCAGTCCGCAGCGGGCTCGACCAGGTCGGGGGTCTGTTCGTCGAGCAGGGCCACGAGGTCGTCGGCGATCAGACGCAGCTCGCCCGCCTCGGGAGCCCGCCCCACCGACCGGGACGGGTCGACCATCGCGGCGGGTTCGGTCCAGCGCTCGTCCGCGCCGAGCAGCGCGTCGAGCCGCTCCGCGGTGCAGGGGAGCAGGGCGGGAGCGATCCGGGTGGCGAGATGCTCGTGGAGCGCGAGCAGGGTCCGTCGCGGGCTCGCGGCGTGGGTGATCTCGAGTGGGCCGTCGCACCCGGCGAAGCGGACCCGATCGGCCGGTGGCCTGCCCTCGTTGTGGGCGCGCATCCAGCGCACCAGCTCACGGTTGGCCGGGTAGGCGCCCCACTCGTGGCTGAACCCCCGCCGGACGACGGCGTCGAGGTCGCCGGGCCCCCCGCGGACGTAGTCGTCCACGGCGAGCGCGGCGAGGCAGTCGGTCTCGAGCGCGATCGTCCGGTAGCCCTGCTCCACGAGCCCGGCGAACAGCGCGGTGCGCAGCTCCCACAGCTCGGCCGCGCCGTGGGTGGGTTCACCCACGGCGAGCAGCCGGGGTCGGGTCGACAGCGATGCCAGGACGGTGGCGGGGGTGAGGACTTCGGTCATTCCCTCAACGGTATCGCTGAAGTACCGGTGGAAACTTCAGCACGAGATCCGCAGGAGAGGGCGGCGAAACCCTCGAATCAGGCGCGGAACTCCGTGGGCCGCTCCGGGCTGGCCTCGGCGAGCGCGACCAGGGTCTTCTCCACGTCGTAGTCCTTGCCGTAGACCGGGGTGCCGGGCTGCTGGCGCCAGGACTCGGCCAGGGTGCCGCCGTCGACCGGGTCGAAGCCCAGCTCGTCGACCAGCGCGAACACGGTCTCCTTGGCCGGACCGGCCGTGCCTGCGATCGGCAGCGCGATCCGCCCGTCGGTGCCTGCGGGGAGGCCGCTCTCCAGCAGGTGCTTCCACCAGATCCCGTTGAAGACCTTGTAGACGGGGTCCGCGTCGAGCAGTCCGGCGACCCACACGCTCTCCGGCGTGCCGTCCTCGATGGCCTGGATCAGGCCGTCCCGCTGCTGCGGGTAGTAGTTGTTGGTCTCGATCACCGGCGCGCCCGGCTTGCGGCCCGCGACGATCCCGGCGGCGAGGTCCGGGGTGTTCTTCTGCGGGATGCTGACGATCACGACGTCCGCGTCCGCCGCCGCCTCGCGGGCCCAGACGGCCTGCGCCCCGGTCTCGGTGGCGGTCGCGGGCACCGTCTCCGGCGCCCGCGAGTTCGCGACCCGGACCTCGTGCCCCAGCTCCGCGAGCCGCCGCGCGAGGGTGCCGCCGATGTTGCCTGCTCCGATGATGCCGATTCTCATGTCCGCGCAAACCGCGGGCCGCGGTCGTGCTATTCCGCGGCGGGTCCGGTGCCGCGCGGCACGGCCGGGATGTCGGGGTCGTCGCTGCAGGCCACCGGCTCGAGCACGAGCTGCGCCTGCGAGGCGGGATCGAGGCGGGATCGAGGTGTGCCGGTCGCGGAACGGGTCGACGCTCAGAGCACCCCGGGGTACGCCCCGCCGTCGATCAGCAGGCTCTGCCCGGTGATGAATCCGGCCTGCGCCGAGCAGAGGAACGCACACGTCGCCCCGAACTCCGCCGGAGAGCCGAACCGCCCCGCCGGGATGGAGGACCGGGCGTTGTCCGCCACCTCCGCCTGCGACCGCCCGGACTGCGCGGCCGTGCGCTGCTGGATCCCGCGGAGCCGGTCGGTGTCGAAGGCCCCGGGCAGCAGGAAGTTGATCGTGACGTTCGCGTGTGCGACCGACCGGGCCACCCCGGCGAGGAACCCGGTGAGCCCCGCCCGCGCCCCGCTGGACAGGTCGAGCCCGGCGAGCGGCATCTTCACCGAGCCCGAGGTGATGTTGACGATCCGGCCGAACCGACGCTCGACCATCCCGTCCACCACGGCCTGGACCAGCGCGATCGGGGCGGCCATGTTCGCCTCGACGCCTGCGAGCAGGGCCTCGTGGTCCACCTCGCGGAAGTCCCGGAACGGCGGGCCCGCGTTGTTGTTCACCAGGATGTCCACGATGGACACCGCGCCGAGCAGCGCCGCGCGCCCCTCGGCCGTCCCGACGTCCGCGCCGACCGGGATCGTGGTCGCTCCCGTGTCCGCGGCGATCTCGGCGGCGACCTTCTCCGCGGAGGCCTGCTCCCGCCCGTTGACCACGACCGTCGCCCCGGCCCGCGCGAGCTCCTCCGCGCAGGCCCGCCCGAGCCCTCGGGTGGACGCGCACACGACCGCCGTGCGCCCGGCGATCCCCAGGTCCATCAGGCCGGGCGCTTCCGCGGCGTCGACCGCGCGACCTGCGCCGGGTCGCTGACCACGACGTCCCCGAGGGCCGCGTCGATCGCCTTCATCGCGTCGTCCGGGATCCGCACGCCCGCGGCCTCGACGTTCTCCGCGACCTGCTCCGGGCGCGACGCCCCGACCAGTGCGGCGGAGACGTTGGCGTTCTGCAGCACCCACGCCACGGCGAGCTGCGCCATGCTCAGCCCGAGGTCACCGGCGATCGGGGCGAGGGCCTGCACGCGGGTGAGGGTGTCGTCGTTCAGGAAGCGGGAGATCGCGCTCGCCCCGCCGCTCTCGTCCGTGGCGCGGGAGCCCGCCGGGTAGTCCTCGCCGGGCTTGTACTTCCCGGTCAGCACGCCCTGCGCGATCGGCGACCAGACGATCTGGCCCAGCCCCAGCTCCTCGCAGGTGGGCACGACCTCGCCCTCGATGATCCGGTGCAGCATCGAGTACTGCGGCTGGCTGGAGACCAGCGACACCCCCAGCTCGACGGCGAGTGCGTGCGCCTCGCGGATCTGCTCGGCGGTCCATTCGCTGACCCCGATGTAGAGGGCCTTCCCGGCGCGGACGACGTCCGCGAAGGCCTGCATCGTCTCCTCGAGCGGGGTGAACACGTCGTAGCGGTGCGCCTGGTAGAGGTCGACGTAGTCCATGCCGAGGCGGCGCAGGCTGCCGTCGATGCCCTCGAGGATGTGCTTGCGCGAGAGGCCCTGGTCGTTCCTGCCGCCCGGCCCGACGGGCCAGTAGACCTTGGTGAAGACCTCGAGCGACTCGCGGCGCTCGCCCGCGAGCGCGGCGCCGAGGACCTCCTCGGCCCTGCCGTTCGCGTAGACGTCCGCGGTGTCGAAGGTGGTGATGCCGCTGTCCAGCGCGGTGCGGACGCACTGCGTCGCGACGTCGTTCTCGACCTGGGAGCCGTGGGTCAGCCAGTTGCCGTAGGTGATCGCCGAGATCTGCATCCCGGAGCGGCCGAGGTAGCGGAATTCCATGCCCTCATCCTGCCCCAGGAGGCCGCGGGCTACTTCCCGGCGACGACGTCTCGGAGCGGGACGAAGTGCACGCCCGCCTGCCGGCAGCGGCGGGCCGCGGCCACGTTCATCCGGCGGGCGACGACGACGGCCTCGTTCCGCCGCCCGGCCAGCCCGGCCCGGTGGGCGACCAGCGCGGACATCACGGCGTCGTCCACGTTCTCGTGCACCTCGACGACGGTGAGCCGCCTGCCGTGGGCGAAGACCATGCCCGCCGGGTGTCGGGTGTGCAGGTGCGCGTCCGTCGGGAGTCCGACGAGCGTGGGGTCCGCGGCGATGCGGGCTCGCGCGGCGGCGAGCTCGTGCTCGAGCGGCGATTCGGGCACGTGCGGGAGGCGGACGGTCGGCTCGGCGGACGGCGTGGCCGACGAAGGCGGCGCGGCCTGCGGGCTGATCGACATGGGTGACTCCTTCTCCGGCTGTTCCCTCATCGGCGGAGGCGGGCCAGACGTTAGCCCGATCAGCTCATCGGACGAACGTGATCACCGTGAGTGTCCGTCCTGGCCGCCGCGATCACTCCATCGAGGACCGATCGGAGGCCTTCGAGGTCCTCCAGCGGCATGCCGAGTCGTTCGACGATGGCGGGTGGGATCCGCTCCGCCCGGGCCCGCAGCGCCCGTCCGGCGTCGGTCAGCGAGACGGCGAGCATCCGTTCGTTCGTCGGCACGCGGTCGCGCCGCACGAAGCCCGCGGCCTCGAGCCGCTTCACCAGCGGCGAGAGCGTCCCGGGATCCAGCGCCAACGCGCCGCTGAGGTCGGTGACCGAGCGCGGCGAGCGTTCCCACAGGGCCAGCATGACCAGGTACTGAGGGTGGGTGAGGCCCATCGGCTCGAGCAGCGGACGGTACAGGGCGATGACGGTGCGGGCGGCCACGGCGAGCGCGAAGCACACCTGTCGGTCGAGTCTCAGGAGATCGTCGTCCACGTCGGGTATCATACTTGGTGTGCAAACAATTGGGGTGCGGCCCAACCCGGTCCGATGGGTGCTCTACGCCTGGGGGGCCGCGCTGCCCGCGCGCCACCGCGAGTGGGTCCTGTTCGACGTGACGACCCGGACCTGGCGGCTCCGCCATCTCGCCAGGGCGACCGCGCAGCTCGCGCCGTTCGCCGTCCTGCTCTACGTGTTCATCCCCGGCCAGCCCTGGGTCCGGGCGATGGCGGTGCTGGGCGGGCTGATGATCGGCTACTTCTACTCGTGCGCGTACATGGCCGAGTCGGCGGAGCACCGCTCCGTGAAGGCGGGGTACCCGCGCGGCACGGCTGTGGCCGCGCGGGCGGAGGTGCACTCGGACGACCGGCGCGAGGCGCAGGCGCGGTACGAGGAGCGCTGGCGGTCGTAGGGCGGGGTCCGCGGGGCCGCGGGCGCGTGCCTCCTCCTCCCGGGTCACCGGCGGTGTCGCGGGAGGAGGAGGCAGGAGTCGCCGAACTCGTGCCAGCGGTAGCCCCCGTCGAGCGCGGCCGCGTACGCCCGCTCCACCAGCGCCCGCCCGGCGACCGCGAGCAGCAGCGCGAGGTGCGAGGCCTCGGGTTCGTGCCAGCCCGTGACCAGCCCGTCGACCACCCTGGCCCGCCGCCGCGGCCCCAGTACGAGATCGGTGGTGCCGGAGCCCGGGTGCAGCGTGCCCGTCTCGTCCGCGACGCTCTCCAGGGCGCGGGTGACCGTGGTGCCGACGGCCACCACCCGACCACCGGCCTCGCGCGTGGCGTCCACGGCGGCGACGGTGGCGGCGGGCACCCGGTACCGCTCCGGCAGCGGCGTCTCGCCCGCCTCCAGTGAGGACACTCCGGTGTGGAGCACGACCTCCGCCGTCCGGACGCCGCGCTCCCGCAGCCCGTCGAGCACGGCGGGGGTGAAGGGTCGCCCGGCGCTCGGCATCTCCGCGCTGCCGAACTCGCCTGCGGCGCGGGCGAACACGGTGCGGTACTCCGCCGGGTCGAGGCGTTCCCGGACGTAGGAGTAGGTGATCGGGCGGCCGACGGTCGCGAGGTACCCGCGGAGTCCGCCCTCGACGGGGATCCGCGCCCGCCAGATCCGGGGCCCGCCGCCGAGCAGCGTCGCGTGCACCCCGCGCGGCAGCTCGATGCGCTCGCCGGGGCGTCCGTCGAGCACCCGGTACCCGTCCGGCGTCCGCAGCTCGACGGCCCACCCGTCCGCGGTCGGCCCGGACACGTGCAGGACGACGGGGGTCCGCCCGCGCCGTCCGTCGACCGCCGCGGGTTCGGTGTCGGAGGTGTTGACGACCACCAGGTCCTCCGGGGCGAGCGCGCCGGGCAGGTCGGCGAAGCGGAGATGGCGCAACGGACGGCGGTGGGCGGCGACCATCAGGCGGACACCGTCACGGACCGGCGGCGGAGCGGTCGCGAACCGGTCCGCGGGGACCGGCCTCACGACGCCACCGCGGACAGCGACGCCGCCGTGTACCGGCCGGACGGCGGCCGTGAGTCCAGCAGCCGCAGCAGGGCCGGAACGACGGTGGCGGGTTCCGGGCGGTCGGAGATGTCCTCGCCGGGGAACGCCCGCTGGTGCATCGCGGTCCGCATGTCCCCGGGATCGAAGGCGTAGACCCGCAGGTCGGGCTCCTCCACGCCCAACACCGCGGCGGCGTGGTCCGCGGCGGCCTTCGCGAGGCCGTACCCGCCCCAGCCCTCGTAGGCCTCGACGGCGGCATCCGAGCTGAGGCCCACGACCGTGCCCCGGGCCCGGCGCACCGCGGGCAGCAGGGCCTGGGTGAGCTGCAGCGGCCCGACGACGGTGGTCTCCAGTACCGCGCGCAGGGCGGCGGCCGGGTAGTCGGCGAGCCGGGGCAGGGGGGACGGTCCGAGCTCGCCGGCGTTGTGCACCAGCAGGTCCAGCCGGTCACCGACCCGCTCGCGGAGCTCCGCTCCCAGCCCCGGGTCGGTGACGTCCCCGGGATGGAGGGTGACGCCCACCGTCCCGCCGAGAACGGTCCGGAGCCGGTCCGCATCCCGTGCGACGGCGACGACGTGCTCCCCGCGCGCGGCGAGGGCGAGGGTGAGGGCCAGCCCGAGTCCGGAACCGGACCCGGTGACGATCGCGGAAGGTGCCATGAACCCACCACACACCCTGAACCCGACTTGAGGTCAAGAACGTACTGTGCGCGGTGAGTGGTGCGGGTGCACCACTCACCGCGCACGGGCGGCGGAGCCGCTCAGATCTGGTACGTCGAGTTGATGATCGCGCCCTTGCGGGCGTAGTGGATCAGCGCGTCCTGCACGTCCAGCGGAT
>NZ_BAABGT010000027.1:0-201510 GCF_039541715.1 Pseudonocardia xishanensis
TCCGCGATGTCGCCCACCGCCACCAGCGCCGAGATCGCCATGCACCGCTCACCCGCCGAACCGAACCCCGCGTTGATCGCCTGGTCCGCGGCCAGGTCCAGGTCGGCGTCGGGCAGGACGACCATGTGGTTCTTCGCCCCACCCAGCGCCTGCACCCGCTTGCCGTGCGCCGTGCCCGTCTCGTAGACGTACCGGGCGATCGGGGTCGACCCCACGAAGCTGATGCTCTTCACATCGGGCGAGGTCAGCAACGCGTCGACAGCGACCTTGTCCCCGTTGAGCACGTTGAACACACCGTCGGGCAAACCCGCCTCGCGCCACAGCTCCGCGATCCACAACGCCGCCGTCGGGACCTTCTCCGACGGCTTGAGCACCACCGTGTTGCCCGCCGCGATCGCGACAGGGAAGAACCACATCGGCACCATCGCCGGGAAGTTGAACGGCGAGATGATCCCCACGACCCCCAGCGGCTGCCGGATCGACGCCACGTCCACGCCCGTCGAGGCGTTCTCCGTGGCCGAGCCCTTCAGCAGATGCGGTGCGCCACAGGCGAACTCCACCACCTCCTGACCGCGCGCCACCTCACCCGCGGCGTCCGAGAGGACCTTGCCGTGCTCGGCGGTGATGATCGCCGCCAGCTCCGACGCGCGCTCGTCGAGCAGCTGGCGGAAGGTGAACAGGATCCGGGTCCGCTTGGCCAGCGAGGTGTCCCGCCACCCCGGGAACGCCGCCTTCGCCGCCGCGATCACGTCCGCGGCCTCCTCCGCCGACGCCAGCGGCAGCGACGCCGTGACCTCACCCGTCGCCGGGTTGGTCACGTCGGAGAACCGGCCCGACTTCCCGTCGACCTTCTGCCCGTTCGCCCAGTGGTACAGCGTGTTCGTCATTGCATCTCCTCAGGAACCGGGCCGCAGGAACGACTTCTGGGTCGCCTTGTGCTCGTCGTAGGTCTTGCGCGCGCGCTGGGTCGACTCGAGCTCCGAGACCGCGCTGACCGGGACGTCCCACCAGGACGCCGAGTCCGGAGCGCCGATCAGGGGATCGGTCTCCACGTAGATCACCGTGCTGTCCGGGGCGGCCTTGGCCTCGGCGATCGCCGCCGCGAAGTCCGACGGCGTCGTGGTCCGGATCACCCGCAGGCCGAAGCTCTCCGCGTTGGCGGCCAGGTCCAGCGGCAGCACGTCGCCGTCGAGCCGTCCGGAGTCGGTGCGGTAGCGGTACCTCGTGCCGAACCGCTGGGAACCGAGCGACTCCGACAGCGACCCGATGGACGCGAAGCCGTGGTTCTGCACCAGCACCGTGATGACCTTGATGCCCTCCTGCACCGCCGTGGCGAGCTCGGTGGCCATCATCAGGTACGAGCCGTCGCCGACCATGACGAACACGTCCCGGTCGGGGCAGGCCAGCCGGACGCCGAGGCCGCCCGCGACCTCGTAGCCCATGCAGGAGTAGCCGTACTCCACGTGGTAGCCCTTGGCGTCCCGTGTCTGCCAGAGTTTGTGCAGGTCACCGGGCATGGAGCCGGCGGCGCACACGACGACGTCGCGCGGGTCGCTCAGCTCGTTGACCATCCCGATGACCGCGTTCTGGGTGAGCTCCCTGGGCTCGTAGGCGGCCCGGACGGTGGCCGCCCAGATCCGGTCGAGCTCGGTGTACTCCGCCACGTACTCGGGGGCGACCGACCACCCGTCGAGCAGCGGCAGGAGGGCCTCCAGGGTCTCCCGCGCGTCGGCCAGGACCGAGGCGCCGGAGTGCTTGACGACATCGATCGGCGCCACGTTGACGTTGACGAACCGCACGTCCGGGTTCTGGAACGCGGTGCGGCTGGCCGTGGTGAAGTCCGAGTAGCGCGTGCCGATGCCGATGACGACGTCCGCGTCCCGCGCGATCGCGTTGGCGGCGGTGCTGCCGGTGGACCCGATGGCGCCCAGGCACTGCGGGTGGTCGAACACGAGCGTGCCCTTGCCCGCCTGGCTCTGGCCCACGGGGATGCCGGTGGCCTCGCACAGCGCCGCGAGGGCATCGGTCGCGCCGGAGTAGTGGACGCCGCCGCCTGCGACGATGACCGGGCGTCGGGCACCCTTGATCAGCTCCGCCGCGCGGGCCAGGGCCGCCTTCTCCGGCAGCGGCCGGGCGACGTGCCAGACCCGCTTCGCGAAGAGCTCCACCGGCCAGTCGTGCGCCTCGGCCTGCACGTCCTGCGGGAAGCAGACGGTCACGGCCCCGGTCTCGGCCGGGTCGGTGAGCACCCGCATCGCGGACAGCAGCGCGGCGGGCAGCTGCTCGGGCCGCCACACGCGGTCGAAGTACTTCGACACCGGACGGAAGCAGTCGTTGACCGTGAGGTCGCCGGCGAAGGGCTGCTCCAGCTCCTGCAGCAGCGGGGACGCCGAGCGGTCGGCGAAGGTGTCCGCCGGGAGCAACAACACCGGGATGCGGTTGATCGTGGCGAGCGCCGCGCCGGTGACCATGTTCGTCGCGCCGGGACCCACGGACGTCGAGATCGCCCAGGTCTGCAGGCGGTCCCTCATCCGGGCGTACGCGACGGCGGTGTGCACCATGGCCTGCTCGTTGCGGCCGAGGACGTACGGCAGCGCGCCGGGTTCATTCAGCTCGGCCTGCAACAGCGCCTGACCCAGGCCGGCCACGTTGCCGTGGCCGAAGATGCCGAAGCACCCCTGGAACAGCTTCTGCTCGACACCGTCCCGCTCGCTGTACTGCGCGGCGAGGAACCTCACCGTGGCCTGCGCGACGGTGAGCCGCACGGTGTCCATCACTGGCCTCCTTCGAGGGTCGTTCCGCGGTCGCTGCTCTCCGCCAGCCGGGGGTCGACGGCCTGCGAGGCCCACGTGTCGCGGATCCAGGCCTGGTCGGGGTGGTCGCTGATCAGCCAGGCGCGCTCCTCGCCGGGGCCTGCCATGACGTTCAGGTAGTACATGTCGTGTCCCGGTGCCGCGGCGCACGGGCCGTGCCAGCCCCACGGGATCAGCACGGTGTCGCGGTCGTGGACCTCGACCATGATGTCGATCTCGTGGCCCGGGGAGCTCGACGTCCGGTGGAAGCCCAGGCCGGGCTGCCCGGCCGGGCCCGGGGCGATCTCGAAGTAGTAGATCTCCTCGAGCTCGGACTCGTGCGGGCCCGCCTCGTCGTGTTTGTGGGCGGGATAGCTCGACCAGTTGCCACCCGGGGTGATCACCTCGCAGGCGATGATCGAGCCCGCCTCGAAGGAGCCGACGGTGCCGAAGTTGCGCACCTCGCGGCTCGCCTGGCCCGCTCCGCGCAGCTCGACGGGCACCTCGTGGCGGGGCCCGTAGCGGAAGGGCAGCTCCACGGTGGTCTGCGCGCCGCACAGGGCGAAGCGGCCACCCGCCTGCGAGTACACCGTGACGGTGGAGCCGATGGGCAGGTAGGAGATGTCCGTGGGGCCCTCGAACACCGAGCCGCGCCCGAGCAGGACGTGGGTCTCGGTGCCCAGGCTGACGTGCGCGGAGCCGTTCAGCGGCACCACGAACATCTCCTCGGTGCCGGTCTCGACCACGCGGGAGGCGCCCGGGGCCAGGTTCAGGATCCGCAGGCTCGAGTGGGTCCACCCGGCGGACTTCGGGGTCACCTCGAGCTCGTACCCGTCCGCGCCGCCGGTGCCCGCGGGGATGTGGAGGTCGTCGCTCCGTGCCGATGATTCGCGCGCGAGCGTGCTCATGCCGCCGCCGCCTTCTCCGGCCGCACGAGCGAGACGGCGGTGTCGACGGCCGCGGCGACGTCGCCGTCCTCGGGGTAGAGCAGCGCCCGCCCGACGATCAGGCCGCGCACCGACGGCAGCTCCAGCGCCGCCTTCCACGAGGCGTAGGTCTCCTCGGGCGCACCCGTCGGGTCGCCGCCGAGCAGCAGCGTGGGCAGGGTCGTGGCCTCCATGACCCGCTCCATGCCGTCCACCACGGGCAGCTTCATCCAGGTGTAGGCGCTGGAGGCACCCAGGCCCTGGGCGATGTGCACGGACTTGATCACGGCCTCGGTGGAGAGGTCGTTGACGATCCGCCCGTCCACCCGTCGGGACATGAAGGGCTCGACCATGGCGACGATCCCGGCCCGGTTGGCCTCGGTGACCACCTGCGCGCAGGTCTCCAGGGTGGAGACGGTCGCGTGGTCGTCGAGGTCGATGCGGGTGAGCATCTTGATCGCCTCGAAGCCCGCCTCGGCGGTACCCGCGACGTCGTAGCCGGTGAGCCGGTCGTCCATCTCGAAGACCGAGCCCTGCAGGCCGCCGCGGTTCATCGAGGAGACGACGACCTTGTCCTCCAGCGCGCCGAGCAGCAGCAGGTCCTCGAGGATGTCCGAGGTGCCCAGCACGCCATCGACCCCGGGCCTGGCCAGCGCGGCGACCAGCCGGTCCAGCAGCTCGGGGCGGCTGGCCATCGCGTCGGCGCGGCCGCGGGCCGACAGCGCGCCGCGGGCCGGGTGGTCGGCGGCGACGATCATCAGCCTGCCGTCGGACGGGACGAACGGGCGACGCCTGCGCGTGGCCAGGAGCTCGACGATCCGTTGCGGCTCGTGGAAGCGGATGTCCCGGAGCTCGTCGTAGTCCTTCGCGAAACTCACGCGGTCACCTTCTCGTCGGGGTCCCCGCCCGCCAGCAGGATGTCGATCTCGTCGGCGGTGGGCATCGCGGTGGAGCACTCCAGGCGGGAGGCGACGATCGCGCCTGCGGCGTTCGCCCTGGCCAGCACCTTCTCCAGGGGCCAGCCCCGGAGCAGGCCATGGGCGAGCGAGCCGCCGAAGCTGTCCCCGGCACCGAGGCCGTTGTACGGGGTGATCGGGATCGGTGGGGACACCAGGCGCTCGGTGCGGCTCTTGGCCAGCACGCCCTCGGGGCCCTGCTTGACGATCGCGAGCTCCACCCCGGCGGCGAGCAGCGCATCGGCCGCCCGCTCCGGGTCGGTCTCGCCGACGGCGACCTCGCACTCCTCGCGGTTGCCCACCGCGACCGTGACCTGCCCGAGGATCTTCTGGACCTGCTCGGTCGCGGCGGCCGGGGTCTCCCAGAACATCGGGCGGTAGTCGAGGTCCAGCACGGTCGGGCGGCCGTCGCGGGCGGCGAGCACGTCGTGGTGGGTGGTGCGGCTCGGCTCCTCCGACAGGCCGGTGACCGAGAGCCACAGGAGCCTGGTCTCCCGGACCACGTCGAGGTCGACGTCCGCCGTCCTGACCTGCAGGTCGGGGGCGGTGGGCTTGCGGTAGAAGTACAGCGGGAAGTCGTCCGGGGGGAAGATCTCGCAGAACGTGACCGGGGTGGCGTACTCGTGGTTCGTGACCACGAGCGCGTCGCTCACGCCCAGCCGGACCAGCTCCCGACGGACGTACCGGCCGAAGGGGTCGTCGCCCACGCCGGTGATGATCGCCGCCCGGCTGCCCAGGCGCGCGGCCGCCACGGCGACGTTGGCGGTGGTGCCACCGAGGAACTTGCCGAACGTCTCGACGTCCTCGAGCCCCACCCCGACCTGCAGTGGGTAGATGTCCACCCCCGCGCGACCGAAGGTCACCACGTCCACTGCAGCGCTCATGCCGGTCCTCTCGACTCCCTCGTCCGTTCCCGGGCTCGAAGGTACGAGCGGACACAGTCGCCGTCAATACTTTGTCCTCACATACTTACCTGAACCCTTCGGGCGGTCGGTACCCGAGGAGTGGTTCAGTGACGGCGTGGAGTCCCTGATCGCCGCACTGCCCAAGGCCGAGCTGCACGTCCACCTGGAGGGCTCGCTGTCGCCGGCACTGCTGTTCGCGTTGGCGCGCAAACACGGGCACACGGGGGTGCCGGACTCCGTCGAGGCGGTGGAGCGCTGGTACGAGTTCCGGGACTTCCCGCACTTCATCGAGATCTACCGGACCGCGGGCGAGGTGCTCGTCGACGAGGAGGACTTCGCGGCGCTCGCCGAGGACGTCGTCCGGACGCTGGCGGCACAGAACGTCCGCTACGCCGAGCTGTCACTGAGCCTGTCCGACCACCTGGTGCGCGGGATCGCGCCGGAGGTGGTGTTCGCGGGCGTCGAGGCCGGGCGGGCGCGGGTGCCGGGGATCGAGGTCCGCTGGATCCCGGACTTCGCCGGCGACCGGGGCGCCGACCTGGGGGAACGCACGCTGGACGCGGTGCTGGAGCACGGGCCGTCGAGCGTGGTGGGCTTCGGGGTGGGCGGGATCGAGGTCGACCGCGAACCGTTCGCCGCGGTGTTCGGGCGAGCGCGGGCGGCGGGGCTGCACAGCGTCCCGCACGCCGGGGAGAACCAGGGGCCGGGGCGGGTGTGGTCGGCGCTGCGCGCGCTGGGGGCGGAACGGATCGGCCACGGCATCGACTCCCTGCAGGATCCCGCCCTGATGGCGGAGCTGCGGGACCGTCGGATCCCGGTGGACGTCTCGCCGACGTCCAACGTCCGCACCCGCGCGGTCGCCGCGATCGGCGAGCACCCACTCCCCGTCATGCTCGACGCGGGGCTGCTCGTGACGCTCAACAGCGACGACCCGACGATGTTCGGCACCACCCTGACCGACGAGTACCGCGCCGCGGCGGGCCTGGGGGTCGACGTGGTGACGCTGGCGCGCCACGGCTTCGAGGCGAGCTTCGCCTCCCCGGAGCTGAAGGCCGAGGCACTCGCGGAGATCGACGAGCTGACCTGAACGCACGTTTCGTGCTCTCGAGGCGCGTCCCGCCGCACTGAGCGCACGGAGACGGCGATACGGCCGCGACGAGAGCACGAAACGTGCAGCAGCTCAGTCCTTCGCGGCCGCGACCGCGCCCGCGAGCTGCGGGACGAGGTGCTCGATCGCGTAGGGGACGGAGAGGACGGAGTTGTAGGTCATGGCGCCCCGGGTGTCGAGGTCCGGGACCACCATGCGGCCCTGCGCGACCACGGGGACCTGGCGGAGGACCGGGTCGGCGTCGACGGCCGCCCGGGCGGCGGGCTGGTCGGCGAGCATCACGAGGACGTCGCCGTCGAGGATGCCGACCTGCTCGGGCGAGACGTCGATGAAGAAGCTCGTCCCCGTGTCCAGCGCCGTGACCGCCGCCGGCAGCTCGAAGCCGAGGTCCGCCATGACCTGGCCGCGGCCGTCGCCGGGGGTGAAGGCGCCGTACTTGCCGTCGTACGGCAGGACGACCGTGCCGGTGCGGCCCTCGAACGCGGGGTTCGCCGCCTTCGCGTCGGCGTACGCGGTGTTCGCCGTCGCGATCAGCGCCTCGCCCTCGGCACCCTTGCCCAGGACCTGGGCGATCGTGCGGGTCTGGACGTCTCGCGGCACGGCGTAGGCCACGGTGCCCGCGGGCCGCGCGACGGTCGGGGCGATCGCGGCCAGCTTGTCGTAGACGGTCTGGTCGAAGCCCGCGCTGATGCCGAGGATGAGGTCGGGGCGCAGACTCGCGATCTGCTCGAGGTCCGGCTGCGCGGACGTCAGCACGACCGGCGGCGTGCCCTGCACCAGCGGCCGCGCCCACGGCCCCAGGCCACCGGTCGAGGCGTAGAAGGCGAAACCGGTCAGGGCGACCGGGGTGCTCCCGAGCGCCAGCACGGCGTCGGCGTCGGTCACCCCGAGGGTGACGATCCGGGTCGGGGCGGCGGACACCGTCGTGGAACCGAAGGCGTGCGTGACCGTGACCGGGTACGCACCCCCGGCGGCCGGCGTGGGCGTCCCACCGGACGAGCACGCGGTCAACAGGGCGGCGAGGGCCACCAACGGGGCCAGGAGTCGACGCGACACCGCCGAAGGTTAGGCGAGGCTGACCTCACTACGGAAGAGTGGATCGGTCACGATCCGGCGGCACACTCCGCGCAGGTGCCCCACCACACGACCTCCGCCTCGTCCGGCACGAAACCGGCCGGGCTCGGCATGTCCAGACAGGGGGCCGAGCCGACGGAGCACGGGACGTCCAGCACCGCGCCGCAGGAGCGGCAGATGGCGTGGTGGTGGTTGTCCCCGAGCTGGAGCTCGAACAGCGTGGCCGAGCCCGCGGGCTCGATGCTCCGGACCAGGCCGACGCGGCCCAGGTCCTCCAGCACGTTGTAGAGGCCCTGGCGGGAGAGCTCCGAGACCGCACCCGGGCCGGACGCGAGTCTGCCGACCTCCGCGGCCACCTCGGCCGCGGTGACGTGCGGGTGCTCGGCCAACGCGTGAAGCACCGCGCGGCGGTGCGGGGTGCTGCGCAGGCCCTTCTCGCGGAGGAGGGCGGTCAGGTCGCTCATGGAGGTGAGGCTACCCCTACAGATTGGATACCGTCACTAAGTTGACCGAGATCATAGTTTGACTGTGTCAAATCTAAGGGTATAACTGACTCATGACCACGACGGAGAACCACACCGCCACCAGCGCCCCGACCACCTTCCGGGGCACCGTCGCCACCCCCGAGCTCGAGAAGAACCTCCAGAAGGTGCTCGTCGACCTCGTCGCCCTGCACATCGAGGGCAAGCAGTTCCACTGGAACGTCCTCGGTGCGAACTTCCGCGACCTGCACCTGCAGCTGGACGAGATCGTCCACGCCGCGCGGGAGCACAGCGACACCATCGCCGAGCGCATGCGCGCGCTGTACGCCGTGCCGGACGGCAGCGTCCGCACCGTCGCCGCCACCACGACGCTGCCGCAGCAGCCGACCGGTGAGCTGTCGACCACCGAGGCCGTCAACGCGATGACCGACCTGCTCCACCGCGCCGCGGGCACCGCGCGCGCCGTGCACGACGCCGTGGACGCCGAGGACCCGAGCACCGCGGACCTGCTGCACGCGGTGATCGTCGACCTGGAGAAGCAGGCCTGGATGCTCTCGGCCGAGAACCGCCGCGCCTGAGCGCACTCCCCACCGACGCGCCTCGACGGCCCCCGCTCCGGCGGGGGCCGTCGGCGCGTCCCGGACTCTTCTCCTCGCCGCGGCTGTCGATTCCGGGTAGAGCTCCTCGTGTAGTCGGTGTCCGAACACCAGTCCACGGAGGTCGTCATGGCGAAGTACCTGCTCAGCGTCTACCAGCCCGAGGGCACGCCGCCCGCGCCCGAGGAGCTGGACGCGATCATGAAGAACGTCGCCGCGTTCGAGGAGGACGCGAAGGCCGCCGGGGTGTGGGTGTTCTCCGGCGGGTTGGACGCGCAGAGCACCGCGACCGTCGTCCGCAGGTCCGGGGACGAGGTGCTGCTGACCGACGGGCCGTTCGCCGAGGCCAAGGAGTACCTCGGCGGCCTGACGATCATCGACGCCGCCGACCTCGACGAGGCCCTGCACTGGGGTCGTCGGGCAGCCGAGGCGACCACGCTGCCCATCGAGGTCCGGCCCTTCCACTGGGCATGACCGAGGTCGACCGGGTCTTCCGCGAGGAGTACGGCCGGGCCGTGTCCGTGCTCGTCCGTCTCCTCGGCGACATCGACCTCGCCGAGGAGATGGTCGCGGAGGCGTTCGTCGAGGCCGTGCGGCGCTGGCCGCCGGTGCCGCCGAGCCCCGCGGGCTGGATCATCACGACCGCCCGCCACAAGGCGGTCGACCGGCACCGCCGGGAGTCCACCCGAGACGCCCGCCAGGCCGAGGCCGCCCTCCTCGCCGAGCCCTCCGTCACCGAGGAGGTGGGCCCGGTGCGCGACGACCGGCTCCGACTGATCTTCACCTGCTGCCACCCGGCGCTGAACCGGGCCGCACAGGTCGCGCTGACCCTGCGGCTGCTCGGTGGGCTGACCACGCCCGAGATCGCCCGCGCCTTCCTCGTGCCGGAGGCCACGATGGCGCAGCGGATCGTGCGGGCGAAGGGCAAGATCCGCGCCGCGCGCATCCCCTACCGCGTCCCGCACGAGGCCGACCTCCCGGAGCGTCTGCGCTCGGTGCTCGCGGTCGTCTACCTGGTCTTCAACCAGGGGCAGGAGCGACCGGACCTGGCCGCCGAGGCCATCCGGCTGGGCCGCCAGCTGCTCGAGCTGATGCCCGACGAGCCCGAGGCACGGGGGCTGCTCGCACTCATGCTGCTCACCGAGGCCCGCCGTGCGGCGCGCACGGACGGCGGGCTGGTCCCGTTGGACCGGCAGGACCGCTCGCGCTGGGACGCCGAGCTGATCACCGAGGGGCACGACCTCGTGCGGCAGTGCCTGCGGCGCGCGCAGCCCGGGCCGTACCAGGTCCAGGCCGCGATCCAGGCGGTCCACACCGACGGGGCCGCCACGGACTGGGTGCAGGTCCTCGCCCTCTACGACCAGCTCCTCGTCCTGAACCCCACGCCGGTGGTCGCGCTCAACCGGGCGGTCGCGCTGGCGGAGGTGGAGGGGCCAGCGGTCGCGCTCACCGTCGTCGAGGGGCTGGAGCTGCCGGACTACGCGCCACTGCACGCCGTCCGGGCGGACCTGCTGCGCCGGCTCGGGCGTTCCGCCGAGGCGGCCGACGCCTACGGCCGGGCCGCGGCGCTGACGGTGAACGCGGACGAGCGGGGGTTCCTGGAGGCACGACGGGCGTCGGTAACGTCCGGTTCGGGCGGTCCGTGACCCCTCCATGATCTTCGGGAGACGCGGGCCGACGCTCGCGGTGGACATCCGCACCGACCGGGACGCGTACCGGCCCGGCGAGATCGTGCGGGCCACGGTCCGCCTCACCCCGAGCGCCGACCTGGAGTCGCCCGAGGTGTCCGTCGCGCTGCTGCACGCCGACACCGCGGAGGGCTGGTCGGACTCGTGGGCGGTCGACGGGCGGTTCGTCGTCGAGGAGGAGTCGATGCGCGGCGGCGTGACCGTCGAGCACGTGGTCGAGCTGCGGGTGCCGGAGCGGGCGACGCCGGGGCTGGAGGAGACCGGCGAGCCGCTCGTGGACGATCCCGAGGACTTCCGCCACGACCTGGACGCCGCCGACCTCTGGGGCGCGCCGAGCAGCACGGGCAGGCGGGTGCGGTCGACCTGGGCCGTGCAGGTCGTCGGGCGCGGGACCGGGAAGCCGGTGGACGAGCGACGCCCGGTCACCGTGCTCGCCCTGCCCGCCCGCGGCCGTCCCGGGACCCGGTCGCGCGGGCCCGCGGACGTCGCGGTCACGATCCCGGACGGCTCCGTCGCGCCGGGCGCCACCGTCTCCGGCCGCCTGCGGGTCACCCCGGAGCGCGAGCTGGCCGTCCGTAGCCTGCGGGTCGACCTGCTGCTCGTCGAGCGCCTCGACGATCGCGTGCTGACCGCGGACCGTGTGGTGTCCGTGCCCCTCGCCGCCGCGGAGACCCTGCCCGCGCGCGTGCCCCGGGACCTGCCGTTCGCCCTCACCGTGCCGCCGGACGCCGCCCCCACCGCCCTGGCCGACGGCGCGAGCATCCGCTGGGAGCTGCACGGCGTGGTCGACCTGGCCCGTCGCGAGGACGCCGTCGGGGTGCACGAGCTCGTCGTCCACTCCGCGGGGCTGTGAACGACCTTAAGGTTGCCTCCGTGACCGGATCGTGTCCGACCCGTCCTCCGCGAGCGCCTGACCAGGGCTGATCGGAGCAAGGCGGACAAACCTGACGACTAACGCGTTCGGCCGAACGGGGGTGTGAGGTGCGGATCATTCGGCCGTGACCGGAAACGGAGCGTGCCTGTTCCGCGATCACACGACGACCCGGCGAACACCGGTGTCGATCGACTGTGAGGGAATCCATGTCAGACCGTGCCACGCCCGCGGGCGGCGGCCGGGGCGCGGCGGTGGCGCCCCGATCGCACGTCCCGCTCCCCCGGGCCTGCGCCGATCCGCTGCCCGACGTCCGCACCGGCCCCCTCAGGGCCGTCGCACCGGAACCACCGACCCGGCCCGTCCGGCGCGTCGTCGCCGTGCTGGAGCGGCCCGCCGAGACCCCCTCGCGCAGCGAGACGACCGGGAGGCACCGGCGCCGCGCCCCCCGCACGGGTCGCTGGGAGCTCGTCGTGGCCGGTGTGGTGCTGGCCGGTCTCAGCTGGATGGTGATGACCTGGCCGTTCCGCGGCGACCAGGCGATCTTCTCGCTGATCGGGCGGCAGGTCGTCGGCGGCCAGACGCTCTACGTCGACCTCTGGGACGTCAAACAGCCGGGGATCTTCCTCTGGTACGGCCTGTTCGGGTTCGACGAGCTCGGGATGCGCGCGCTGGACGTCGCGATGGCGTTCGCGTTCGGCGCGGTGGTCTGGGGGCTGCTGCGCAGGCGGACCGGGTCGGCGCGGCTGCGCAGGCTGCTGCCGTTCCTGGCCACCGGTGTCCTGCTGCTCGCGGCGGGTCCCGGGGACTTCGGTCAGCTGGAGATGCTCTGCCTGGTGCCCGCGGTGGGCGCGTTCGCGCTGGTCGCCGCCGATCCCGACCGGGTCCCCGGACTCCGCCGGATCGCGCTGGCGGGGCTGTGCGTGGGCGTCGTCGGGGTGTTCAAGCTGCTGCTCGCCGGCGTCGTCGGCGTCGCGCTGCTCGTCCACCTCGGGTTCACGCTGCGCAGGCACCGGATCGCCGCCGGCGTGGTCCTCACGGCCGCGTCGTTCGTGCCCGTGCTCGCGGTGCTGGGCTGGCTGGCCACCCAGGGCGCGCTGCGCGAGACGCTGCACGTCTGGATCGTCGAGGCGGCCCGGATGGGCGCCGCACCCGGATCCCGCTCGGTCTCGCGGATCGCGGAGGGCCTCGGCCGGTACGTCGCCTGGATGTTCCCGGTGGTCGCGCTCGCCGGGTGGCGGGCCGCGGGCGCATGGCGCCGCCGAGACGCCCTCGACCTGGCGATGATCGCGTTCGTGGTGGCGGACGTCGTCGCCATCGCCACCCAGTTCGCCTGGTGGTACCAGTGGTACTTCGCCTCGGCGCCGCTGGTCGTGCTGGCCCTGCGCGCGCTCGGGTCGGTGCGGTGGCGGCCGCGGACGGCCGCCGTCGTGGGGGTCCTGTGCCTGCCGATGCTCGCCCACGCGGGCAGCTGGGTCCTGCCCACCCTGCTCGACGGCGGCGGGCTCACCGCCGCGAGCCGCGAGCGGATCGACGAGCGCGTGGCGGACTACGACACCCTCCGCACCGAGATCGCCGCCGCGGGCCTCCGCCCCGGTGACAGCCTCTACGTCCTCGGCGACCCGCTCTACAACCGGCTCTCCGGCACCCCGCTGACCGTGCGTTTCGACGGCTGGACCTACGACCTCATGTCGGACGACCAGTGGTCCGAGGTGGCCGCCGAGGTCGCCACCACCCGGCCGTCGGTCGTCCTGGTCGACGCCGGCGCCGCGGAGTGGGTGGCGGACCGCGGCCGGGCCGTGGGCGCGGAGCTCAGCCGGGACTACCTGCCGTACCGGACGAGCGAGCAGGGGACCTGGTACCGACTGCGCTGAGCTGGTCGACGACCGGCGCCGCCCCGCGCCGGTTGTCGATCTCCAGGTGCGGGACGGGCGGCGGCTCGTCGGGGCGCATCCGCGCGGTGAACGGCCCGGAGAGCGGCACCGGAGAGCCGTGCCCGCTGATCTCCCGGGCCGGCGCGGTCAGGCCCGCGTACTCGTGGGCCTTGACGTGCGCGTCGTACCAGGGTCCCTCGCGCTGCCCCGGCGCCCCCGCCACGACCCACACCACCGCGCCCGTGCCGCCATTCTCGGGCATGATCGCGCCGGTGAGCCGCATCGAGCCGGTCGGGGTCCCGCGGGCCTTCGACGACCACGCCCCCAGCTACGACAGCCTCGTCGGTCGCAACCCCGGCTACCACGAGCACCTGCGGCTCTCGGCGGAACGGCTCCGGCTCCGTCCGTCCACGCCGTCGGCTTCGCCGACCGCCGCCCCCCGGCGGTTGCTGGACCTGGGCTGCGGGACCGGGGCCTCCACCGCCGCGCTGCTCGCCGCGCACCCGGACGCCGAGATCACCGCCGTCGACGGGTCGGCGGAGATGCTGGCGGTCGCGCGGAGCAAGGAGTGGCCGCCGTCGGTGCGGTTCGTGCACTCCCGGCTCGAGGAGCTGGCGGAGCAGGGCCCGTTCGACGGGATCCTGGCCGCGTACCTCGTCCGGAACCTGGCCGACCGGGACGCCGGGCTGAAGGTGATGCACGACCTGCTCGCGCCGGGGGCCCCGCTGGCCGTGCACGAGTACTCGGTGGCGGACAGCGCCCGCGCCAGGGCGACCTGGACCGCGGTGAGCTGGGCGATCATCATCCCGATGGGCAAGCGCGCCACCGGCAGCGCGGATCTCTACCGCTACCTCTGGCGCAGCGTCCTGTCCTTCGACGGCGCCACGGCCCTGGCGGACCGGATGCGCGCCGCCGGGTTCGCCGACGTCTCGGTCGAGCCGATGACCGGCTGGCAGCGCGGGATCGTCCACACCTTCCTCGGCAGGCGTGTCGATCCGGGGTGAGCCGACCGTCCGGGGCTCCAGCGGCGGCGCTGAAGCCCTACCTGTGAGCAGCGCAGAATACGATTCGTGAGCGACGAGATCTTCTGGCAGGCCCATTCCGGGCTCCCCCGCGAGGCGCCCGGGTCCGAGGAGACGACCGCCCTGCTCCTGCGGTTGGCCGGGGGTAGCCCGCGCCGGATCCTCGACCTGGGTTGTGGGACCGGGGCGTCGGCGCTCCCGCTGGCCCGGCTCACCGGCGCCGAGGTCACCGGCGTCGACCTGCACCAGCCCTTCCTCGACGAGCTGGCGGGCACCGGGATCCGCACCCTGCGCGCCTCGATGGAGGAACTCCCGCTGCCCGACGCCGCGTTCGACCTGGTCTGGGCCGAGGGCTCGGCCTACCTCATCGGGTTCGACCGGGCGCTGCGGCTCTGGCGGCGGTTGCTCGCCCCCGGCGGGACGCTGGTGCTCACCGAGGCGGAGTGGCTCACCGACTCCCCGGCCGCGGAGGCGACGGAGTTCTGGGCCGCGTACCCCGGCATGCGGACGACGGCGGCGCACGTCGCCGCGGCCGTCGCCGCCGGGTGGACCGTCGCGGCCACCTACCTCCTGCCCGACTCCGACTGGGCGGCCTACTACGGGCCGTTGAGCGCCCGGCTGGCCGCCCTCCGCGCGCAGGGCCACGACACCACCGACGTCGGGTACGAGATCGAGGTCCGCCAGCGGTTCGGCGCGGACTACGGCTACACCGGCTACGTCCTGCGGCCCCGCGCATGATCCGGCCCGCCACCCCCGCGGACGCCGCGGCCGTCGCGGCGATCTACGCCCCGTTCGTCCGGGACACGACGGTCTCCTTCGAGACCGAGCCGCCGGACACCGCGGAGACGGCGCGCCGCATCGAGCACGCCCTCTCGTGGCTGGTCGCCGAGGTCGACGGCGTGGTCCGCGGCTACGCCTACGCGGGCCCGCACCGCAGCCGGGCGGCGTACCGGTGGAGCGTCGACGTGAGCGTCTACGTCGACCTGCCTCGGAGCGGGCTCGGCCGGGCCCTCTACGAGCGACTGTTCGCCGAGCTGACCGAGCGCGGGTACGCCCAGGCGTTCGCCGGGATCACCCTGCCGAACGAGCCGTCGATCGGCCTGCACCGCGCACTCGGGTTCGAGCCCGTCGGGGTCTACCGGAACGTCGGGTACAAGCTCGGGGCCTGGCGGGACGTGAGCTGGTGGCAGCGGGAACTGCGTGGCGCCACGCCCGATCCCGGCGAGGCCGGCTAGCCTGACCGGTGTGCCCACGCTGATCGACCTCTTCGCCGGATGCGGCGGGATGACCAGCGGGTTCGTCCGGCACGGGTTCACGCCGGTGCTCGCCGTCGAGCACGACCTGCACGCCGCGGCGACGTATGCGGCGAACTTCGGCGAGTCCCACATGCACTGGGGCGACGTCGCCGAGGTCACCGACATCCCGCAGGCGGACGTGATCATCGGCGGGCCGCCCTGCCAGGGCTTCTCGAACCTCGGCAGCAAGTCGGTCGACGATCCCCGCAACCAGCTGTGGAAGCAGTACCTGCGGTTCGTGCAGGAGGCTCGGCCGCAGGTGTTCGTGATCGAGAACGTGGACCGCTTCCGCAGCAGCCCCGAGTTCGCGCTGCTGCTGGACGAGGCGGACGGCGGCATGATCGCCGACTACACCCTCACCCACGCCCACCTGCTCGCCGCGGACTACGGCGTGCCCCAGCGGCGCACCCGCACGATCGTCATCGGATCCCGGGTCGGCGCCGTCGAGCATCCGGCGCCCACGCACGACCGGACGACGTGGCGCACCGTCCGCGACACCATCGCCGCGCTCCCCGACCGGCCCTCCACCACCGAGCTCCCCGCCGCGCGGACGCGGTTCCTCGGACAGGAGATCCCCGGCGTCTTCAAGTGGCTGGACCTCCACTTCGGACGCAACCCCACGCCGTTGTCGCTGCGCCGCTACGCGAGCATCCCGCCCGGCGGCGGCCGCTTCGACCTGCCGGACGAGCTGCTCCCCCGGTGCTGGCGGGAGAAGCCGACCGGCACCACGGACGTCATGGGCAGGCTGTGGTGGGACCGGCCCTCGCTGACCGTCCGCACCGAGTTCTTCAAGCCGGAGAAGGGCCGCTACCTGCACCCGGAGCACGACCGCGTGATCACCCACCTCGAGGCGGCGCTGCTGCAGGAGTTCCCGGAGACCTTCGCGTGGTGCGGCTCGAAGACGAACATCGCCAAGCAGATCGGCAACGCCGTGCCCGTCGGGCTGGCGTCAGCGATCGCCGGACAGGTCCTGGATCGCCTCCGCTAACGTCCGCATCGCCGCGGCGGCGCTGTCGCTGACCGTGGGGCCGAGCGTGGCGAGGCTGGCCAGCAGGGCCGCGACCTCGGGGAAGTCCAGCGTCACCGTGACCGAGCCCGCCGCGCGGAGCGACACCCCGCCGTGCCTGCCCTGCCGCGTCTCGATCGGCACCCCGGAGAGCCGCAGCCGCTCGACGTCCCGCGCCGCCGTCCTCGTCGACACCCCGAGCTCGCGGGCCAGCTCGGCGATCTCCACCCGACGGCCCCTGGCCGCGTGCAGCCGCTCGACGAGACGCTGGTGGCGTTCCACCCGCCGCAGCGCGAGATGACCCGGGTCCATCGGATCAGTGAACACGACACGGGCGTGTCCTGTTCAGCTCCTAGCGTCGCCGTCATGACCGTTTCCGAGTTCTTCGCCGACTACGCCGAGGCCCTCCTCGCCCGCGACGCCGCGGCGATCGCCCGCATGTACGCCGTGCCCGCGCTGATCGTGTTCCCGGGGCGGTCGATCCCGGTCACCGACGAGGCCGAGACCGAAGCCTTCTTCGCCTCGAACTGGGACCAGTACGAGGGGGTCGACGAGGCGTCGCCGCAGGTCGATGTGCTCGCCGAGTCGGCGGCGAGCGTGTGGGCGGACGTCACCTGGTCCTACGGCGGCAGCCCGCGCGAGCGGTTCTGCTACCAGCTCGTGCCCGCGGCGGACGGGTACCGGATCGCCGTCCTCACGCCGCTCTAGAGAGGTCGGCCAGGGCGTAGTCCAGCAGCTCGCGGCCGTGGTCGGAGGCGACCACCACGTCGTCGGCGGTGATCCGGATCCCGTGCAGGGACTTCGTGCGGAGAACGTCGCCGTCGGCGCGGTGGTGGGGGAAGATGCCGGAGTAGGACACCCCGAGCGCCTCCAGGTGGTCGGCCAGGAGCGCGGTGCCCGGCGAGACCAGCGGTCGTGGAGTACATCCCGGCGAGGCCCTGTCCCAGGAAACCGTGCCCAGCATCCTGTTCTCCGGCGCGAGCAAGCCTCGCGCTGACCGGCGCGTACGTCCTCGCCTGCGAGCTGGCGACGCGCGACCGCCGCACCGCGTTCGCGCGCTACGAGCGGATCATGCGGCCCTACGTCGACAAGGCCCGGAAGCTGCCGCCGGGCGCCCCGCGCATCGCCAACCCGCGCAGCCGTGCCGGGGCGGCCGTCAGGACGCGGTGCTGCGGATCGCCGCGGCGGCCGCGGCGCGGACGGGCGGGCTGGTGGGAAGGCTGTTCTCCCCGCCCGCCGAGGCGATCGACCTGCCGACCTACCCCGTCGGGTCCGCAGCCCCGCGGTGACCTCCGACGGCACCCGGGTCGGCGCCGCCGGGGCGGGGCCGGAGTCCCGCACCGTCCAGCAGCTCGGCGGTCGCCTCCCACAGGCGGCGCTCGCGGGCGCGGTCGTGCGCGATCGGCTGGACCTCGGTCATCGTGGACTTCACCACGAACGCCCCGTCGCGCAGGTGCGCCCACTCGTCGTCGAGGGCCACCGCCGCCAGCAGCGGCCCCGACCGGCGCGGGGTCGAGACGCCCGGCACGCGGTCGAGGGCGCGGCTGATCGCCTGGACCGCCGCGGGGGCTCCGCGGCCCAGCGCGGTGCCGGGCATCCACCCCGGTTCGAAGACCGACACCGCGATCCCGTCGCCGACGCGGCGCTGCAGCTCGTGGGCGTAGTACAGGATCGCCAGCTTGGCGTTCGAGTAGGCGATGCCGGAGGCGGTCATGCCCCCGTCGACGGCCGCCGGGCGGGCGAGCTCGACGGGATCGGCCCACTCGGCCGCGGGCACGTGCAGCAGCCGCCGCCAGACGTTGGCGTGGTAGGTGTTCGAGCCGAGCAGCACGACCCGGGCGGGATGGGTGAGGGAACCGCGCAGGTCCCCGATGAGCTGGGCGTGGGCGAGGAAGTTCACGGCGAACGTCGTCTCGTAGCCGTCGGCCGAGGCCCGTCGCGTGTCCGAGGACATCACGCCGGCATTGGCGACGAGCGCGCGGAGCGGCCGCACGGTCCCGGCGGCGAGCAGGTCCCGCGCGGTGGTCGCGGCGGCCCGGACGTCGGCCAGGCGCGACAGGTCGCAGCCGATCTCGTGGACGCGGGCACCGCGCGCCCGGGCCTCGTCCGCGACCGCGGTCAGGTCCGCGCCGGCGCGCCCGACGAGGAGGAGATCGGGGCGCCGCGCGGCGGGGCGGTCGGCCATCGCCAGCACGGTGTGTCGGCCCAGGTTGCGGGTCGGGCCGGTGAGGAGAACGGTTCCGGGATCGGTCATGGCCCCAGGCTGCGGGACCGGCCGTGCCGGAGGCAGTCGTCCCGTTGTCGTAGGACCACCGGGGCCAGGACAACGGGTGCGGGCCCGCGCAGACTCGTGGGCGTGGAGACGTGGGAGTTCGGCCGGACGGTGCGCCGGTGGCGGGACCGGGTGGCGCCCGAGGCCGTCGGTGTGCCGGTGGGCCGCCGACGACGGGCCGCCGGGCTCCGCCGCGAGGAGCTCGCCGGGCTCGCCGGGATCTCGGCCGACTACCTGACCCGCTTGGAGCAGGGGCGTGCGACGACGCCGTCGGCGCAGGTGGTGGAGTCGCTGGCCCGGGCTCTGCGGCTGTCCGACCCCGATCGCGACCTGCTCTTCCGGCTGGCCGGGCACGCGGCGCCCGGACCGGACGTCGTGCCGTCGCGGATCCCTCCGAGCGTGCAGCGGCTGCTCGACCGGCTCTCGCACACACCGGTCGTCGTGTACGACGCGAGCTGGACCCTCGTACTGGCCAACGCCCCCTACGACGCGCTGATGGGCGAGACCACGAGCCTGCGCGGCCTGGACCGCAACGCCGTCTGGCGCAACGTCACCCGGATGCCGTCGCGGGTCGTCCACACCGAGCGCGAGCAGGCCGAGCACGAGGCCCGGCTCGTCGCCGACCTGCGCACGACGGCGTCGCGCTACCCCGCGGACCGTGCGCTCCGACGCCTGATCTCCGCGCTGGCCGCGGGCAGCCCGCGGTTCACCGAGCTGTGGGACGCCGACGCCCCGCCCGCGGCCGACGCCTCCCGACGCAAGACCGTCGACCACCCCGCGGTCGGCCCCATCACCCTCGACTGCGACACGCTGTTCGTCGTCCTGGACGACCTGCGCGTCACCGTCTACACGGCCGAGCCCGGCACCGAGGACGCGGACCGGCTGGCCCTCGCCGTCGTCCTGGGCACCCAGACGGTCCCGTCCTGACCACGTTCACCGGCGACGGGCGCGCCGGGCGGTGCCCACCCCGGCCAGGTGCAACGCGGCGAGCAACAGCCCGGCCAGCATGAACGCGGTGGTGTCGAGCGGGCCGAGGGACAGCTGCGCCAGGTGCAGGATCAGCGCGACGGCGAACAGGACGGCGGCGGCGATGGCGGTGATGACGACCTCCGAAGGGGGAACGGGAGGCGCAGTCTGACCACTTGGGGGCACACACCGGACACGACTGAGCACGCGTCGGGGAACCGCGGCGCAACCGTGACCTGATCACCCCGCGGCGACGCTCCCGCCCGCCCCCTCGGCCGTCGCCGCCGACGATCGGGCCGCCCGTCAGCCCACGGCGGCGAGCGCGGTGCGGATCAGGTCCGCGACCTCCTTCGGGTGCGACAGCATGACCAGGTGGGAGGAGTCGATCTCGGTCACCGTGGCGCCTGCCCGCTCGTAGCCGAACCGCTCGACGTCCGGGTTGATCGTCGTGTCCGACGACGCGACCACACCCCAGCTGGGCTTCGACTTCCACGCCGCGACCGGCGCGGCCTCACCGAAAGCGGCGTAGGCGAGGGGCCGCTGCCCCACGGCGAGGACCGCGGCCAGCGCGGGGTCGACGTCCGCGGCGAAGATCGACGGGAACTTCTCGATGTCCACAGTGATGTCGACGCCGCCCGGGTACGGGGTCTGCACCAGGGCGGTCGCGAGCGGCGAGTCGGGGAAGCGGCCCTGCAGCTCGGCGAGGCTCTCCCCCTCCTCGAGGACGTACCCGGCCAGGTAGACCAGCCCGACCACGTTGTCCTCGGCGCCCGCGAGGGTGATCACCGCGCCGCCGTACGAGTGCCCGACCAGCAGGACGGGCCCGTCGATCGCCCGGACGACCGAGGCGATGTACTCCGCGTCCCCCAGCAGGCTGCGGTTGGGCACCGCGGGCACCCGCACCGTCACCCCCGACGACAACAGCTCGGTGACGACGGGGGCGAAGCTCGCGGCGTCGGCGAACGCGCCGTGGACGAGGACGACGGTGGGCTGGGGCATGACTGCTCCTTCTGCTGGTGTCCCGGATGACTCGCCCGCCGCACCCGTGGCGATTCGGTCCGATGAGTCGGCGGCGTCACGGCGGTCTCCAGAACATGACCACCGACGACCGCAGCCCCGCCCTCGCCGCCCTCGACGTCCTGGTGGGCGAGTGGACGGTACGACCGACGGCGCCGCCCGCGTGGGGCGTCGGCGACCCGGACTCCCTGCAGGGCACCGTCACGTTCGAGTGGGCACTCGGCGGCGCGTACCTGCTGGCCCGCTCGAACGCGCCCGACCCGATCCCCGACAGCATCGCCGTCATCGCACCGGACGGCGACGGCTACCTCCAGCACTACTTCGACTCCCGCGGCGTCACCCGACTCCTCCGGATGACCCTCGCCGACGGCAGGTGGACCCTGCTGCGCACCGAGCCCGACTTCAGCCCCCTCGACTTCGCCCAGCGCTTCCTCGGCGAGATCGCTTCCGACGCCTCGACCATCGACGGCCGCTGGGAGCAGTCCCACGACGGTGGACGGACGTGGGAGCTCGACTTCGCGATCACCTACCGCCGCTGACCCGATGGTGGGCCCCAGGACGGTTCATCCCAGCGGGCCCGGAAGAGGGAGTGGGCCCGCGTCGCACGCCGGATGGGGACCGGCCGGACGCCGCAGCCCCGGCCGGGGCGGCGCAGTGGTGCTGCGGACCACGAGGTGGGGCGCGATGACCTGTTCGCGTTCGTCGGGTGCGGGGTGGCCGTCGAGCCGAGCGATGACGCGGGAGACTGCGAGGGCCGTGATCCGCTCGGCGTCCTGGGCGACGGTCGTGAGGGCGACGTGGGAGAGGCGCGCGAGGCTGCTGTCGTCGAAGCCGACCACGGACATCTCACCAGGCACCGACACACCTTCGCGACGCAGGACGTCGAGGACCCCGGTCGCGCACCGGTCGTTGAACACCGTGACGGCTGTGGGCCGTGGTGATGCCGCGAGGAGTCGGCGGGCGGCTGCGGCTCCGTCGTCCTCGGTGAGGCCTCCGGGCAGGATCAGCGCGTCGTCGAGGCCGTGGCGGTCGAGCGCCTCCCGATAGCCGCGTCGGCGCTCGGCGGCGCCGGGAGCGCGTCCGCCGTCGATGTGCGCGATCCGGGAGTGGCCGAGTTCGGCGAGGTGGTCGACGGCGAGCTGGATGCCCGCGGCGTCGTCGGTACGCACGACGTCCACAACGCGGCTGCGCACGGGGCGGGCCACGACGAGGACGGGCATCCGGTCGGCGAGATTCGCCAGCTCGGTAGTCGGCAGGGTAGGGCCGAGGAGGATGAGCGCCTCGCATCGGTCCTGCAGCAGGCTCGCCACAGCGCGCTCCTCGTTGCGGCCGGGAGTGACCGCGCTGAGCGCGAGCTCGTAGCCTGCTGCGTCGGCGGCGGAGTAGAGGCCGCTGACGAGATCGCCGTGAAAGGGGTGCTGCACCCCGAACACGACCCCGATGAGCTGCGTCCGGCTGCTGCGCAGCATCCGTGCGCGGCTGTCCGGGCGGTAGCCCAGCTCGTCCGCGGCCTTCTTGACCCGTTCCCGGGTCGCATCGCTCGCGCCGGGCACGTCCCGCATGACGATCGACACCAGCGGCACGGACACTCCCGCCCGGGCCGCCACATCGGCGAGCGTCGCGCGCCGGGGACGGGTCGGGGGCTCCTGCGTCATGCGGCGAGTCTAGCCAAGAACGCCTAGAACGTTATAGGTCGAAGCCGTTGACGCGCTGCGGCCGCCTGCCACATACTCCCCGCTATAACGTTCTAGCTCGTACTCGTGGGCATGCAACTCGAGGAAGGTCTGAGATGAGCCGGGTCAACAGTGGTTCGCCGGTCGGTGTCGCCCTGATCGGATCGGGCCGCATGGGCGCCTATCACGGCGAAACGCTTGCTCGGCGACTCCCAGGTGCCCGTCTGGTCGCCGTGGTCGATCCCGCTCCCGGCACCGCCGACACGCTCGCCACCGAGTGGGACGCGCCCGCCGCCTACACCGATGCGGCCCGGGCGTTCGCCGACCCGGCCGTCGACGCCGTCGTCATCGCCGCGCCGGCCCGCTTCCACGCCGAGCTGATCGTCGGTGCCGCGCGGAGCGGGAAGGCCGTGTTCTGCGAGAAGCCTGCCGGGCTGGAGCCGGCTGACCTGGATCGGGCCATCGACGCGGTGCGCGCAGCCGACGTCGTCCTCCAGGTCGGGTTCAACCGGCGCTTCGTCCCGGACTGGGCCGCCGCCCGCGGGCTGCTGGATCAGGGCGTCGTCGGCACGCCGCGACTGCTGCGTTCGGTCACCCGCGACCCGGGCGGTTTCGATCCCGCCCGCGTGCCCGCGGACACGATCTTCAACGAGACGCTGATCCACGACTTCGACACCCTGCGGTTCCTCAACCCCGGCGCCGAGGCGGTGGAGGTCCACGCCACCGCGGACGCACTCGTCGAACCCGCGTGGAAGGATCGCGGCCTGCTCGACACCGCCGTGGTGACCGTGAAGTTCGATAACGGGGCCATCGGGGTCGCCGAGGCCTGCTTCCAGGCCGCCTACGGCTACGACGTCCGCGGCGAGGTCTTCGGCTCCGCCGGTATGGCCACGATGGGCGACGGCCGGGCCACCGGCATGGTCTTCTCCGGCGCCACCGGCCGCGCGATCGACACCGCCCGCAGCGACCAGCAACTCCTCGCCGGCGCCTACATCGCCGAGCTGGCGGCGTTCATCGACGCGGTGCGCACCGGCGCTCCGGCTCCAGTCGGTGGCGAGGACGCCCGGGCCGCGCTCGCGATCGCGAAGGCCGCGGCCCGCTCGGTCCGGGAGAACCGCCCGATCACCATTGCCGAGGTCGCAAAGTGAGCACGATCGACACCGGCAGCACCTATCGGCTCGCCGTCTCCGCGGAGATGGTGTTCGTCGACCTGCCCTTCCTCGACCGCGTCCGGCGGATCTCCGAGCTGGGCTACGAGGTCGAGATCTGGGACTGGACACGGAAGGACGTCGCCGCGCTCAGCGCCGCCGGAGCGACGTACTCCTCCATGACCGGCTACGTCTCCGGCACCCTGGCCGACCCCGACGGAGCCGAGGAGCTGCTGCGCACCGCCGAGGAGTCCCTCGAGATCGCCGAGCAGCTCGACTGCCCGCGGCTGAACCTGCACGGCACCGGGCTCGACGGCAGGGGCCTGCCCGTCGCCCCCTCGCAGTTCGTCACTCCGACGATGTGGCTCACCGCCGCCAAGACACTCACCAGGCTGGCCGAGCTGGGCGAGCGTGCCGGCCGAGTGTTCACCCTCGAGAACCTCAACACCGCGGTCGATCACCCCGGCACGCCGTTCGCTACCGCGGCGGACACGATCGCCCTGGTCGACGCCGTCGACAACCCGCACATGCGCCTCAACCTCGACCTCTACCACGCCCAGATCGGCGAGGGGAACCTCGTGCAGCTCGTCGAACGCGCGCTGCCCCTGATCGGCGAGATCCAGGTCGCCGACGTCCCCGGGCGCTGCGAGCCCGGTACGGGCGAGATCCATTACCCCGCTGTCGCCGCCGCGCTCGATCGGCTCGGCTACGACGGCGTCGTCGGCCTCGAAGGCTGGGCCTCCGCCGAGCCCGGGCAGGCCCTCGACCGCTTCCGCTCCGCGTTCACCATCGACCGCTGAGGACCCCAGGGATGCACGTGAGCACCAACCCGCCACTGCTGAATCTCCACCTCGGCACGGCACCCGACTCCTGGGGCGTCTGGTTCCCGGACGACCCCGCGCAGATCCCGTGGCACCGGTTCCTCGACGAGGCCGCCGCAGCCGGCTACAGCGCCGTGGAACTCGGCCCCTGGGGCTACCTGCCGACCCACGCGGAGCGCCTGCGCGACGAACTCGGCAGCCGCGGCCTCACCCTCACCGGCGCCACCGCCGGGACGGCGCTCCACCGCGGAGCAGACGCGCTCGGCGACGCGCTGGACGAATGCCGCCGCATCGCGGCGCTCCTCGTCGAGATGGACGCCCCCTACCTGGTCACCCTTCCCGCCATGTACTCCGACCTCTACACCGGCGAGCTGCTCGAACCCGCTGAGCTCACCGCCGAGCAGTGGACGCTGCTCGGGCAGGGACACTCCGAACTCGGCCGCGTCCTGCTCGACGAGTCCGGGGTCAAGCAGATGTTCCACCCGCACGCGGACACCCACGTCGACACCGAGGATCGAGTCGACCGCTTCATCGAGGTGACCGACCCCACCACCGTGTGGCTCTGCCTCGACACCGGCCACATCGCCTACGCAGGCGGCGACAACCGCGCCATCGTCGCCAAGCACTCCGCGCGGATCGGCTACGTCCACCTCAAGTCGATCGACCCCGTCGTCCTCAAGCGGGTGCGGGAGGAGAACCTGCCCTTCGCCCAAGCCGTCCAGGCCGGAGCGATGGTCGAACCCGACCTCGGCGAGCCCAGCATGCCCGAGCTGCTCCGAGACCTCGACGCGCTCAGCGTTCCCCTCACCGCGATCGTCGAGCACGACCTCTACCCGGTGGCCGTCGACGTCCCGCTCCCGATCGCGACTCGAACGTGCGCGTACTACGCGGCTCAAGGCCTCCACCCCGGACGCTGATCGCTACGCGCCGTCATCCGCGCAATCCGCACAACTCACGCGGCGACGTAGGGCGCGAGCCGCGGTGCCGAGAGGTGTCGCTGTAGCGCTGCCGGGGGCAGTCTCGGACTCGAGACTGTGCGTTGTCCTCCGTACGACGGTGGACGAAGACCCCGGAGCGATCCCTGGCCGCCTCCACGGCGAGCTACATCACCGGGGTTATTGCTTTGTCCGGGCGAGTACTCGGACACCTCTGCCCGGCAGGACCGACACCCGCCCCACTCGGCCAGGAGTGTGATGGCGCGTTGGGCCGTCCCGACCGAGACGTCGTGCGCCCGAGCCAGCTCCTTGTCCGACGACAGCCACTCCGTCCAGGTTCCGGTCTCGACCTGCCTTCGAAGCTCGACGGCGAGTACCTCGTAAGGGTGGCAGGCCACGACGCACGAGCAGGTTCGTCGCCGCGCGTTGGTCCGATTCCGCGACCCGGGCGGTGCAGACCCGGCGCGTCGTCGTGCCGCCTCCACCATGGCCCAAGCGCCCCGCCACGGCATCAGGTGCGACGAGACGTCCGGCGCAAGCGAGAACACGAACGCGTCGGTGCCCAGAACGACCTGGGGCACCTCCGCCCGCCCGGCACACGTCTCGTGGTGCGCGCGAAGGAGCTGCACGGTCTCGTCGTCCAACGCCAGCCGTCGCTGCTGATGCGTCGTGGTCGTCATCCCCCAGGCCCGGCCGTCTCACTGAGCGATGCTGCGAGCGACCGTGATCGTCCCTCGGTCCAGGTCGAGATCTCGCCGGCGCAGCCCGCAGCTGGTTCACCGTCGCCCCAGTCCGTGGGCGCCGACGCTCGTCGACCTGGTTGAGCAGCCGGGTCCACGCTGCCTCAGCGGCCTGTCGTGGCACCGGCAGGGACGATCTCGACGAGCGCGTGCCGCCTACCGGTCACGGGGTCGGCGCCGGCGTGCACGCGCACCCGGAGCGCGCCACTGGGCAGCGGGTCGATGCTCCCCCGCGTACGTCTGCACGCCCCGGCACGTGGCATGACCAGCGGCGTAGCGCCCTGTGGTGTCACAACTCGTGTCACGACCAAGGCAATCGGGTGCCGAGCGGCCAGACAATCGCTGCTCGGAAGTGGTGGGCCCCCAGGGGATCGAACCCTGAACCCGCGGATTAAAAGTCCGCTGCTCTGCCGATTGAGCTAGAGGCCCGGACCTCTGAGCCTACTGGACCCGGCAGGTCCGGCCGTTGCGGTGCGGGAGCCGCGCGGGAGCGGCTCGGGTACCGCGATCGGGGTCGCACCACCCGAGGTGTCGCGGAGGTGGACAATGGGGCACCGTGACCCTGCTCGACACCGCCCCCGCCACCCGACCGGTGCTGCCGCCCCTGCGCATCGGGCGGCACGAGGTGAGCACGCCGGTCGTGCTCGCGCCGATGGCCGGGATCACCAACCCGGGGTTCCGGCGGCTGTGCCGGGAGCAGGGGGCGGGGTTCTACGTCTGCGAGATGATCACCAGCCGCGGGCTGGTGGAGAAGAACCCGCTGACCTTCCGGATGATCGCCTTCGACCCGGACGAGCAGCCGCGGTCGATGCAGCTCTACGGGGTGGACCCGGCGGCGATGGGGCAGGCCGTGCGGATGATCCGCGAGCGGGACCTGGCCGACCACGTCGACATGAACTTCGGCTGCCCGGTGCCCAAGGTGACCCGGCGGGGCGGGGGTGCGGCGCTGCCGTTCAAGCGGCGGCTGTTCGAGCGACTGGTGACGGCCGCCGTCGACAATGCCGGTGACCTGCCCGTCACGGTCAAGATGCGGATCGGCATCGACGACGAGCACCACACCTTCCTCGAGGCCGGCCGGATCGCCGTCGACGCGGGGGTGGCCGCCGTCGCGCTGCACGCCCGCACCGCCGCCCAGCGCTACTCCGGGCAGGCGGACTGGACCGCGATCACCCGGCTGCGGGACCACCTGCCGTCCACCACGCCCGTGCTCGGCAACGGCGACATCTTCTCCGCCGCGGACGCGCTGCGGATGGTGCGGGAGACCGCGTGCGACGGCGTCGTCGTCGGGCGGGGGTGTCTGGGTCGGCCGTGGCTGTTCGGGGACCTGGAGGCCGCGTTCGCCGGTCGCCCGCTGCCCGCGCCCCCGAACCTCGGGCAGGTCGCGACCACGCTGCGCAGGCACGCGGTCCTGCTGTGCGAGCACATGGGTGACCACAAGGGCATCCGCGACATGCGCAAGCACGTCGCCTGGTACCTGAAGGGCTTCGCGGTCGGCGGGGACCTGCGCCGGGCGCTCGGCATGGTCGAGAGCATCGACCAGCTGGACGAGCTGCTGGCCCAGCTGGACCTGGACCAGGAGTTCCCGGCGGACGCCGAGGGGCCCCGCGGGCGGCAGGGCTCGCCGGGCAAGGTGGTCCTACCGGAGCACTGGCTCGACGACGCGGACGACCCCTCGGTCCCCTTCGGTGCCGAGCTGGAGCACTCCGGCGGGTGACCGGTGCCCCTCGCCCGGTCGGGTGGGACCGTACGCGAACGGGTAACAACGTCTCATCAGCCTCAAGAACCCCAGACGTCACGACGAGAATAGGGACGTCGGGGGAGGTGATCGGATGGAGACCGGCACGGTCCGGGCGTTGGTGCAGGGGGCACCGGTCGCCGAGGACACCCCGCCCTTGTCGCCGCGCAACCGCGCCGCGCTGCACACCGCCGCCGCCGAACGGCTCGCGGCGGAGGGATCCTGGGAGCAGGCCTACACCCACCTCTGCTCCGCCGTCCGGCTGCTGCAGGGCGAGCCGCCGCAGGACGAGCTGGACCGCCTGCGCCGCGAGCACGCCGAGGCCCGCGAGCAGAGCCGCCGGGACAGCCTGACGGCGAGCTACAACCGTCGCTACCTCGACGAGCGTCTCGCGGCGCTCCTGTCCGAGGTGGACCTGCGGATCGGGCTGTGCCTGGCGTTGGTGGACATCGACCACTTCAAGCTGGTCAACGACACTCACGGGCACCTGTTCGGCGACCGCGTCCTGCAGCGCATGGTCACCGAGCTCGACGCGGCCTTGCCCGAGACCGCCTTCTGCGCCCGCTACGGCGGCGAGGAGTTCGCCCTGGTCCTGCCGGGGCGCGACCTCGCCCAGGCCGTCGAGATCAGCGAGCAGGCGCGCGAGCGGATCGCGCGGTTCGACTGGTCGGAGCTGCACGACGAGCTGCGGGTCACCGTCAGCATCGGGGTGGCGCACGCCGAGGGCCGGATCGCGGACGTCGACCGGCTGATCGGCGAGGCGGACCAGCTGCTGTACACGGCGAAGGCCGCGGGTCGCAACGCCGTCGCGTACCGTGCCGCCCGCGGCGGGCACGTGCGGCTGGCGGGTGCGGCGGGGGCCCGACGGTCGATCCCGCAGCCCGTCCGCACGACGGGCTAGGAACCGACCCTCCGCCGACCGGAGTATTGCGCGCCCGTAAACTCCGCGTCCGGAGGCGGATACCGCTGGTGACGGCCGGTACCGCCTTTCCCGCTGTCGGTGGGGTTCGGAGGTGGCGTGCAGGACGAGGCGGACCGGACTCCGGGACGGCGTTCCCGCGCGGCCCGGCGTGCCCGGCAGGGCGACGCCCCCGCGGCGGACGACGTCCTCGCCCGGCTCGGCATCCGCGCCCCGGCCGAGGGGTCCTCGGCCCCCTGGTTGGAGGAGGTCCCCGTCGAGGACCCCGCCACGACGGAGCTCCCGCGGGTCGAGGGCCCGCGGGGAGAGCGCGAGGTCCGCCCACCCGACCCGCGCGTCGCGCGTCCCGCCGTCCCGCCGGTCGCACGCCCGGCGACACCACCCCCCACTGCCGCCCGTCCCTCGGCCCCCGCCGCCCCGGGTTCCCGACCGGCGACCGGCATCCCCACGCCCCCGACCAGGGAGAGGCCTCCGCGCGGGTCGCGTCCTGCTGCGGGGGACCCCGGCCCACGGGGCACTTCGGCGCCCCCCGAGCGAGACCGGCGGGACGCTCGCCGCAGCGAGGCGGGGCCCGGGACGGCGGAGGACGCCGGGCAGGAGCGGGCCGAGAGCCTGGCCGAACGGACCCGGCGGATCGACGCGAGCCTGACCAGGTTGACCGCCGCCCACACCGAACCCGACGAGGTACCCGACACCCAGGACGACCTCGACGACCCGGCCGACGAGCCCCGCCGGAGGGCGGACCGCCGGGTCACCGACAGCCGTCCGTCCCGGCTGTCCACCGCGGGTCGGATCGGGGCGGCGGTGCTCGCCGCGCTCGTCTTCCTCGGGATCGCCGGGAGCTGGAGCGCCACCCGCTGGATGGACTCGACCATCCGGACCGTGTCCGCGCTCGATCCCACGACCGGCGTCGTGGGCGCCGAGACGCAGACCGGGGACGAGAACCTGCTGCTCCTGGGCACGGCGTCGGGGACCTCGGGGGCACAGGCGAGCAGGGCGGGCCGGGCCGACACCCTGATGCTCACCCACGTCCCCGCGGACGGCGGCCGGGCCGTCGCGGTGTCGCTGCCGCTCGGCCTGGAGATCAACCGCCCGCCCTGCGAGCGCTGGGACCCCGCGGCCGCCGCCTACCTCGACGAGACCGTCTCCGCCGAGACGCGGACGCCGCTCGCGACCGCCTACCGGGTCGGCGGACCGCGCTGTCTGGTGCGCACGGTGCAGCAGCTGTCCGGGATCGCGGTGACCCGGTTCGTGGCGCTGGACCTGCCCGGCGTCGGCGGGATGGTCGACGCGCTCGGTGGCGTGGACACGTGCCTGGAGCGGCCGGTGCGCGCGGGCGAGGATCTGGTACCCGCCGGAACCGCGCGGTTGGACGGTGCTCGGGCCGCACTCGTCGCTCAGACGGCGGGCCCGGACCAGGTGGCTCGCCAGCAGCGGCTGCTCGCCGCCACCTTCCGGGGGGCGCTGTCCACCTCCACCCTGCTGTCGCCGACCGCGACCCGGGACTTCGCCGCCGCCCTGGGCCGCAGCATGCTCGCCGACGACGCGAGCGTCGAAGACCTCCTGCGCCTCACCTCCGCGCTCGGCACCGAGACCGCGAGCCTGGTCCCCCTGCCCGTGGGGTCTGTCCCGAACACCCGCGGCAACCTCGACCTGCGCGGCACCGAGGCGAGCGCGCTGTTCGCGGCGATCCGCGAGCACGAGCCGCTGCCCGAGCTCAGCACGCCGGTGGCGACGGAGTCCGGACCCGAACCCGGGGACGTCACCGTCAACGTCCTCAACGCGGCCGACCGCACCGGGCTGGCGGGCGAGGTCGGCGGCAGCCTGCGCACCCTCGGCTTCGGGGTCGGCGAGGTGGGCAACGCCGCGGAGCCGACCGCCGACACCGTCCTGCGCTTCTCGCCCGACCGGGCCGACGCGGCGGCGCTGCTGGGGCGCGTCGTCCCGGCCGCGCGGCTGGTGCAGGATCCCGCGGGCCAGGCGACCCTGCAGCTGGTCCTCGGCACCTCGTTCGACGGCGTCGTGCGGGCCCCCGTGGCCACCGCGCCGGACGACGCGGACGGTGGCGGGTCCGTCGTCCACTGCGGATGAGACCCGGCCCACCCCGAGCGTTCACCCGTGGTTCATGTCCTGCTGCAGTGCGAACCCGCGCCTGCCTCTACCCTCGACTCCATGCGTGATGCCTACACCGAGCAACTCGACGAGCTGGCCGGGTTCCTGGCAGGCATGTGCAACGACGTCGCGACCGCGATGGAGAAGGCGACCCGGGCCCTGCTCGAGGCGGACCTGCAGCTGGCCGAAGAGGTCATCGCCGAGGACATCCACATCGACCAGATCCGGTACGCGGCCGAGGAGAAGGCGTTCGCGCTGCTCGTGCTCCAGGCTCCCGTCGCGACGGACCTGCGCAACGTCGTGTCCGCGATCCACGGTGCGGGCGACATCGAGCGGATGGGCGATCTCGCGTTGCACGTCGCGCAGGCCGCGCGGCGCAGGCACCCGCAGCCGGTGCTCCCCGCGGAGATCGCGCCGTACTTCGCCGAGATGGGCCGGATCGGCGTCGCGCTGGCCCGCAAGGCCGTCGAGGTGATCAACACCCGCGACCTGGCCGCCGCCGCGGAGCTCGAGGCGGACGACGACGCGATGGACGACCTGCATAAGCACATGTTCACGGTGCTGATGGACCGCAACTGGAGCCACGGGGTCGAGGCCGCCGTGGACGTCACGCTGCTCGCCCGGTTCTACGAGCGCTACGCCGACCATGCCGTCGCCGTCGCGCGCCGGATCGTCTACGTGATCACCGGACAGATGCCGGGACCACTCAGCGTCTAGGTCGATGTTTCCGGGATGTCACGCGAGGGCATTCCATGGTCATGTCGAGCCACGTGTACCGAGTGACCGAGATCGTCGGCACCTCCCCCGACAGCGTCGACGCCGCGATCCGGAACGGGGTGCAGCGTGCCTCGCAGACGCTCCGTGAGATGGACTGGTTCGAGGTGACCGAGATCCGCGGCCACCTCCAGGAAGGCGCCGTCGAGTACTTCCAGGTCGGCCTCAAGGTCGGTTTCCGACTGGACGACTGACACGCGTTCACCGACCGTTCATCCGCCCGTGCCCGACGTCCGACCGCGGCCTTTCGTAGGCTGACCCGGTGCGCCGGGAGACGTTGGACCAGAACATCGCCGGCTTGCAGGCGATGCTCGGCGAGCTGGCGGACGGCGTGGCCGCCGCCTTCCGCGGCGCCACGGCGGCGCTGCTCGACCACCGCCTGCGCATGGCGGAGCGGGTGATCGAGGGCGATCCCGCCCTCGACGAGCTCTGCCTGCGCATCGAGGCCCTGGCCACCGAGACCATCACCATCTTCGCCCCCGTGGGCGCGGACATGCGCACGCTGGTCTCGGCGATCCAGTCCGCCCACGAGCTGGAGCGGATGGGCGATCTGGCCAAGCACGTCGCCGAGGCCATGCAGCGGCGCGACCCCGCGCCCGTCGTCCCGGTCCTGGCGAAACCGCTGCTCACGGAGTTCAGCGGTGCGGCGATCGCGATGGTCGCCAAGGCCGCCACGGTGCTGCGCACACGCAACGTGCTGCTGGCGATGGAGCTGGACGCGGACGACGACCGCGTCGACGACCTCCACAGGCAGCTGTTCGCGCTCATGTTCGGTGACGAGTGGACCGCGGGCATCCCCGCGGCCGTCGACCTGACGTTGCTGGCCCGCTTCTACGAGCGCATCGCCGACCACGCCGTGGCCCTGGCCGAGCGCACCGTCTACGAGGTCACGGGCCGCCACCCCGAGGCGCTGCAGCTCTAGACACGACGAGAGCCTGCGGTGTCGCGCACCGCAGGCTCTCGTCCGTCCCGCCGGGACTCAGCCGAAGCGGCCGGACACGTAGTCCTCGGTCGCCTTCTGGGTGGGCTGGCTGAAGATGGTCTTGGTCTCGTCCATCTCGACGAGGTGCCCGGGCTTGCCGGTGCCCTCGATGTTGAAGAAGCCGGTGAAGTCGCTGACCCGCGCCGCCTGCTGCATGTTGTGGGTCACGATCACGATGGTGTAGTCCATCTTGAGCTCGTTGATCAGGTCCTCGATCGCGAGCGTGGAGATGGGGTCCAGCGCCGAGCACGGCTCGTCCATGAGCAGCACGTCCGGCTGCACCGCGATCGCGCGGGCGATGCAGAGCCGCTGCTGCTGGCCACCGGAGAGCCCCGAGCCCGGCTTGTCCAGCCGGTCCTTGACCTCGTTCCACAGGTTGGCGCCCCGCAGCGAACGCTCGACGAGCTCGTCGGTGGCCTTCTTGCCCGCCCGCTTGTTGTTGAGCTTCTGCCCGGCGATGACGTTCTCGTAGATCGACATCGTGGGGAACGGGTTTGGCCGCTGGAAGACCATCCCGATCTGCCGCCGGACGCCGACCGGGTCGACGCCGGGCCCGTAGAGCTCCTTGCCGTCCAGGGTCAGGCTGCCCTCGACGTGCGCCCCCGGGATGACCTCGTGCATGCGGTTGATCGACCGCAGGAAGGTCGACTTGCCGCAGCCGGACGGCCCGATCAGGGCGGTCACGGTCTTCGGCTTGATCTCGATGTTCACGCCCTCGACGGCGAGGAACGAGCCGTAGTAGATGTTGAGGTCCTTGGCGTGGACGGCCTTGCTCACGACGGTCTCCCTCAGCGGGTCTTGGGGGCGAAGAGCTTGGCGACGAGCCGCGCCAGCAGGTTCAGGACGAGCACGATGATGATCAGCACCAACGCCGAGGTCCACGCACGGTCGATGAAGGGCTCGCGCGGGACGCCGGGGGCCGCGTAGGAGTTGTACGCGAACACCGGCAGGGTGGTCATGCGGCCTGAGAACGGGTTGAGGTTCACGCCCGTGGTGAGGCCTGCGATGATCAGCAGCGGGGCCGTCTCGCCGATGACGCGGGCGATGGCCAGCGTGACGCCGGACGCGATGCCCGCGATCGACGTCGGGATGACGACCTTGAGGATCGTCCGCCACTTCGGCGTGCCGAGGGCGAAGGCCGCCTCGCGCAGCTCGTTCGGGACGATCTTGAGCATCTCCTCGGTGGAGCGCACGACCACCGGGATCATCAGGATCGACAGCGCGACCGCGCCGCCGAAGCCGAAGCGGATGCCGGGCCCCGCGAACAGCGCGAAGAAGGCGAAGGCGAACAGGCCGGCGACGATGGACGGGATGCCCGTCATGACGTCGACGAAGAACGTGATCGACCGCGCCAGCCTGCCCTTGCCGTACTCGACGAGGTAGACGGCGGTGAGGATGCCGACGGGGATGGAGATGACCGCCGCGACCGCCGTGATGATCAGCGTGCCCATGATGGCGTGGTAGCCACCGCCGCCCTCGCCGACGACGCCGCGCATGGAGTTGCTGAAGAAGGCGGGATCGAAGCGGGCGACGCCGTTCTGGATCACCGTGACCAGCACGGAGACCAGCGGCACCAGCGCGATCAGGAAGGCGACCGTGACGACGATGGTGACGACCCGGTCGGTGGCCTTGCGCCCGCCCTCGACGGCGCGCGAGATGCCGTACGTCGCGAGCGCGTAGAGGATCGCGCCGAGCACCAGCGTGAGCGCGATGCCGAAGTTCCCGGTCAGCCCGAGGACCGCGCCGACGACGACCAGCGAGCCCGCCAGGATGCCCCAGGGTGCCCACCGCGGCAGCTCACCGTGCACGAGCGGCATCGGCACGAGGGCCTCCTCGGCCAGCTGCTCGTCCGTCTTGGCCGTCTCGGTGTCCGTGGTGTTGGTACTCATCAGTTCGCCCCCGAGAACTCGCTGCGCCGGTTGATGATCCAGCGGGCGAGGGAGTTGACCAGCAGGGTGATCACGAACAGCACCAGGCCCGAGGCGATCAGCACGTTCACCGCGACCCCGGTGGAGTCCGGGAACTGCAGCGCGATGTTGGCCGCGATGGACGACGGGTTGGCGGAGCTGATCAGGTTGAAGGTGATGATCCCGGAGCCCGACAGGATGATCGCGACGGCCATCGTCTCGCCGAGCGCGCGGCCCAGGCCGAGCATGGCGCCCGAGATGATGCCGGAGCGGCCGAAGGGCAGCACCGCCATCCGGATCATCTCCCAGCGGGTGGCGCCCAGGGCGAGTGCGGCTTCCTCGTGCAGCTTCGGGGTCTGCAGGAAGACCTCACGGGAGACCGCCGTGATGATCGGCAGGATCATCACCGCGAGCGTGACGCCGACGACGAACATCGTGCGGCCGGTCGCCGAGACCGGGCCCGCGAAGAACGGCAGCCAGCCGAGGTAGGTGTTCAGCCAGGTCATGAAGCCCAGCGACGCGGGCGCCAGTACCGCCACGCCCCAGAGGCCGTAGACGATCGAGGGCACCGCGGCGAGCAGGTCGATCACGTACCCGAGCCCCTGGGCGAGCCGCCGCGGGGCGTAGTGGGTGATGAAGAGCGCGACGCTCACGCCCAGCGGCGTGGCGATCACCAGCGCGATCACGGCGGAGAGCAGCGTGCCGAAGATCAGCGGGCCGATGTAGAGGAAGATGTTCCGCCCGCCGGGCAGGTCGGCGGACGGGGCGATGAAGGCCGGGATCGCCTGGACGATCAGGAAGGCGGCGACACCCGCCAGCACGACCAGGATGAGGACGCCCGCCGCGGTGGCGGACCCGGCGAAGATCCGGTCGCCGAGCTGGCGGACCGGCTTGGCGGGCGCCGCGGTCTCCGGCGGCGAGGTCGTGGTTGGGGCGCTCACGGCGTCCTCTCTGCGAACGGGGGCGGATGCGACACCGTCGAGGGTCGGCGGGCCCGGTGCGAAGGCCCGCCGACCCTCGACGGTCAAGTCATGCTCAGGCGACCGAGCCGATGGCCTCGATGGCCGGGGTGATCTGCTGCCGCAGGGCGTCGGACAGCGGGGCGGACCCGGCCGCCTTCTGGGCGGCCTGCTGGCCCTCCGCGCTGACCACGTATCCGAGGTACGACTTGACCAGCGCGGCCTTGGCCGGGTCCTGGTACTTCGTGCACGCGATCGCGTAGGAGGCCAGCGTGATCGGGTAGGCGGTCGAGTCCGTGGTGTTGCGGGCGAGCTTGAAGGCGAAGGCGTTCGTGCCGCCGTCCGACACCCGCTGCGAGGCCTCGAGGATCTTGGCCGCACCCTCGGCGGTCGGGGCGACGTAGGCGTCGCCGACCTTGATCTTGACCTGGCCCAGGCCCTGGGCCTGCGACTCGTCCGCGTAGCCGATGGTCCCCTGGCCCGCCTTGACCGCACCGACCAGGCCCGAGGTGCCCTGGGCGGCCTCGCCACCCTGGACCGGCCAGGTGTCGCTGACCTCGTAGGACCAGTCCGCCGCCGCGGCGCCCTTGAGGTAGTCGGCGAAGTTCTGCGTGGTGCCGGACTTGTCCGAGCGGTTGACCGTGGTGATGGGCGTGGCCGGGAGCGCGACGCCGGGGTTGTCGGCGGCGATGGCCGGGTCGTTCCAGGTCGTGATCTTCTTGTCGAAGATCTTCGCCAGGGTCGACGGCGAGAGCTGCAGGTTGTCGACGCCCTGCAGGTTGTAGACGACCGCGATCGGCGAGACGTAGACCGGCACCTCGACGATGCTCCCGCCGCAGCGCTCGTTGGCCTTGGTGAGCTCGTCGCCCTTGATGTAGGCGTCCGAGCCCGCCCAGTCGACGCCACCGGCGATGAACTGGGTGCGGCCCGCGCCGGAACCGCTCGGGTCGTAGTTGATCGTCGCGTCCGGGTTCGCGCCGTTGAAGCCCGCCACCCAGGCCTGGGTGGCGGCCTGCTGGGTGCTCGCGCCCGCGCCGGAGATGGTGCCGGAGACGGCGGCGGTGGCGGAGCCGCTGGACCCGGTGGAGCCCGATCCGCTCTCGTTCGCCGCGCCGCAGCCGGCGAGGAAGAGGGCCCCGGTGGCGGCGACGCCGACGGCGGCGACGCGGGCGCGGCTCGGGCGAATGGTCTTCACTGCAGCTTCCTCCGTGGTTCGGGTGCGGCCCTCGGTCGCCCTGCGACCGGTCAGGCCGTTCGGCGAGGACGCTAAGCGGGCGTGGTGGACGCCCGACCCACGGAAGATGAACGCGAAATGAACTAGTCCCCCGGTCGTGGTACTGCCACCCCCCGGACGCCGGAGCGTGATGACACCGTGACCGGGGCGGCACGCCCCGTGTCGGGACGGTCGCGCTCAGGCGCGGCGGTACATCACGTCCGCGGTGTGGACGGCGAAGCCGAGCTTCTCGTAGACCCGCACCGCGGGAGCGTTGTCCGACTCGACGTAGAGCAGCACGGTGTCCAGCCCGCGGTCAGCGAGATGGTGCAGCCCGGCGAGGGTGAGCACCCGACCGAGGCCCTTGCCGTGCGCGGCCGGGTCCACGCCGAGGACGTAGACCTCGCCCAGGGACGGCTCGGTGGGCGTGGCGGGGTGCACCTTGGTCCAGTGGTAGCCCAGCAGGGAGCCCGCGGGATCGACGGCGAGCAGGAACCCGGCCGCGTCGAACCAGTCCTCGCCCTCACGCTCGGTCACCTCGGCCGGTCCCCACCCACCCTGCTCGGGGTGCCAGGCGAAGGCGGCGTTGTTCACCCGCAGGAACTCCGCCTCGTCCTCGCCCACGACGAACGGCCGGAGCGTGACGCCCTCGGGAATGCTCAGCGAGGGCAGCTCGCCCGCCTCGGCGGTGCGCCGCATCTGCCACAGCGTGCGCACCCGGGCGAGGTCCTGGGTCGCGGCCAGGGCCGCGGCGGCGGGCAGGTCCCCGTGGGCCCAGACGGCGACCTCGGGGCTCAGCTCGAGCAGTGCCGCGAGCAGCGCGGACCCGATGCCCTGACCGCGGTGCTCGGGATGGACGACGAGCTCGGCGGAGGTGTCGTCCAGCTGCGCGTACCCGACGGGGGCGCCCTCGTCCCCGGCCAGGAGGTGGCGCACGCGGGGCCGCGCGCGACCGTTGAGATTGATCAGGAACTGCTCCGAGAGCGGCTCCCGGCCGTCCGCGGCGGTGGCGCCCTCGGCGAGCGCCCGGACGACGCCGGCGCTGGTGGGATCGACCTCGGCCACGGCACGGACGGCGCTCACGTCCGCGACCCTACCCGCGACACGCACGAAGGGCGCCGCCGCGGCGACGCCCTTCGCGGTGTTCTAGTTGATCTCGGCGTGGAGACCGCGGAGACCGGCTCGGTCCCCGTCGTCCCCGTCGTCGTCCGTCTCCTCGGGCAGGCCGCCCGCGGGGACGCCCAGCCCGGCGCGACCCGGACGGACGAACTTGTAGCCGACGTTCCGCACGGTGCCGATCATCTGCTCGTGCTCGGGGCCGAGCTTGGCGCGCAGCCGCCGGACGTGCACGTCCACGGTGCGGGTGCCACCGAAGAAGTCGTAGCCCCAGACCTCCTGCAGCAGCTGGGCGCGGGTGAACACCCGGCCCGCGTGCTGCGCGAGGTACTTGAGCAGCTCGAACTCCTTGTAGGTGAGCTCGAGGAGCCGGCCCTTGAGCCGGGCCGCGTAGGTGGCCTCGTCGATCACCAGCTCGCCGAGCACGAGCGCACCGCCCGCGCTGGCCGCGTCCGCCCCGGGGCGGGACTTGAGCAGCCGCAGCCGCGCGTCCACCTCCGCGGGCCCCGCGGACGGGAGCAGGATCTCGTCCACCACCCACTCACCGGAGACGGCCACCAGGCCACCCTCGTTGAGCACCGCGATGACGGGGACATCCGTGCCCGTGCTGCCCAGCAGGCGACACAGGCTGCGCGCGGCCACCAGGTCGGTGCGCGCGTCGACCAGGACCGCGTCGTGCGGCCCCGCGTCGAGCAGGGCGGCCACCTCGGGTGCGGCCGTGCGGACGCCGTGCGGGAGCAGGGTCAGCGCGGGGAGCACGGACCCGGGGTCCGTGTCCGCTGTCAGCAGTAGCAGTTCCACCGCTGCCTCCTCTCCACCGAAGGTTGCCGCGGACGCCACGCCCGGCGTCCGTCGACATTCGCGGTGGGCGACGCCGACCGACCGCTCGCACCACGTGACCCGGCGGGTCCGTCACGCGGATCGGTCAAGAATAAGCGACACACACCCCGAAGCACGAGACAAGCGAGCCGGCTCACGCCGAACGGCGAGCCCATGCGCTGCGACGACGCCGCAGCGTGACGGCGATCGTCACCCGTTCGCGCCTCCGTCGACACGGCTCTCACCTGGGAGTGACCGGCTGTGCCCGGTCCCGGTGCGGAGCGGCTCGGCGCCGGTCTCTAGGTTGGCGGGCGCTGGAAGGTTCCCGGAGGTCCCTGTGCTGAAACGCCTGATCGTCGCGGTCCTGGTGCTCGCCGGGGTCCTCGTCGTCGCCGACTACGCGGCCGCGGCGGCCGCCGAGTCCGTCGTGTCCCGCCAGCTGCGGGAGCGCCTCGGGCTGGCGGACGACCCGAACGTCCGGATCAACGGCTTCCCGTTCCTCACCCAGGCCGTGGCGGGCGAGTACGGCTCCATCGAGCTGACCGCCGACCGGCTGCAGGTCGGCGACCTGCGCAACGTGCAGCTCCGGGCCCGCCTGCAGGACGTCGCGGCACCGCTGTCCGGCCTGCTCGGTTCGGGCACCCCCGGCCTGCGGGTCGGCACCGCCGAGGGCTCCGCCCGGGTGGGGGACGACGACCTCGGCCGGATGCTGCCGGGTGTCGAGCGGCTCTCGCTCGGCAACATCGACGCCAACGGGATCGCGGACGTCATCTCCGACGGTGGCGACCCGTCGCTGCGCACGCTGGACCCCGAGTCCGTCGCCCGGATCGCCGGGGACGTGCCGGTCGGGTCGGAGCGGGAGTCGGTGGTCGTCTTGGCCGAGCTGCAGGTCGCGGACGGGACCATGCGCATCGTCCCGCGAGACGTGCGCGACTCCACAGGGGACGCGCTGCCGGAGCCGGTCGCCGAGCTCGTCCGGCAGACGTTCTCCCTGCGTGTGGACCCGGGCGGGCTGCCGTTCGGGGTCGTGCCCACGACGCTGCAGGTGCGCGACGGGTACCTGGAGATCGGCGGCGAGGCCGCGGACGTCGTCATCGGCTCCGCGCCTGCGGGCGCCGCCGCCACCGGCAGGCCGGAGTAATCCCGGCACCCGGCGCGTTGCCGGAGAGGTGAGTGTGACCGGACTGATCGTGGTGGTGGCCGTGCTCGTCGCGGCGACGGTGTTCGGGCTCGTGCAGCGCGCCCGCTCGGGCCGGGTGCGCACGAGCGGAGGATCGTCCTCACCCAACGGATGGGTTCTGACCGGTTCGGACCCCGGGCCCGCCGACCGGGTGCTGCTGCTGCAGCTCTCCTCGCCCATCTGCGCCCCGTGCCGCCAGACGGCCGCGCTGCTCGACGAGGTGGCGGCGGACGCCCCCGGGGTGCGGCACGTCGAGATCGACGTGGCCGACCGGCCGGACGTCGCCCGGGAGCTGTCGGTCATGCGGACCCCGACGACGGTCGGCTTCGACCGGACGGGCCGCGAGCTGCTCCGGATCTCCGGTGTTCCGCGCCGGGCCCAGCTGCTGGCCGCCCTCGAGACGTGATCTTCCGTCCAATCACTGGGATGGGGTGCGTGTGACGTGCGTGTTTCGGTTACCCTCTCGCCCATGGCCTGGCCGCTTACCCGACGACGCGCAGTCGACCTGTGCCGTCTCGCAGGCGGCCTGTGTCCGTTCTCCTGACCATCGAATCCCACGATCCGAGAAGTTCTCAGGAGAATCCATGTCCGTATCGGACGGTCCGACTGCGCCCGCGCGTCCGGACGTCGATCCGCCGCTGGACCCGCGCGGCGTCCGCTTCGCGGCCGTCGTCACCACGGTCGTCCTGACCCTGGTCCTGATCAGCGGCAGCGGCTGGCTCGCGGCCGCCCAGGCCCTGGTGTTCGCCCTCGCGGCGTTCGCCGGGATGCGTTTCGCGCCGTACGGCGTGCTGTTCCGCAGGCTGGTCGCACCCCGGCTGGACCCGCCCGCCGAGCGTGAGCCCGCCGCCCCCGTCCGCTTCAGCCAGACCGTCGGGTTCGTGTTCGCCGCCGCCGGTGCGGTCGGGTACCTCTCGGGCCTGACCGTGCTCGGCATCGTCGCCACCGCCTTCGCGCTGGTGGCGGCCTTCCTCAACGCGGCCTTCGGCTTCTGCCTGGGCTGCGAGATGTACGGGCTCATCGCCCGCGCGCGCACCGCTCGCGCCTGACCTCTTCCTCACCACGACACACACAGGAGTGACTGCAATGAGCCGCGAGGACGTCCTCGTCACCGCCGATTGGGCGGAGAAGAACCTGGGCACCGAAGGCGTCGTGTTCCTCGAGGTCGATGAGGACACCACCGCCTACGACGGCGGCCACCTGCCCGGTGCCGTCAAGATCAACTGGACCACCGAGCTGCAGGACGCGGTCCGCCGCGACATCCCGACGCAGGAGCAGTTCGGCGCCCTGCTGTCGGCCAAGGGCGTGAAGAACGACGACCTGGTGATCCTGTACGGCGGCAACAACAACTGGTTCGCCGCCTACGCGTACTGGGAGTTCAAGCTCTACGGCCACGACAACGTCAAGCTGCTCGACGGCGGGCGCAAGAAGTGGGAGCTCGACGGTCGCACGCTGACCACCGAGGTCGCCGACCGCCCGGCCACTACCTACACGGCGAAGCCCGCCGACAACTCGATCCGCGCCCTGCGGGACGAGGTCGTCGCGGCGATCGACACCAAGAACCTGGTCGACGTCCGCTCGCCCGACGAGTTCTCCGGCAAGATCCTGGCGCCCGCGCACCTGCCGCAGGAGCAGTCGCAGCGGCCGGGGCACATCCCGTCGGCGATCAACATCCCGTGGTCCAAGGCGGCCAACGAGGACGGCACCTTCAAGTCGGACGAGGACCTGACCGCGCTCTACGGCGAGGCGGGCTTCGACGCGGGCAAGTCGACCATCGCGTACTGCCGCATCGGGGAGCGCTCCTCGCACACCTGGTTCGTGCTGCGGGAGCTGCTCGGCCACAGCGACGTCAAGAACTACGACGGCAGCTGGACCGAGTACGGCTCGCTCATCGGCGTCCCGATCGAGCTGGGGGCCCGCTGATGTGCGGCGCGCCGGACCAGGCCGTCGAGCTTCCCGCGGGGACGGACCTGACCAAGGAGACCGTCCTGGCCGGGCGGGTCGTGGCGGACGGACAGCCCGTCGGCGGCGCCTTCGTGCGCCTGCTGGACGGCACCGGCGAGTTCACCGCGGAGGTCGTGTCCTCGGCCTCCGGTGACTTCCGGTTCTTCGCCGCGCCCGGCAGCTGGACCGTGCGGGCGCTGTCGCGCAGCGGCAACGGCGAGTCGGTGCTGGAGCCCGCGGGCCCCGGCCTGCACCGCACGGAGATCTCGGTCGCCTGATTCGTCCCGCACCCGCCCCGGTCGCCCTCGGGTGACCGGGGCGGTGTGCTGTGCGCGGGACTATGCTCGCGCGCCGTGCACTGGTTCTTCACCGTGCTGCTGATCGCGGCGACCGGCGGCATCGTCGCCTTCACCGGCGCGCTGCTGCGCAGGCTCTTCACGACCGCACCCGACGCGGCCGCGGCACTCGCGGCCCGCCCGACCGAGGATCCCCCGGAGGAGCCCTCCGCATGACCGAGCCCGACGTGCCCACCACGATCACCGGCCCCGCCAACGCGGCGGCCGACTCCCCGCAGCGCAACCGTCCACAGTGGGACGACCTGCCCGTCCCGGACGACACGGCCAACCTCCGACAGGGCCCCGACCTGCACGAGCAGTGCCTCGGCCTGCTGCCGCTGATCGGCGTGTGGCGGGGCACCGGCGAGGTCGTCTACCCGACGATCGAGGGACCGTTCCACTTCGGACAGCAGCTGGTGTTCGCCCACGACGGGCGGCCGTTCGTGTCCTACGAGGCGCGGGCCTGGCTGCTCGACGAGGACGGCGGCGTGATCCGCCAGGCCGCGCGCGAGACCGGCTTCTGGCGCCCGCAGCCGGACGGGTCGCTGGAGGTCCTGATCGCCCACGCGACCGGGATCATCGAGGCCTGGTTCGGCGAGAAGGGCGACCTGCGGTCCTGGCAGATCGAGACCGACGCGGTGGTCCGCACCCCGTCCGCGAAGGACGTCGTCGCGGCCAAGCGGCTGTACGGCCTGGTCAACCAGGGCGACCTGGCGTACGTGGACGAACGCGCCATGGAGGGCCAGGAGATGCAGCCGCACATGTCCGCGCTCCTGCACCGCATCGCGGGCTGACCTGCTCTCCGCGCAGCAGCCGGGCCCGGGTGGTGCGCGGGCTCAGGGTGGCGCGCCGGGGCCCGGGTGGTGCGCTGACCCAGGGTGGCGCGCTGGCCCCGGGTCTTGCACGTTTCGTGCTCTCAGCGCTGCTTGATCGCTGTTTCCGTGCTCTGGGCGCTGTTCGAAGCACGCTGACCGCACGCAAACGGCGATCTTGGTCGACGGCGTGCACGCAACTCGTGATCAAACAGCGCTGAGAACACGAAACGTGCGGTCGTGTGACGTTCTCTCGGCGCGCAGCCGCATCAGCCGGGCTGCGACTGGCCCAGCAGGTCGGTGACCTCGTCCGGGCCCAGCCCCGCGAGCTTCGCGACCTGGTCGGCGGACAGGCCCGCAGCGGTCAGCCTGCGGACCACGCCGCCCAGCTCCTCGCGCTGGGCCCGCATCGCCTCGGCGAGCTTCGCCAGCTCCTCCTGCTGGGTCTGCAGGTCGAGCGTCGCGCCCACCGCCCGCACGGGATCGGCCAGCAGCACGGCGAGGAGCCGGTCGCGGGCGTCACCGCGGCGGGGGTCCACGACCTGGCCCGCCTGCCGGGCGCGGGCGGCGAGCGCCTGCTGCACGGCGCCCGAGATGGCCTGGCTGGACCCGGTCTGGTCCTCACCCGACTGCTCGGGGGTGCGCCGGACGACGGGCCAGGCCTGCGCCGGGGTGGCGACGCCCTGCTCCGCGGTGGACCCCGCGGGATCGACGGCGGACTCCGGAGCCGTCGGTTCGGTCGACTGCTCGATGGTGGGCTCGGTCGACTGCTCGACGGTGGGTTCGGTCGACTGCTCGACGGTGGGCTCGGTCGGCCGCTCGACGGTGGCCTCGGTCGGCCGCTCGACGGTCGGGTCGGTGGGCGTGGGCTCGGTCGGCCGCGCAGCAGTCGGGTCGGCGGGTGCGCGCTCGGTCGGCCGCTCGGCGGCTTGCTCGGCAAGTGCCGTCGCCGCGGGCTCGGCGCTCGGGCTCGCCGCAGTCGGCTGCCGGCCGGCGTCCAGCTCGGCCGAGGACTGCTCGGCCGACGACTGCCCGGCGGCCCGTCGATCGACGGGCTCGTCGACGGACTCGGCTTCGGCGATCGTCGCGGGGTCCCCGCCGCCCGTCCCGGTCGCCGCCATGGCGGTCGAGGGCGCGTCCGTCGCCGCACGGTCCTGGTCGGACGACACCGCGTTCCGGTGCGCCGTCGCGGCGGCGAGCGGAACGCCGAGGGCGGCGAGCTGGGCGACCGAGGGCAGCTCGTCGGCCGGGGCGGAGGCGTCCTCCGCCGGAGTCGCGTCGGCAGCTGCCGACGCGGTCGCCGGGGCCGTCACCGGGGCCGCGTCCGACTCGGAACCCGACCGCGGTCGGGTGTCACCCACAGGCGCCTCGGAAGCCTCCACGAGGCCCACCTGCGGACGAACGGTCGGGGTCGGGCGCGGAGCACGAGCCTCGACGGGCGAGGCCTCCACGGCCACCTCAGCGGCGTTCTCGGTCGCAGCCGTCGCGGGGTCGGGCGTGGCGTCGGCGGGATCGGCGGGATCCGCCGTCGCGTGCTCCGAGCCGCCCTGGTCGGCCGCGCGGGCGGCCTTCCGGGCCTCCTCCTCCGCGGCGGCGCGGTGGGCGCGGGCCCGGGCGAGCAGGACATCCGACTGCACGGGCAGGGGCGCGGTGTCCGCCTCGCGGACGGCGACCATGTCCGCCACCGTGATCGGCTGCGGCGCGCCACCACCGGCCATCGCCGGTTCCCGCGCGGGAACCTCTGGCGCACGCGGCGCCGGGAACGCGCCGACGGACTCGCCGGTCCAGTCTTCGGCGGTGGGCTCGACGGGAGCCACCCCACGTCCGCGCGCCCGCGCCGCCCGTACGACGACGATCACGATCGCGACGACGAGCGCCGCGGCCCCCACGCCCAGGGGCACGAGGACGTCGGCCGAGAACGCCTGTTCCATGGCCGGGCACGCTACGCCGATCTACGTCACCGTGCGCAACCGCCTTATCCGGAGCGTGACCCCGAGGACGACCGGTCGGCGTGCCCGTCCGCCTCGGCGGTACCGGAGCTCCCCCGCTCACCCGAGCCCGATCCGCCGCGCCCCTCGTCCGAGCGGTTTGACCTGCCGTTACGTCCCTTCGGGCCGGACTCGGCGGGAGGGGACGAGGGCCGGACCACGTTGACCTTGACGGTCTCCGAGACCTCGTCGTGGGGTCGCGCCGCAGGCCTGTCACTCTTCGTGTCCGGCGTGTCGCGCGGCGTTTTCGCCTTCGCGGGCGGAGACTTTTCATCCGATCCGGTGTCCCCGGATCGCTGCACGGACGACACCGCGACGGTGCGGTCCGGCTCCACCGCGCGCGCGGCCTCGCGGCTGCGCGGCTCCGAACCGTCCGACGCAGGCCGGAACAGGTCGCCCGCCTCCGGGCGCGGCAGAGCGGTCGTCTCCTCGTTCGTGGCTCGCTCCTCGCGCGCGGGCTTGGGCCGCGGGCTCGGGCGCGGGGCCCCCTCGGGCTTGTCCGCCGGACGCGGACCGTCCGCAGACGACGGCGCAGAGGGCGAGGTCACGGCGAACCGGGCGGTGGGCGCGGCGAGCATCCCCTCGAGCTGCCCGCGGAGCCGGGTCAGCTCGGCCACGACGGCGTCCCGCTGGCGGTGCAGCTCGGACAGCTCGGAGCGCAGCCCCTCACTCTCGCGGCGCGCGGCCTCCTTCTCGGCGCCCGCATCCCGCTTGGCGGCGTTGCGGATCTCCGCGGCCTCCTCCTCGGCGGCCTGCAGGATGCTCTGCATGCGGTCGGTGAACGAGCCGATCATGTCCGGCGAGTCCGGCTGCGCACCCGGACGCGGGCGCGGCGTGGGCCGCGGGCGCGCCCCGGGAGGGCCGACGGGCGGACCGGACTGCGGCGGCAGCGGACCGGGACCGACGCCCGGCCGCGGGCCGACCGCCGGGAACGGCTGGCTGCGGGCGGCATCGAGGTCGGCGCGCATCCGGGCGAGCACGCGCTGCAGACGCGCCACGTGCTCGTCCACCTGCCTGCGGTCGTAACCGCGGAGCACGACGTCGAACCGCGGGGCGCCGAGCGACCGCTCTCCCCCGTCAGCCGTCATGACCTGCACCTTCCGTCGCCGCCCCACCGTTCATCTCGCCGAGGGTAGGGAGATCCGCACTCTCCATGAGGAGCGTTCACCCTAACGGAGCACGGAGCGACCCGGCCAGTCCGCCCATGACCGCGGTCTGTGGACAACTCCCCCGACGAGGTCACGGCGCCGCCCCGCGGCCCCCACCGGGCCTACCATCGGCCTCGTGGACTCCTCGCTCAAGTCGACCCTGCACCGGCGTGGCCTGCGGATGACGCCTCAACGCCAGCTGGTGCTCGAGGCCGTCCGCGAGCTGGGCCACGCCACTCCGGAGCAGATCTGCGCCCGGGTGCAGGCCGCGGCGCCCGCGGTGAACATCACCACCGTGTACCGCACGCTGGACCTGCTGGAAGAGCTGCGGCTGGTCCGGCACACCCACCTCGGGCACGGCGCGCCGAAGTACTCGGAGCGCGAGCACGAGCACGTGCACCTGGTGTGTCACTCGTGCGGGGCGGTCGGCGAGGCGCCCACCGGGGTCATGGAGGAGTTGGCGGGAGTGCTGCGGGAGCGGCAGGGGTTCGTCCTGGACGTCACGCACGTGGCGCTGTCGGGGTTGTGCGCCGAGTGCGCGGAGGAGAGCGAATGAGCGAGCGGACGAGCGAATCATCGGCGGGGTCCGAGCCGGAGTTCCTGGTCGTCCCCGATCCGGACGAGGCGGTCCCCGCACACCGCGGGGACCCGCCCGCCGAGCAGCGCGCGATGGTGCGCTCCGCGGCGGTGGTGGACCGTTCGCACCGGGGCGTGGTCGCCGTGCCCGGCGCGGAACGGCTGAGCTGGCTGCACCTGCTGCTCAGCCAGCACGTCAGCGAGCTGCCCGAAGGCACCGGCACCGAGGCACTGATCCTGGACGGGCAGGGCCGGGTGCTGCACCACATGCTCGTCAGCCACGTCGGGGACACGGTGTGGCTGGACACCGAGCAGGCCGATCTCGCCGACCTGCTCGGTTACCTGCAGAAGATGGTGTTCTGGTCGAAGGTCGATCCGCGGGACGCCACGGCGGAGCTGGCCGTGCTGTCCCTGGTCGGCCCGGACACCGCCCGGGTGCTGGCCGCGGTGGGGGCCCCGGTGCCGGAGGGCCCCTACGCCAGCGCGGAGCTCCCGGGAGGCGGGCTCGTGCGGCGGATGCCGTGGCCGGGCCCGGATGCCGCGGACCTGCTCGTCCCGCGTGCCGAGCTGACCTCCTGGTGGGAGCGGCTGACCGCGGCCGGGGCCCGGGCCGCGGGCGCCATGGCGTTCGAGGCCCTGCGGATCGAGGCCCGGCAGCCCCGCGTCCACGTGGACACCGACGAGCGCACCATCCCCCACGAGGTGGAGTGGATCCCGAGCGCGGTCCACCTCGCGAAGGGGTGCTACCGCGGCCAGGAGACGGTCGCCCGGGTGGCCAACCTCGGCCGCCCGCCGCGGCGGCTCGTGCTCCTGCACCTGGACGCCGGGGACGAGGAGCTCCCCATCACCGGCGATCCGGTGTCCCGGGACGGCCGCGTGGTCGGCCGTGTGGGGAGTGTCACACAGCACCACGAACTGGGTCCCGTCGCGCTCGCCCTGCTCAAGCGATCCGTGCCGGTGGAGGCCGAGCTCGTGGCGGGCACAGACGAGCGGGCCTCGCCCGCGAGCATCGACCCGGACTCCTACCGGGCGGACGAGGGGGCCCCGCCACCCGGGCGCGCCGCCCAGCTGCGGGTCCGCTGAGCGGGTCTCAGCCCTCCTGGCGGCGCCCGGCGACCGAGCCCCAGATCTCCCGGAGCGAGGCGTAGCACTCGGCGGCGCCGTCGGCGTCCCCCGCGCGAAGCAGGCGCAGCGCACGCTGCACCTGGGCCGCGGAGTCGTCCGCCTGCAGGGTGGCGTCGTCCAGCAGGTCGACCAGACCCCCGTAGTCGAGCTCGACGAGGGAGGTCCGGTCGAAGTTCTCCAGCCAGCCACGGGTCTCCCGGAGCACCTCGGCGGGCCCGCCCTCGCCGAAGGCACCGCGCACCACCCGCTCGGCGTGGGCGGCCCGACCGAGCGCCTTGGCGATCGGCACCCGCCACCACACGCGGCGCTGCGCATCCAGTCTGACCTGCCGTTCCTCCGGATCGACGAGGGCGAACCAGGGCAGCGGGACCGTCCATCCCGCGGTCACCACGTGCGCGGCACCCTCCCCCAGCTCGGCCACCGCGCGCTCGGCCCGACGCCGCGCGGCGGTCTCGGGGATCACGAGCGCGGAGGAGCGCAGCAGCGGCTCCTCCTCACCGAGGAAGCTGAGCACCGCCGCGGCCGCGCGGGGGCGGGTGTCCAACGGGCAGACGAACGGCTCGCCACCCTCCCCACCGAGGACCATCACGTCGACGGGGGTGTCCGCCCCGCCGAGGTCACCCGGCAGGAGCCTGCCGCGCACCGTCGCCCGGAGGCAGAGCTCGCGTTCGCGGCGGCCCACCCGGTCCGGGCGCACGGCCCCCCGGGCCAGCCCCGCGCGCACCGCGACACCCGCCGGACCGGTGAAGGCCCGGAGGGGTTCGTAGACCCGCAGGTAGGACAGGAACGGCGACGGCATCATCGGTGATCCTCCCGCACGGACGCCTCCGCCCGACCGTGACGTCGCCCCTCTCGGTGGGTCGCCGGGGGCGGGGGTACGTCACACCATCGATGCCACGTCGCACGCCCCGGCGATCGCACGGTATTGTGGTGGGCAGGACAGTGATGACGTTGAAAGGGGCCGCCGTGACTATCGGCCGCCCCTTCCCTTGTGTAAGGGGGACCAGCCATGGGGCGCGGACGAGCCAAGGCCAAGCAGACGAAGGTGGCCCGAGAGCTCAAGTACAGCTCCCCCACGATGGATCTCGATGCTTTGCAGAAAGAGATCGGTAGTGGGACGGCGGTAGCCGACACGGACGAGGAGTACGACGAGTACGCGGAGCGTTACTCGAAGTACGCCCCGGACGAGGACGACGACCGCCGGTAGGCCTCACCCTTCCGCCCGGCACGGTCCGGGCATCTTCTCGGCGACCTCGCAGCTCGACGGACATCCTCCCGCTTGTTATGGTTCTTCTATAACAAGCGAGAGGATGCCTCGATGAGCGCTCGGGTGCGCCGGATCCTGCGGGCCGCGGTGCCACCGGTGGTGGCGGCGGTGCCCGCGGTGGTCGTTCTGGTGCGCGGATGGTCCCGGCTGCCCGAGACCGTCGCGTCCCACTTCACCCTCGACGGTGCTGTGGACGGCACGAGCGGTCGCGTCGTGCTGGTGGTGCTCGCCGTCGGCGCCCCCCTGCTTCTCGCGCTCGTCTTCGGCGGGATCGCGAGCGCCCCCGCCGCGCGCCGCGGTCGATTCGACTCGACACGTGCGATGACGTCCACGTCGTGGGCCACTGGCACGCTGGTGGGCGGGCTGGCCCTGCTCGTGGTCCTGGCGAACCTCGACGCGGTCGATCCGCGCGCCGTCGTGCTCTCCGGCCCCGGCGTGCTCGGGGTCCTCGCGGCGACCCTCGGTGCGGGTCTGCTCGGCTGGTGGCTCACACCGGCGAGCCCCCTGCTCCCGGTCGATGCCGGGTCGGCCCCCGTCCTGCACCTCGGCGAGACCGAACGCGCGAGCTGGACGGGCCGCAGCCACTCGCGGATGCTCGCCGCGATGGGCGCGCTGATGGTCCCGGTGGGGCTCGTGATCGGCCTGCTGCTCACCTGGGTCGCCGGCGCCACGCTCCTGGCGGCCGGGCTACTGCTCGTGTGGAGCTGTGTGGTCACCGTGACCGTCGACCGGGCCGGCCTGACGGTGGGCTGGGGACCGTTCGGGCTCCCGCTCGTGCGGGTGCCGCTCGCCGACGTCGCCGAGGCCCACGTGGAGGACGTCGTGCCGCTCGGCTACGGCGGATGGGGGCTGCGGCTGCAGCCCGGCACCGTCGCCGTCGTGCTGCGGGCGGGGCCCGGACTGGTCGTGACGCGCCGGTCGGGCCGCACGCTCGTCGTGACCGTCGACGGCGCCGAGACCGGCGCCGGGCTGCTCAACGGGCTGCGGGACCGCGCGTGCTGATCAGGGTGGACCCGGCTCGCCCGGACTCGCTGCAGGACCAGGTCGCGGCCGCGGTCCGGCGCGGGATCGCCGAGGGACAGGTCACCGCCGGTGACCGGCTACCGCCCGCTCGGGAGCTCGCGCAGTCCCTCGACGTGAGCATCCACACGGTCCTGGCCGGTTACCAGAAACTGCGGGACGAGGGGCTGATCGAGCTGCGCCGGGGCCGCGGCGCCGTCGTCCGGGCCGGGGCGCACGCGGGCCGGACGGGGGTCGCGGAGCTGGTCAGGGGCCTGGTCGTCGAGGCGCGCAGGCACGGCATCGGGGACGACGAGCTGGTCGAGCTGGTGCGGACGGCCCTGTAGTGCGGCTGGAGATCTTCACCCGATAGCCTCACTCCGACGAGAAGCGGGGTGAGGCATGCGCGGGAACCTGTTCGCGGTCGCGGTGGACCTGGTGGTCCTGACCGTGCGTCGTGATCAGCTCTGCGTGCTCCTGGTCCGTCGGGGCGAGCGGCCCTACGAGAGCCACTGGTCGCTGCCGGGCGGGTTCGTCCAGGCGGACGAGGACCTCGGCGACACCGCCGCCCGCGAGCTCGCGACACAGACCGGGGCGGCCACGCAGGACGCGGTGCAGGGACACCTGGAGCAGCTGGCCGGGTACGCGGCGCCGGACCGGGACCCGCGCGGGCGGGTGCTCAGCATGGGCTACCTGGCCCTGCTGCCGGACCTGCCCGACCCGCAGGGCGCAGCGGCCTTCCTCCCGGTCGAGGACGTCTACGGGCTGGCCTTCGACCACGACCGGATCCTCGCGGACGGCGTGGAGCGGGCCCGGGCGAAGCTGGAGTACACGACCCTCGCGGCGGCGTTCTGTCCCGCCGAGTTCACCGTGAGCGACCTCCGCCGCGTCTACGAGGCGGTGTGGCGCACCGAGATCGACCCGCGCAACTTCCAGCGCAAGGTCACCTCGACCCCGGGCTTCCTGATCCCGACCGCCACCCGGGTCACGGGCGGCCGGGGCCGTCCGCCGCAGCTGTTCCGCCGCGGCCCGGCCACCGCCCTGCACCCGCCGATGCTCCGGGAACCACTCCCCGTCCCCGTCTAGAAGCGGGGGTGGACGCCCACCATCTGCACCCGCGAGCCGAGCTCGCCGGACTCCTCGCCGGTGGACCGCTTGACCTCGCCCAGCACCCAGGCCGGGACGTGGCGGGCGGTGAGGACCGCGAGGGCGCGGTCGACGTCGTCCGGCGGGAGGACCGCCACCATGCCGACGCCCATGTTGAAGGTCTTCTCCATCTCCGCGCGCTCCACCCGGCCGCGGCCTGCGATCAGCGCGAAGACCTGGTCCGGGGTCCACGAGCCGCGGTCCGCCGTGGCGACCAGGCCCTGCGGCAGCACCCGCTCGAGGTTGCGGGCCAGCCCGCCGCCGGTGATGTGCGAGAACGTGCGCACACCCGTCTCCGCGGCGAGCGCGAGGCAGTCCCGCGCGTAGATCCGGGTGGGGACGAGCAGCTCCTCGCCGAGGGTGTGTCCGAACTCCTCGACGTGCCCGTCCAGGGGCATGCGGGCGATGTCCAGCAGCACGTGCCGGGCCAGCGAGTAGCCGTTGGAGTGCAGACCGGACGAGCCCATCGCGACCAGCACGTCCCCCGGCCGGACCCGCTCGGGCCGCAGCATGCTCTCGGCCTCGACGATCCCGACGCCGGTGGCGGACAGGTCGTACCCGCCCGCCTCCATCAGCCCCGGGTGCTCGGCCGTCTCCCCGCCCAGCAGGGCGCAGCCCGCCTGCTGGCAGCCCTCGGCGATGCCCTTGACGATCGTGGCGATCTGCGCGGGCACCAGCTTGCCGACGGCGATGTAGTCCTGCAGGAACAGCGGCTCGGCCCCGCAGACGACGAGGTCGTCCACGACCATGGCGACCAGGTCGAGGCCGATGGTGTCGTGCTTGTCCATCGCCTGCGCGATGGCCACCTTGGTGCCCACCCCGTCCGTCGACGCGGCCAGCACCGGCTCGGTGAACTTGCCCAGCTTCGGGGCGAACAGCCCGGCGAACCCGCCGATGCCGCCCAGTACCTCGGGCCGGGTCGCCTTCTCCGCGTACGGGCGGAGCTGCTCGACGGCGGCCTCACCCGCCTCGATGTCCACTCCTGCGGCGGCGTAGCTGGCGCGCGGGTCCTGGTCGCTGGGGCTCGACATGGGTCGTTGCTCTCGTTCCTGCTGGTCTACTTCGGACTGCGGTGCGCCCGGGCGCACAGGGACCCCGAGCGGCCTACGGCCTGCTCAGGGCGTCCGACGCACCGTAGCCGACCGACAGCGTCGGCGTCGCCTCGCGCAGCGGACCGGGGTCCCCGGAGGCCGCTCCGGCGGCGTCCAGCGCGGGCGACTCGAGCAGGTGCTTGCCGAGCCGGGCCTCCTCGGGCAGCGGGATCGGGTACTCGCCGTCGAAACAGGCGCAGCACAGCCTGCTGCGCGGCTGCTCGGTGGCCGCGACCATGTTGTCCACCGAGACGTAGGCCAGGGTGTCCGACCCGATCGAGCGCCGGACGCCCTCGGTGTCCAGCCCGGACGCGACGAGCTCGGCCCGCGAGGCGAAGTCGATGCCGTAGAAGCAGGGCCAGCGCACGGGCGGCGACGCGATCCGGACGTGCACCTCCAGCGCCCCGGCCTCGCGCAGCATCCGGACGAGGGCGCGCTGGGTGTTGCCCCGGACGATCGAGTCGTCCACGACCACCAGGCGCTTGCCGCGGATGACGTCTCGCAGGGGGTTGAGCTTGAGCCGGATGCCGAGCTGGCGGATGGTCTGCGAGGGCTGGATGAAGGTCCGGCCGACGTAGGCGTTCTTGACCAGGCCCTGGCCGTAGGGGATGCCGGAGCCCTGCGCGTAGCCGATCGCGGCGGGCGTGCCGGACTCCGGGACCGGGATGACCAGGTCGGCCTCGACCGGGGCCTCCTGGGCGAGCCTGCGCCCGATCTCGACACGCGCGGCGTGCACCGAGCGCCCGGAGATCGTGGTGTCCGGGCGGGCCAGGTAGACGTACTCGAAGACGCAGCCCTTGGGCTCCGGCGCGGCGAAGCGGGAGCTGCGGATGCCGTCCGCGTCGATCGCCAGCAGCTCGCCGGGCTCGACCTCGCGCACCATCGAGGCGCCGACGATGTCCAGCGCCGCCGTCTCGCTGGCGACGACCCAGCCGCGTTCGAGCCTGCCCAGCACCAGCGGCCGCACGCCGTGGGCGTCCCGCGCGGCGTAGAGCGTGGTCTCGTCCGCGAAGACCAGCGAGAAGGCGCCCCGCACGCGCGGCAGCAGCCGCAGCGAGGCCTCCTCGAGCCCGGTGTCCGCGGAGGTGGCCGCCAGAAGCTCGCAGATCAGGTCCGAGTCGGTGGTGGCCTGCACCCGCGACCCGTGGCCCTGCTTCGCCAGCGCGGTCACCTCATCCCGCAGCTCGGCGGTGTTGACCAGGTTGCCGTTGTGGCCGAGCGCGATCCCGCTGCCCGCCGCCGTGGTGCGGAACACCGGCTGGGCGTTCTCCCAGGTCGTGGACCCGGTGGTGGAGTAGCGGCAGTGCCCGACCGCGAGGTGGCCCTTGAGCGAGGACAGGGTCTGCTCGTCGAAGACGTGGCTGACCAGGCCGAGATCTTTGAACACGACCATCCGGCGACCGTCGGACACCGCGATCCCCGCCGCCTCCTGCCCGCGGTGCTGGAGCGCGTAGAGGCCGTAGTAGGTCATCTTCGAGACGTCTTCACCGGGAGCCCAGACGCCGAAGACGCCGCACTCCTCCTTGGGCGAGTCGTCGACGTCGGTACGGGGAGGGTTCCGATCGGAACTCAACACTCGCTCCAGAGGTGTCGGCAGCGCGGGGCTTACCCGATGGTACGCCGCCGCGGACCCGGAACCCATCCCGCGGGACGGGCGTCACCGAACCACCGGCCCTGCCCCAGGTCGCAGCCGAGCCGCTCGAGGCGGTCCGCCTGGCGGCCGGTCTCCACCCATTCGGCCGTCACCTCGAGGCCCAGGGCGTGGGCCATCGCGACCAGCGACCCGACGATGCTCTCGTCGACCGGGTCCGGCCGGTCGTGTCGCAGCCCGTCGATGAACGATCCGTCGATCTTCAACGCGTGCACCGGCAGCCTGCGCAGCCAGGCCAGGCTGGAGTAGCCGGTGCCGAAGTCGTCCAGGGCCAGCCGGACGCCCGCGGCCCGCAGCGCGGACAGCGCGTCCATCGAGGCGGCCTCGTCGGAGAGGACGGCCTGCTCGGTGATCTCCAGCTGCAGCCGGTCCGGCGCGAGGCCGGTCTCGGCGAGCACGGCCACGACCTCCTCGACGAACCCCTGCTCGGGCAGCTGCACCGGCGAGACGTTCACGCTGACGTACGGGGCCCGCGTCCCCATCTCCTCCTGCCAGCGCGCGGCCTCGCGGCAGGACTCCGCCAGCACCCAGCGACCGAGCTCCACGATCGCCCCGGACCGCTCGGCGAGCTCGATGAACCGGCCGGGCCCGAGCAGGCCGTGCTCCGGGTGCTCCCAGCGGACCAGCGCCTCCATCCCGCGCAGCGAGCCGTCCGCCAGCCGCACCAGCGGCTGGTAGGCCAGCCGGAACTGGTGCCGGTCCACCGCTGCGCGCAGGCCCGCCAGCAGCCCGGCCCGGACGGCCTCGCCGGCGTCCCGCTCGGGATCGAAGACGGCCCGGGAGCCGCCACCCTGCCCCTTCGCCCAGGACAGCGCCACGCCCGCGGCGCGCTGCAGCTCCGCGGCGCACTCGTTGTCGGTGGGTCCCTCGGCCACCCCGATGCTCGCGGTCAACCCGACCCGGTGCCCGCCGACGTGGAACGGGGCGGCGACCGCGGCCAGGAGCCGGTCCGCCACGCCGAGCACCTCGCCGAGCCCTTCCGGATCGATGAGCAGCACCGCGAACTCGTCCCCGCCGGTGCGGGTGACCAGGTGCCCGCCCGCCGCGGTGCGCAGCCGGTCCGCCAGTGCCGTGAGCAGCTCGTCCCCGACGGCGTGCCCGTGGATCTCGTTCACCCGGCGGAAGTCGTCCACGTCGATCGCGCACAGGCCGACCCGGGTGGCTCCGCCGCCGAAGGCCTGCCGCACGGCGGCCTCGGTGAGGTGCCGGTTGGGCAGCCGGGTCAACCGGTCCCGGGACGAGGCCTCCACCAGCGACGACCGCAGCCGGTACCGCTCGGAGACATCCTCGATCACGCCGATCAGGTGGCTCGGTCGCCCGGAGTCCTCCCGGATCAGCGACCCGGTGACGTGCCCCCAGGTCCAGACCCGCGTCGGCCCGGCGAACCGGACGTCCACGCTGACCGTGTCCGCGGCGCCCGACGCCAGCCTGCCGTATGCGGCGAGGAAGGCCTCCAGGTCCTCCGGGTGCACGAAGTCGCCGACCGGCAGCGGCAGGTCCGGGCGCTGCAGCAGGCCCAGCATCCGGCACGCCGCCGGGTTGAGGTCCTCGACCAGCCCGTCCAGGCTGGCCACCGCGATGCCGACCGGCCCCTGGGTGTAGATCGTGCGGTAGTGCGCCTCACTCTCGGCGAGCACCCGCTCGACGTCCCGGCGGGCCCGCAGCGTGGCGCGCAGCAGGTCCTCCTGGGCCTGGTGGGCGCGGAACCGCAGGCCGCCCGCGAACCCGGCGGCGAGCTCGTCCAGCGCGGGGAGGAGGCGGAGCCGCGCGGTCGTGTCGTCCAGGTCCAGGACCTCGGGAGCGACCTCGCGGAGCAGCCGGAGCGTCCCGGGCAGGACGTCCTCGGGCGCCGCGCCGACGATCCCGACGCGGTCCCCGCAGAACCCCGACGCCGCCAGGTCCGCTCCGATGCCCCGCGCGGCCAACGGCCAGAAGGGCTCGGTGCGCAACGCGGACCGCAGCCGGACCAGCAGACCGGCCAGGATCGCGGCGTCCTCGGCACCCGCGGCGTTGGGCAGCAGCTCGGCCCAGCGATCGGCCAGCGACCGCACCTCGGGGCCGGGATCCTCGGTCACGAGGGCGGCCACCGCGCGGACTGGCGCCGCAGGCGACCGCGGGTCCGGGACGTCACTCGCCGCGACCACTTGAGCCACCTCCCGTCGCCCGTGGGGTCCGGTTTCGTCCCGATCGGGGACAATCTTCGGCCTCGACACGTCGGTTCGCTACTACTCGTCGGCCGGCTTCCCCCGTTCGGGGAGTCGGCCGTCCGACCGAACGGCGGAGTCTCAGCGCAACGGAAGCAGCGTCCCGACCTCCGAGGCGCGCGACCCCGACGACCTCACCGTGCCCGACTCGACGGCATCCGTCCAGTTCAGACGACCCGTGGCCAGCCCGAGCCAGGTCCGGGCGTCCATCTCCACGGTGTTCGGCGGCGTGCCGCGGGTGTGTCGGGGTCCCTCGACGCACTGGATCGCCGCAAAGGGCGGGATGCGCACCTCGACGCTGTGGCCGGGCGCCTTCTCGGCCAACGCGGCGAGCGACTCCTTGACCGCCTCCTTGATCACCGAGCGTGGCGGCGGGGGACCGCCCGCCAGCCAGGTGTCGAGGAGGTCGGTCATCCCTCGACGGCCTCGAACAGGGCGGGCAGGGTCCCCTCCCACGCCTCGCGCAGCTCGGCCAGCGGCAGGGTCGGGATCTCGGCGATCTCCAGCTCGGCGCCGTCGACGGTGCCGAGCGCCCGGGCGGGCACACCCGCCTCGGCCGCGGCGGCCAGCAGCTCGTCCGCGGCGTCCGCGGCGACGGTGACCAGCACTCGTCCGGGAGACTCGCTGAACAGGTCCACGAACGGGTCGGCGCCGGGCAGCGTGACCCGGGCTCCCCGGCCGCCGATCAGCGCCGCCTCGACCAGGGCCTGGGCCAGCCCGCCGTCGGACAGGTCGTGGGTGCCGGTGAGCACGCCGGCCTGCGCGGCCAGCAGCTGCGCGAGCCGCCGCTCCGCCTCGAGGTCGACCGCGGGCGGACGACCGCCGAGGTGCCCGTGCACCACGTGCGCCCACTCGCTGCCCCCGAGCTCGTCCCCGGTGTCGCCGAGCAGGACGATCGCGTCCCCGGCGCGGCGGAACCCGGCGGGGATGCGGGCGGCGACGTCCTCGATCACGCCGAGGACGCCGACGACCGGGGTCGGCAGGATCGCCTGGCTGCCGGTCTGGTTGTAGAAGGAGACGTTTCCGCCGGTCACCGGGATGCCGAGCTGGGCGCAGCCGTCCGCCAGACCGCGCACGGCCTGGGAGAACTGCCACATGACGTGCGGGTCCTCGGGCGAGCCGAAGTTCAGGCAGTTGGTCACGGCCAGGGGCACGGCGCCGCTCGTCGCGACGTTGCGGTAGGCCTCGGCCAGCGCGAGCTGCGCTCCCGCGTACGGGTCCAGCGCGGCGAACCGCGCGTTGCAGTCGGTGGCGACGGCGATGCCGCGGCCGGTCCGCTCGTCCACCCGCACCACGCCGGCATCCGCGGGCTGGGCGGAGGCGGTGTTGCCGCGGACGTAGCGGTCGTACTGGTCGGTGACCCAGGCGCGGGAGCACAGGTTCGGCGACGCGGCCATGCGCAGGATCTCGGCGCGCAGCTCGGAGGGGGCGCCCGGGCGCGGGAGGGTGTCCGGGGTGTTCTGCTCCAGGGCGTCCTGGTCCGCGCCGCGCTCGAGCGGGCGGTGGTACACCGGCCCGTGGTGGGCCACGGTGCGCGGCGGCACGTCCACCACGGTCTCGCCGTGGAAGTCGATGACCAGGTGCTCGCCGTCGGTGACCTCACCGATCACCGTGGCGATGGTGTCCCACTTCGCGCAGACCGCCATGAACGCGTCCACGTTCTCCGGCGTGACGACCGCGCACATCCGCTCCTGCGACTCACTGGAGAGGATCTCCGCGGGAGTCATCCCGGCGGCGCGCAGGGGGACCCGGTCCAGGTCGATGTGCATGCCGCCGTCGCCCGCCGCGGCGAGCTCGGAGGTGGCGCAGGACAGCCCGGCGCCGCCGAGGTCCTGGATGCCCACCACGAGCCCGGCGTGGAACAGCTCCAGGCAGCACTCGATCAGGACCTTCTCGGTGAACGGGTCCCCCACCTGCACCGACGGCAGCTTCTTGCGCCCGGTGCCCTCGCCGAAGGTCTCCGACGCGAGCACGGAGACCCCGCCGATGCCGTCCAGCCCGGTCCGCGCGCCGAACAGAATGATCTTGTTGCCGGCGCCGGAGGCGAAGGCCAGGTGCAGGTCCTCGGTGCGCATCGCACCCACGCACAGGGCGTTGACCAGCGGGTTGCCCGCGTAGGAGGCGTCGAACACGACCTCGCCGCCGACGTTCGGCAGCCCCAGGCAGTTGCCGTAGCCGCCGACGCCCGCCACCACGCCGGGCAGCACCCGCGCGGTGTCCGGCGCGTCCGCCGGGCCGAAGCGCAGCGGGTCGCCGACCGCGATCGGCCGCGCTCCCATGGCCATGATGTCCCGGACGATCCCGCCGACCCCGGTGGCCGCGCCCTGGTAGGGCTCCACGTACGACGGGTGGTTGTGCGACTCGACCTTGAAGGTCACCGCCCAGCCGTCCCCGATGTCGACGACGCCCGCGTTCTCGCCGATGCCCGCGAGCATCTTCTCCCGCATCGCCTCGGTGGTGGTCTCGCCGAAGTAGGCGAGATGGACCTTCGAGGACTTGTAGGAGCAGTGCTCGCTCCACATCACCGAGTACATCGCGAGCTCGGCGTCCGTGGGGCGGCGGCCGAGGATCTCGCGGACCCGGGCGTACTCGTCCTCCTTGAGCCCGAGCTCGCGCCACGGCTGCGGCTGGTCGGGGGTCGCTTCGGCCTGGGAGACGGTGTCGGTGACGGTACGCGCGTCGAGCTCGGTCACGGGTACCAGCGTAAACGTCCGGACGTCCGGACCTTCGAGGCGTCGGTCTCAGTGGTCGGCGCCGGGCTCGCGCGACGGGCCGGCCGGCGCCGGGCCGATCCCGGTACCGTCGAGCGGGGGGCTGGAGCAGGGGAGGCGCTGTGTCGAAGATCGTGGTGCGGGTCGCGCAGATCGTCGGGGTGCTGATCCTCGCGGGGATCGCGGTGTCGGTCGTCGTGGGGCTGGTGCAATGGGTGCTCGGGCTCGCGGTCATCGTGGCGATCCCGGTGGGCGCCTACTGGCTCTACAAGAAGGTCAAGAGCGGCGACAGGCCGCAGATCCCGCACGCCGCGACCGGTGCCCTCCCCGCCGGGAAGGGCGACCGTCGGTCCGAGCTGGAGTCCCGCGCGGTGCTCGACGCGTCCGGTCGCTGCGGCTGGTGCGGTGCGGCGGAGCTGCACAAGGACGAGTACGGCTTCCCCACCACCCCGCTGCGCTACCACCGCGCGGAGATCGACGCGATGCTCTGAGGGTGGGATCAGGATCCCGGGAGCTTCACCACGCTGACGAAGAAGTGGTCGATCTGCTTGATCGCCTCGATGAACCCGTCGAAGTCCACCGGCTTGGTCACGTAGGCGTTGGCGTGCAGCTGGTAGCTGCGCAGCACGTCCTCCTCGGCCTGGGAGGTGGTGAGCACGATGACCGGGATCGAGCGCAGCGTCGGGTCGTTCTTCACCTCGGCGAGCACCTGGCGGCCGTCTCGGCGCGGCAGGTTGAGGTCCAGCAGGATCAGGTCCGGCCGCGGGTGGTCGACGTACGGCGGCTCGTGGCGCAGGTAGGCGATGGCGGCGTCCCCGTCGGTGACGACGTCCAGCCGGTTGTGCAGGTGCTCCTCGAACGCCTCGCGGGTCATCAGCACGTCGCCGGGGTCGTCCTCGACGAGCAGGACGTTGACGATCCGGGCCGGATCGGTGAGGGCATCGGAGGTCACGCGCTGGGCTCCTTCGCGAGCTGGGGTTCGGGGGCCGACTGTGCCACGGGGAGTGTCAGTCGGAAGGTCGTGCCGGGCTCGTCCGACGAGCCGTGGTCCACCCAGATGCGGCCGCCGTGGAACTCGACGATCTTCTTCGCCAGCGCCAGCCCGATCCCGGTGCCTGCGTAGACGTCCCGGCCGTGCAGCCGCTGGAAGATCACGAAGATCTTGTCGACGTACTCGGGCTCGATGCCGATCCCGTTGTCCGCCACCGCGATCTCCCACTCCTCCCCGTGGCGCACTGCGGAGAGCCGCACGACCGGCGAGACGTCCGGGCGGTGGAACTTCACGCCGTTGCCGAAGAGGTTGACCAGCAGCGCCTGCAGCAGCCCGGCATCACCGGTGACCGTGGGCAGGTCCGGGGGCAGGACGATCTCGCCGCCCGCCTCCTCGACGGCGGTGGCGAGCTGGTCCGCCGCGGTGTGCGCCACGGCGCCGAGGTCGACGGGCTCGAAACCGGACGTGGTGCGCCCGACCCGGGAGAACGACAGCAGGTCGTTGATCAGCCGCTGCATCCGCTGGGCGCCGTCGACGGCGAAGCCGATGTACTGGTCCGCGCGGTCGTCCAGCTGCCCGCCGTAGCGGCGCTGCAGCAGCTGGCAGAAGCTGGACACCTTGCGCAGCGGCTCCTGCAGGTCGTGGCTGGCCACGTAGGCGAACTGCTCGAGGTCGCGGTTCGAGCGCTCGAGGTCCAGGGTCCGCTCGTCCAGCTTCGCGTTGGCCTCGTGGAGCTCGTCCACCTCGCGCTGGATGTGGGCGCGCATCGCCTCGACGTCCGCGCCGAGCGCCACGATCTCGCGCGGGCCGCTGCCCTGGATCTCCGAGCCCATGTCGCCGTCGACGACGCTGCGGGTCTGCGCGGCCAGTCCCCGCAGCGGGCGCAGGATCACCGACCGCAGACCGAGCGAGGCGAGCAGCAGGAACACCGCCGCCACCACGGTGATCACGATCCCGACGACCGCGACGAACGTGATCGCGCTGTCCAGCTGCCCGCGGGCGATCGCCCGGCTGCGGTCGACGTCCGCGATGAGGCCCGCCGCCGACGCCCGCACCCGGTCGAACAACAGCCTGCCCTGGGTGGGGTCCGGGACCGGGAGCCCGGCCTGCGCGGCCGCGATGGTGGGCTCGGCGTACTCCCGGCGCCACTGGTCCGCCAGCCGCTCGGTCTCCGTCAGGGTGGCGAGGTAGGTCTGCTGCTCGGGCAGTGCCTCGATGCCGCGCAGCCGGGCCGCGGCGTCCGCCTCCGTCCGGATGCCCGCGAGGTAGGGCTCGAGGAAGACCGGGTCGGGCTTGAGCGTGAACCCCCGCAGGCCGGTCTCCTGGTCGACCAGCCCGGCGTTGACGTTCTGCGCGCTGGAGACGGCCGGGGACACCTTGTCGAACAGCTGGTCCCTGGCGTCACCGATCCGCACCACGGCCCACGCGCCGAGCCCCACCGCGACCAGCGAGAGCACGGCGACCACGGTGGCGCCGACGGCGAACCAGCGGCGCAGCGTCCAGCGGTTCTGGGCCGCCGTGAGCGGGACGGGGTGCAGGCGCAGCGGCCCCCGGCGGGGCGCGACGGCGTTCACGCGTCCACCGGGTGGTCGGCGAGCAGCAGGATGGCGACGTCGTCCGCCAGCGGGCCGCCGTTCACGGCCTCGGCGCGCTCGACGAGCCGGGCGGGCAGCTCGGCGTCGTCTCGCTCGCCGGCCAGCAACGCGACCAGCCCCTCCTGCCAGAGCAGCTCGTCCGGCCCGGGACCGCGGCCCTCGATCAGGCCGTCGGTGTAGAGCAGCAGGCTCCAGCCCGGGGCGAGCTCCACCGTCTCCGACTCCCACTTCGTGTCCGTGAGCACTCCCAACGGGACGCCGACGCGGGGGGTGAGCGGCACCGGCCCCGGTCGCAACGAGATCGGCGGCGGATGCCCGGCCGACCGGATCCGCACCCGCGCCCCGCCCGCGGGCGCGGGGTCGACGGTCACGGTGCAGACGGTGGTGAACAGCAGCGGCTCGTGGCGCTCGCTGACCAGCACCTCCTGCAGCTTGGGCAGGACCTGCGGCTCGTCCACGCCGGCGAGCACCAGGGCCCGCCAGGAGACCCGCAGCAACGCCCCCAGGGCGGCCTCGTCCGGGCCGTGGCCCGAGACGTCCCCGATGATCGCGTGCACGGTGCCCGACGGGCCGCGCACCGCGTCGTAGAAGTCCCCGCCGATCACCGCCCGGGTGCGACCGGAGCGGTAGTACTGCCGCCCGTGCACGGTGCTGCCGCCGAGCAGCAGGTTCGGCAGCAGGCCGCGCTCCAGACGCACCGACTCGGCGGCGACCAGCTGTTCCTCGCGTAGCCGCACCATGCTGGCCTCGGCCCGGCGCCGCTCGACGGCGTAGCGGATCGCGCGGATCAGCACCTCGCCGTCCGCCTTGTTCTTGACCAGGTAGTCCTGCGCGCCCGCACCGACGGCGGCGACGCCGAGGTGCTCGTCGTCCAGGCCGGTCAGCACGCAGACGGCGGCGGCGGGATCGGCGACCAACAGCTCGCGCAGGCCCTCGAGGCCGCTGCTGCCGGGCAGGTTCAGGTCCAGCAGCACACAGTCCGTGGTGGCCAACAGGTTCTCCGCCACAACGGCGCGCACCGACTCGGCCACCGTCACGGTGACGCGCGGGTCCACCTCCGCGAGCAGCTCCTGGACCAGGAAGGCGTCCCCGGGATCGTCCTCGACCAACAGCACCCGGTGCGGGGCCGAACCGGGGTCGGGTCGGGTCACGGACGGCCTCTCGTTCAGCGGGACCGTCACCCTAACCGGACGCGGCGCCTCAGGCGGCCGGAGCCCCGGCTACCGCGGCCAGGACCGAGGTGAACAGGCCGAGGCCCTGCACCGAGGGCCCGGTGAGCAGGTCGATGGCGTGCTCGGGGTGCGGCATCAGGCCGACGACCCGGCCGTTCGCCGAGGTCACGCCCGCGATGTCGTTCGTGGAGCCGTTCGGGTTGGTCCCGACGTAGCGGAACGCCACCCGGCCCTCGCCCTCCAGCTCGGCCAGGGTCTGCGCGGTCGCGACGAACCGGCCCTCGGCGTTCTTCACCGGGACGACGATCTCCTCGCCCGGCGCGTAGCCCGAGGTCCAGGCGGTGGCGGAGTTCTCCACCCGCAGCGTCTGGTCCCGGCAGACGAAGTGCAGCTTCGCGTTGCGGGTCAGCGCGCCCGGGAGCAGCCCTGCCTCGCAGAGGATCTGGAAGCCGTTGCAGATGCCCAGCACCGGCAGGCCCTTCGCGGCGCCGTCGACGACCTCGCGCATGATCGGCGCCAGGCTCGCGATGGCGCCCGCCCGCAGGTAGTCGCCGTAGGAGAACCCGCCGGGGACGACGACGGCGTCCACCCCCTGCAGGTCGTGGTCGCCGTGCCAGAGCGGGACGGCCTCTGCGCCCGCGTAGCGGACCGCGCGGGCGGCGTCGACGTCGTCCAGGGTGCCGGGGAAGGTGATGACCCCGATGCGGGCGCTCATACCCGGGTCACCGTCCAGTCCTCGATCACCGGGTTGGCCAGCAGGTCACCGGCGATCCGGTGCAGGGTCTCGTCGTCGACGGAGTCGTCGACCTCCAGCTCGAAGTGCTTGCCCTGCCGCACCTCGATGCCGCTGACCCCGATCCGGGTCAGCGCGCGGGACACCGCCTGGCCCTGCACGTCGAGGATCTCCGGCTTGGGCATCACGTCCACGACCACTCTCGCCACGGTTCTCCAGCCTACGGTGTCCCCCATGCAGCTCACGCACTACGGCCACGCCTGTGTCCTGGTCGACACCGGCACGGCCCGCATCCTGATCGACCCTGGCGCGTTCTCCACCGGCTTCGAGGGCGTCACCGGGCTCGACGCGATCCTGGTCACCCACCAGCACTTCGACCACGTCGTCCCCGAGCGGCTCGACGCGGTGCGCCGCGCGAACCCGTCGGCGCGGTTGATCGTCGACTCGCAGACCGCCTCGGAACTGTCGCTCGACGCGGAGACCGTCGAGCCGGGCCGGACCCTCTCGGTGGCGGGCGCGACCGTCGAGGTCCTCGGTGGCGACCACGCCGTCATCCACCCGGACATCCCGGTGATCCGCAACAACGGCTACCTCGTGGACGGCTCCCTGCTGCACCCCGGGGACGCCTACACCCCGGTGGACCGCCCGATCGACACGCTGCTCCTCCCGACGGGCGCGCCGTGGCTCAAGGCCGGGGACGCGGTGGACTACCTGCGCTCGATCGCCCCGCGGATCGCCGTGCCGATCCACGAGGCCGTGCTGGCGGACCCGGCGCTGCACTACGGCCTGTTCACGAACCTGGCCCCGAAGGGGACGGCGGTCGTCGTGGCCGACCGGGAGAAGGCCCTTGACCTGAAGTCCGGTTGAGGTCGCAGGCTCGTCCCGTGTTGACGATCAGGGTGGACGAGTTCGGTGACCCGTCGGTGCTCCGACCGGTGGAGGTGCCCGCTCCCGCGGCCGGGCACGGCGAGGTGGTGGTCGAGGTCGAGACGGCAGGGGTGCTGTTCCTGGACACGATGATCCGCCGTGGCGACGGCCCCTACCCGGCCACCCCGCCGTACGTCCCCGGGCGCGGGGCGGCGGGGCGGGTGGTGGCGGTGGGGCCGGGGGTCGACGGGTGGCTCGGGAGGCGGGTGCTCGTCGACGGTCCCGGGACGTACGCCGAGCAGGTCGCGGCCCCGCCGTCGGCCCTCGTCCCGATCCCGGACGGCCTCGACGCGGCCGAGGCGATGGCCCTGCTGCACGACGGCGGCACGGCCCTGGCGCTGATCGGTGCCGTCGGCGTGCGGCCGGGAGAGTCCGTGCTGGTCCTGCCGGCGGCGGGCGGCGCGGGTTCGCTCCTCGTCCAGCTGGCTCGCCGTGCCGGGGCGCGCGTGGTCGGGGCGGCGCGCGGCGCGGCCAAGCTCGCGGTGGCCCGGGAAGTGGGCGCGGACCTCGTCGTGGACTACGGCGTGCCGGGCTGGGCGGACGCGATCCGCCGTCGGGTGGGCCGGGTGGACGTCGTGCTCGACGGCGTCGGCGGCGACCTCGGCACCGAGGCGTTCGGCCTGGTCGCGGAGGGCGGCCGATACTCCCACTACGGCGCACCCTCGGGGCGACCCACCACCCCGGCCGCCACCCCGGACGTCCAGGTGCTGGGGATGGCCCAGCTCGCGGGGTTCGCCCGGGGCCGCCGAGAGCGGCAGGAACGGGTGCTGCGGGAGGCCGCGGCGGGCAGGCTGACCCCGGTGATCGGCCGCACCTTCCCGCTGGCGAAGGCCGCGGACGCCCACACCGCCCTGGAGAACCGCGAGATCGCGGGCAAGGCCCTCCTGATCCCCTGATGTCCGGCTCGCAGGTCGACAGTGGGGGACCCGCGGACACCTCACCCGCGAGTCCCCCACTCCGGACCCGCGAGTCGGACGTCGGGGGCTCAGGCGGACTTCGTGGTGGGGGTGGCGGGGAGGGCGGCGTAGGTGGTGGGCCAGGCGCCTTCGGCCAGGACCGCGTCCACCGTCTCCAGGACCGTCGCGATCCGGCCGGGGCGGCGCAGGTCCTTGGCGCGCACGCCGATCCGGACCACCCCCGCCCGACGGGCCACCCGCAGGGCCTCGGTGCGCAGGACCCGGCGACGCCAGGACTCGGCGCGGGTGCGGGCCGCACCCTCCAGGGTCTCCTGCAGGCGGAAGCCGAGGGCGCGGGCGCGGAGGAAGACGGCGTCGTCGAACAGGTGGGCGCCGGCCTCGTCGAGACAGACCCGGAAGCCCTGGTCGCGGACCGCGTCGATGGTCCCTGGCGAGACGAGCCAGCGTGGCGCGGCGAAGACATCCGTGGCGAGCCCGAGGCCGGTGAGCGCACGCCGGGCCGCGACGAGCCGCAGGCCGGCCTCGTGCCGGGGCAGCGCGGAGAACTCACCCTTGCGCCCCACACCGCCGCGCAGCGCCGGATCGGGGGTGTGGTCGTAGCCGTGCAGGGCGATCGCGTCCCCGCGTTCCCGGATCCAGTCGAGGAGCTCGGCGGAGGGCGGGCCCGCGGGCGAAGCGGGTTGGACGAGCTGCGTCAGCGGGACGCCGCGGGCGTCGAGGTCCGCGGCCAGGGTGCGGGCTGTGGCGAGGGCGTCGGGCCGGGCGTCGGTGAGCCCGGACAGGGAGACCACCAGTCGAGCGGGCATGCCCCGAAGGGAACGCCCCGGAGATGAACTCCGGGAGACCTCCGCGGGTCCGGCCGCGGCAGGGCGGTGAAACTCCGCGCAGGACCCGGCCGATGTCCGACTCACCCGTCGAGAACGGGGGACTCGCGGGGCGAGGGCCCGCGGGTCACCGCCAGGGGGTGGCGGTGATGCGTTCGTAGACCTCGATGTACCTCGCGCGCACCGCCGCCACGACGTCCGCCGGGACCTCGGGGCCCGGGGCGGTCCTGTCCCAGCCCGTCGAGAGCGCCCACTCCCGCGCGTACTGCTTGTCGAAGCTGAACTGCGGGCGGCCGGGCTCCCAGTCCGCCGCAGGCCAGAACCGACTGGAGTCGGGGGTCAGGACCTCGTCGCCGAGGACGATCTCGCCGGACGCGTCGAGCCCGAACTCCAGCTTGGTGTCCGCGAGCAGGATCCCGTTCTTCTCCGTGACCTCCGCACCCATCCGGTAGACCTCGAGGGTCAGGTCGCGGAGCCGGGCGGCCGTCTCGGCGCCGACGAGGTCCTCCACCTGGGCGAACGTGATCGCCTCGTCGTGCTGCCCCTTCGGCGCCTTGCTCGACGGGGTGAAGATCGGTTCGGGGAACCGGGACCCGTCCTCCAGCCCGGGCGGCAGGGCGATCCCGGACACCGTGCCCTTCTCGCGGTACTCGACGAGACCCCCGCCCGTCAGGTAGCCGCGGGCCACGCACTCGACCGGCAGCATCTCCAGCTTCCGGCACCGCACGGCGCGGCCCGCGAACTCCGCCGGGACGTCGGTCGCGGAGATCACGTGGTGCGGCACCAGCGCCGCGACCTTGTCGAACCACCACAACGACAGTGCGGTGAGGATCGCGCCCTTGTCCGGGACCGGCGTCGGGAGGACGACGTCGAACACCGACAGCCGGTCCGACGCGACCAGGATGATGTCGCCCCGGTCGGAGTAGATGTCCCGGACCTTTCCGGAGTGCAGCAGCTTCACAGGATCGCTCCGGGCGTGTAGCGGGCGGCCTCGGGGTGCGCGTCCGTGATCTCCGCGATCTGCCCGACGACCGCCGCGACCTGCGCGGTCGCCGCGCCGGTGAAGGACAGCGGGTCCTTGAGCAGCCCGTCGAGCAGGCCGGTCGGCAGGCCCAGTCGGGAGTCGGCCTGCAGGCGCGCCAGCAGGTCGTTCTCCCACTGGCCCTGCTCTCGCATCGCCAGCGCGACGCCGACGGCGTGTTCCTTGATCACCTCGTGTGCGGTCTCGCGGCCGACCCCGGCCCGGACCGCGGCCATCAGCACCTTGGTGGTGGCGAGGAAGGGCAGGTAGCGGTCCAGCTCGCGGGCGATCACGGCCGGGTAGGCGCCGAACTCGTCCAGCACCGTCAGCGCGGTCTCGAACAGCCCGTCGAGGGCGAAGAAGGCGTCCGGCAGCGCGACCCTGCGGACGACGGAGCAGAACACGTCCCCCTCGTTCCACTGAGCGCCCGCCAGCTCGGCGGCCATCGCGGCGTTCCCGCGCAGCACGACCTGCAGCCCGTTGATCCGCTCGGCGGAGCGGGTGTTCATCTTGTGCGGCATGGCGCTCGACCCGACCTGGCCGGGCTTGAAGCCCTCGGTCGCGAGCTCCTGGCCCGCCATCAGCCGGATCGTGGTGGCCAGCGACGACGGCGCCGCCCCCAGCTGCACCAGCAGCGACGTGACCTCGTGGTCCAGCGACCGCGGGTACACCTGGCCGACACTCGTCAACACCCCCGCGAACCCGAGGTGCTCCGCGACCCGGGTCTCCAGGGACGCGAGCTTGGCGGAGTCGCCGTCCAGCAGGTCCAACATGTCCTGCGCGGTGCCGACCGGGCCCTTGATCCCGCGCAGCGGGTAGCGCGCCCGCAGGTCCTCGAGCCGCCGGAAGGCGACGAGCAGCTCGTCCGCCGCGGAGGCGAAGCGCTTGCCGAGCGTGGTGGCCTGTGCGGCGACGTTGTGCGAGCGCCCGGCCATCACCAGGTCCGAGTACTCGGCGGCGCGCCGGGCGAGCCGGGCCAGGATCGCGACGGAGCGGTCCCGCACCAGCTCCAACGACAGCCGCATCTGCAGCTGCTCGACGTTCTCGGTCAGGTCCCGGCTGGTCAGACCCTTGTGGACCTGCTCGTGCCCGGCGAGGGCGTTGAACTCCTCGATGCGGGCCTTCACGTCGTGCCGGGTCACCCGCTCGCGCTCGGCGATCGACGCGAGGTCGACCTGCTCCAGGACGCGCTCGTAGTCCGCGATCGCCTCGGCGGGGACCTCGACGCCGAGATCGCGCTGCGCCTTCAGCACCGCGATCCACAGCTGTCGCTCCAGCACGATCTTGTGCTCGGGCGACCAGAGCCTGACGAGCTCCGGGCTGGCGTAGCGGGCGGCGAGGACGTTGGGGATCACGTGCACGGATGGTATGCGCTGCGCGCGCTCACGCGGCAGCCGGTGCACCGGCTACAGGCTGCGCAGCAGCGCCGCCCGCGCGACCCCGCGCGGATCCGGGTCGGCCTCGATCAGTGCCGAGATCACGGCGCCGTCGACGCTCTCGACGATCCGGTGCACCCCGTCGGTGTCGAGCCGGTGGCCCGCGCGGGCGAGGGCCTCGCCGAGCAGGGCGTCCAGCTCGGGGCGCAGCGTGCGCATCAGCGGGGCCAGGTAGGGCCGCCGCCCGGCGCCGACGAGCTGTTCGTAGCGGAGCAGCACCGCGTCCAGCCCGCCGTCCCGGGAGCCGCGGCCGAGCAGCTGGTCGAGGACGACCTCGACCGGCTCGTCCGCCGAGTCCAACGCCGCGCGGCCCGCGGCGAGGTCCTGCCTGCCGGTGTACTCGACGGCGGCGGTGATCAGCTCCTCGAGCGAGTCGAAGTAGTACGTCGTGGAGGCCAGCGGCAGCCCCGCCCGCTCGGCGACCGCGCGGTGTCGCAGGGCCTCGAACCCGCCCTCGCGCAACAGCGCACCGGCCGCCTCGGTCAGCGCCTGCCGCCGCCGCTCCCCCTTCTCGGTCGCCACCCGCCCAGTCTGCCCAACCCGCAGGCGGCGCTCGTCGCCGGTCAGAGCCGCGGGGCGAGGGCGTCGGCCAGGGTGGCGACCTCCGCGGCGAAGGGCACGCCGCCGGAGTCGCTCTGCGCGCGGGAGGTGACGGTCACCAGCCCCCCGGACGCCGTGGACCGTTCCTCCATGACCCAGCCGACGGCACCCGCCGTCTGCGTGGGCTCCTCCCCCGGCGGTGTGTAGACGACCGAGAGCAGGCCGGTCAGGTCCCCGTCGACGACCTCCAGGTTGACCTCACGACCCCCGCCCTGGCGGCAGACCATCGTGGTCGGGGCCTGCCGGGCGCTCGCCAGCGCGGGCAGGGCGGTGTCGACGAGCGCGCGCAGCTCCGGGTCCTGCGGGTTCACGCAGTCCCGTCCGGACGCCGGCCCCAGCGGCACGCCGACGGGCGCGGGCGCCACGGCCGCCCCCGAGCCACCCGGCGCCGCCTCCCGGGCGAGGTCCGGGGCGCCCAGCTCGCGGGCACCGGACCCCGAGTCCTGCGCCGGGGCGGCCGCGGAGGTGGTGGTCCGGCCGTCCCGCGCCAGCACCACACCGGTCGTCACACCGCCGGCCAGCACGATCACCGCCGCGGCGACCCCGCCGGTGAGCAGCATCCGGTTGCGGCGACCGATCCGGTGCGACTCGCGCCGCACGTCGTCCGCCGAGAACCCGGCCTCGGGCGGCTCGGGGACCGCGTCGCGGAAGGCGGCGGCCAGCCGGTGGTCGTTCCGGGGGTCCATGGAGTTCACCCGGCCTCCCTCAGGTCGTCCAGCGAGTCCCCCAGGATCCCGCGCAGCGCCGCCAGCCCGTGGCTGGTCTGACTCTTCACCGTGCCCTCGGAGCAGCCGAGCGCGGCGGCAGTGCCCGCGACGTCCAGCCCCTCCAGGTACCGCAGCACCAGCACCGCGCGCTGCCGCGGCGGCACCGACCGCAGCGCGTCCACCAGCGCAGTGCGGGTGGCCACGTCCGCGTCCACGCCGGCGACCTCCGGGGTGCGGTCGGTGGACCGCTCCCGCCGCCACGGCCGCCGCGACTCGTCGATCACCGCCCTGACCAGCGTCTTCCGCACCCAGCCGTCCAACGCCAGCGGGTCCCGGATCCTGCGCCAGTGCCGGTGCAGTGCGACGAACGCGGACTGGGCGTGGTCGTCCGCCCGGTGCCAGTCCCCGCAGAGCAGGAAGGCGGTCCGGCGCACGGTGTCCCGGCGCGCGCGGAAGTACTCGGCGAAGGCCCGCTCGTCGGCGTCGTCCACGGATCCCCCCTTCTGCACACAGGACGGTCGAAACGGGACACACGGTTGCACGGCTCACCCGAACGGCCCAATCCCGTGACCGTTTCGTGACCCGGGCGCAACAGTGAGGCCGCCACCTGGAACACTGCGGTCTCGATGCGGACCTCGACGCGAACCCGACGCCCCGCGGCGAAGGTGATGAGTGCGGCCCGGGCGAAGGTGCAGAAGCCCGATCCCGCCGCGCCCCTCGACCTGCGCTCGGACACCGTCACCCAGCCCACCCCCGAGATGCGCCGGGCGATGGCGGAGGCCGAGGTCGGAGACGACGTCCTCGACCGCGACCCCACGATGGCCGCGCTGGAGGAGCGGGTCGCCGGGCTGCTCGGCGCCTCCGCCGCCCTCTGGACGCCCAGCGGGTCGATGGGCAACCTCATCGCGCTGATGTCCCACCTGCAGCGGGGCGACGCGTTCCTCGCCCCCACCGGCGCCCACGTGCTGGACGCCGAGCTGGGCACGGCCGCGTGGCTGGCAGGCGGCATGCCCCGGCCTCTGGAGCACGACGCGGGACCGGGCCGGGTCTCCCCCGCGGCCGTGCGCCGCGCGGCGAGCGGGGACGCCCCGTACTACGCGCTGAACACGAAGCTGCTCTGCGTCGAGAACACCCACAACGCGGCGGGCGGGACCGTGACGCGTCCCGAGGACCACGCCCGGGTCGCGGCGGCCGCGAAGGGCGCGGGCCTGGCCGTGCACCTCGACGGCGCGCGGCTCTGGCACGCCGCGGTGAAGCTCGGCGTGCCGCCGGGAGCGCTGACCGTGGGCACCGACACCGTGCAGGTCTGCCTGTCCAAGGGGCTCGGCGCGCCCGTCGGCTCGCTGGTCGCGGGCTCGGTCGAGTTCGTGCAGCAGGCCCGGCGGCTGCGCAAGATGCTGGGCGGCGGGGTGCGTCAGGGCGGGGTGCTGGCGGCGGCGGGCCTGGTCGCGCTGGACCGGATCGACCTGCTCGCCGAGGACCACCGGCGGGCCACCACGTTGGCCGCGGGCCTGCGCGAACGCGGCTGGCGGGTGCAGGAGCCGGAGACCAACATCGTGCTCGTGGCGGTTGCGGACCTGCCCGGCACGCTCGCCCGGTTCCGCGACTCCGGCGTCCTGGCCAGCTCGATGTCCGGCAAGGTCCGGCTGATGACGCACGCGGACCTCACGGACGCCTCGATCACGGCGGCGTTGGACCGGATCGGGCCGCTGACGCAGGACTCTCCTGTGCGTCGAGCCGTGCGTGGAGCCTCCTGACCTCGCAGACCAGCAGGTCGATCTTCTGCTCGGCCTCGGCCAGCTCGGTCTCGGTGCGCCGGTTGGACGCCCGCAGGTTCTCCACGAACCAGCTCGCGATGGACGCGGTCACCACGCCGAGCAGCGCGATCCCGGCCACCATGAGCGTGGCCGCGACGACCCGCCCCTCCAGCGTGACCGGGTAGCGGTCGCCGTACCCGACCGTCGAGATCGTGGTGATGGTCCACCACAGCGCCTCGCCGAAGTCCGTGATCGTGGCGCCAGGCGCGTCCCGCTCGGCCTGCAGCACGGACAGCGCCGCCACGAACGCCACGAGCCCGACGGTCCCGGTGACGTACACCGCGATCCGGCCGCGGAAGTCGTCCCGCAGCTGGCGGTTGAGCACGCTGATCACCGTGACGATCCGCAGCACGCGCAGCTGCCGGAACATCGGCAGCAGCAGGATCGCCAGGTCGACGAGGTGCGTGGCGACGAACCGCCACCGCCGCCGGGCGAGCGCGAGCCGCACGAGGTAGTCCAGGCCGAAGACGACCCAGATCGCGGTCAGCCCGACGTCCAGCACCTCCGGCGAGCCCCGGTCCAGCACCTGCCACGCGTAGACCGCCAGGAAGACGACGGCCAGCCCGGTCAGGGGCCAGTCCATCCGACGGTCCCACGCCGCGATGCGGGGCTCGTCCGCGTAAGGGTCCGCCATGGGCGGAACTATGCCCGCTTCGCCACGAACGGCCCCAACCGCTCCAACGCCTCGACGATCGGGGCGGTCGCGCCCGCGAAGGAGAACCGCACGTAGCGGTGCCCCTCCACCGGGTCGAAGTCGACGCCCGGCGCCACCGCCACGCCGGTCTCGCCGAGCAGCTCGTAGACCAGCCGCATGGAGTCGTCCGTGAGGTGCCCGACGTCCGCGTAGACGTAGAACGCGCCGTCCGCGGGGGCGAGCCGGTCGATGCCGAGCCGGGGCAGGCCGTCGAGCAGCAGGGACCGGTTGTGGGCGTACCGCTGCACGTGCGAGTCCGCCTCGGCGTAGGACTCCGGGGTGAACGCGGCGACCGCGGCGTGCTGGGGAAGTGCGGGCGGGCAGACCGTGAAGTTGCCCGCCAACCGGTCGACGGCCCGGCGCAGGTCCTCCGGCACCAGCAGCCAACCGAGCCGCCAGCCCGTCATCGAGAAGTACTTGGAGAAGGAGTTGACCACGATCGACTCGCGCGAGGTCTCCCAGGCGCAGGCGGTCGCGGGTGACCCCGGGTAGCCGATCCCGTGGTAGATCTCGTCGCTGACGAGCCGGATGCCGCGCTCCGCGCAGCGCAGCGCCAGGGCGGCCAGCTCCCCCGGGTCCAGCACGGTGCCGGTCGGGTTCGCGGGGCTGGCCACGATCAGACCCGCGACGTCCAGGCCCTCCAGCATCTCGACCGTCGGCTGGAACCGGGTCTCCGGCCCGGTCGGCAGCTCGACGACCTCGCAGCCCAGCGCGGAGAGGATGTTGCGGTAGCAGGGGTAGCCGGGGCGGGCCATGGCCACGCGGTCGCCCGCGTCGAACGCGGCGAGGAAGGCCAGCAGGAAGCCGCCGGACCCCGCGGTGGTGACGACGACGTCGTCCGGGGAGATCTCGATGCCGTACGTGCGGCGGTGGTGGGCCGCGATCCCCTCGCGCAGCTCCGGGATGCCGAGCGCGACGGTGTAGCCGAGCACCTCGGTCTCCAGCGCGGCGGCCGCGGCGGCCCGCACCGGGGCGGGGGCGGGCGTGGACGGCTGCCCGGCCGAGAGGTTGATCAGGTCGCCGCGGGTCTTCTGCCGCTCCGCGGCGGCGGCCCACACGTCCATGACGTGGAAGGGGGCGATGCCGGAACGGGCGGAGGGGCCGGGCTGACCGACGAACGTGGAGGTCACGACGGTCCAGCCTACGAGCCCGAGGCGGAGCGGGGCCGCCGAGCACCTCGGCGGCCCCGGTCCCGTTCCGGGTGGCGGTCAGGAGAGGCCCACCACCCGGAGGCGGATCAGCTCTCGAACTGGCCGGTCAGCACGCCGACGACGTCGAAGATCTGCTTGTCGGTGCTCGCCACCGCGTCGTCGATGTACTCGCCGACCGGCTCCAGCGGCGGGGTGCCGTGGGTGACGTTCTCGTCGAGGTACGCGGCGACCGGCGCGACCTCGGCCGCCGACGCCTGGCCTGCGACGGCGATCATGGCCGCGGGAGCGACCAGGGAGGCCACGCCGACGGCGAGCAGGGTGGTCTTGCGGGGAGCGTGCGAACCCATGGGGATCTCGCTTTCACATCTGGGGAGACGGAGATTTCCTTCGGTTCGCACCACACGTCGGTGTGCGGTGCGACGGGGAAACCCTCGCCAAACGGACCCCTGGTGATCAACCGGTGGCGAGCCGGTTTACACGCTGTTTGCACGAATCTCATGTAGCTCACATGGCCTAACGAACTGCCCTGAACGGGTCATGGCAGCTCACAACGTGCGGCGCACGAACGCTTGATTCGTGACATCGCGAACCGTCGTTGGCAACAGCTGCGTAACCTGGCCGTCACTTCAGCCACCGACGTGTGAGGCCGGGATCACCGACCCGGATCCGTCACCTCGCCCTTCTCCGCGCGCAGGCCGATGTCCGTGCGATGGTGCGATCCCGCCAGGTGGACGCCCTCGACCCGGCGGTAGGCCTCCGCGCGGGCTGCGGCCAGGTCCGGCCCGGTCCCCACCACGGACAGCACCCGGCCGCCGGTGGAGACCACCGCGCCGTCCTCCCGGCGCCGGGTGCCCGCGTGCAGCACACCCTCGGCCTCGGCCCCGGTGATGACGTCGCCGAGCCGGGGCGTGCCGGGATACCCCTCCGCGGCCACCACCACGGTCACCGCGGCGCCGTCGGTCCACTCCAGGGGGGCGTGGTCGGCCAGCGTGCCGGTCGCGGCGGCGTTCAGCAGGCCCGCCAGCGGCGTGCGCAGCAGCGCGAGCACCACCTGGGTCTCCGGGTCGCCGAAACGGCAGTTGAACTCGATCACCGACGGGCCGTTGCCCGTCAGCGCGAGCCCGGCGTAGAGCAGGCCGGTGAACGGGGTGCCCCGGCGGGCCATCTCGTCCGCCACGGGCTGCACCACGGTCGCCACGAGCTCGTCCACCAGTCCCTCGCCCGCCCACGGCAGCGGGGCGTAGGCGCCCATCCCGCCGGTGTTCGGGCCGGAGTCGCCGTCGCCGACCCGCTTGAAGTCCTGCGCGGGCACCAGCGGCACCACCGTGGTCCCGTCCACCAGGCAGAACAGGGAGGCCTCCGGGCCGTCCAGGTAGGACTCGAGCAGGACCGGGTGGCCGTCGTCCAGCAGGTGCATGGCGTGGGCGCGGGCGATCTCGAGGTCCTCGCTCACCACCACGCCCTTGCCCGCGGCCAGCCCGTCGTCCTTGACGACGTAGGGCGGGGCGAAGCCCGCCAGCGCCTCGTCCAGCCGCGCGGGGTTGTCCACGATCACCGACGACGCCGTGGGCACCCCCGCCGCCGCCATGACGTCCTTCGCGAAGGCCTTCGAACCCTCGATCCGGGCCGCCTCGGCACCCGGGCCGAAGCAGGCGAACCCGGCCGCCCGCACAGCGTCGGCGACCCCCGCGACCAGCGGGATCTCCGGACCGATCACCACCAGGTCCGCACTCCAGTCCCGGGCCAGCGCGACCACCGCCGCGCCGTCGCGGACGTCCACGCCGCGTTGCTCGGCGACGGCCGCGGTCCCGGCGTTGCCGGGGGCGCAGGCCAGCGCCGTCACCTGGGGGTCCTGCGCCAGGGCGAGGACGAGGGCATGTTCTCGGGCACCGCTCCCGACGACCAGTACGCGCACGGGGAGGAACAGTAACCGGCTGACGTGGGGTGATCCTCGTCGCGTACGGCCGACCAGGGTTCACCCGTCGTCCGTACCCTCGACACGGCACCGACGTTCGGGGCGGCGACCCTGGCGTTCCCCTGCGGAAGGAACCCCGTGCCGCTCGTGATCGCCCACCGGGGCGCGTCCGGCTACCGACCCGAGCACACCCTCGCGGGCTACGAGCTGGCCGCGCGGATGGGGGCGGACTTCCTCGAGCCGGACCTGGTCAGCACCGCGGACGGGGTGCTCGTCGCCCGGCACGAGCCGGGGATCGGCGGCACCACGGACGTCGCCGCGCACCCCGAGTTCGCCGCGCGCCGCACCGTGCGCGAGATCGACGGCGTGCCCCGCGAGGACTGGTTCACCGACGACTTCACCCTCGCCGAGCTGCGGACCCTGCGCGCCGTCGAGCGGCTGCCCGCGCTGCGCCAGGGCAACACCCTCTACGACGGGCTGTTCGCGGTCCCCACCTTCACCGAGATCCTCGAGCTGCGCGAGCGCCTGTCCGTCGAGCTGGGCCGCGAGATCGGGGTCTACCCGGAGACGAAACACCCCTCGTACCTGGCCTCACGGGGGCTGGCCTGCGAGCCCGCGCTCGTCGCGGCGCTGCGGGCGTTCGGCCTCGACCGCGCGGACTCGCCGGTCTTCGTGCAGTCCTTCGAGACCCGCAACCTGCGCGCGCTGCACGTCGAGACCCCCGTCCGGCTGATCCAGCTGGTCGACTCGGCGGGCGCGCCCGCGGACGACCCGCGGACCTATGCGGAGCTGCTGGCGGACCTGCCCGCCGTCGCGGCCTACGCGGCCGGGATCGGCCCGGCGAAGGACCTGGTCATCCCACCCGGCGGGGCGCCGACGTCCCTCGTCGCGGACGCCCATGCGGCGGGCCTGCTCGTGCACCCCTACACGTTCCGCAACGAGAACTCGTTCCTGCCGGACGTGATGCGCCGGGGCGCCCGCGAGGACCAGATCGGGAACGTCTTCGCCGAGTACCGCGCCTTCCTCGACGCGGGCGTGGACGGCTTCTTCACCGATCACCCCGACACCGCGCTCGCCGCCCTCTCACTCAGCGCCTCCGGCGCCCGGTGAGTGGCGCCGGAGCCGCACTCACCGCACACGACCCCGGAGGTGGCTCAGGATCAGGTCGGTCGTCTCCGCGGGGCGTTCCTGGTGCACGAAGTGGCCGGTGTCGAGGACGCGGTGGGCGAACGGACCCGTCGTCCAGCGCTCGGAGCGACGCGCGGTCGTCTCCAGGACGCAGGGGTCCGCGGAGCCGTGCAGCTGCAGGACGGGGACCTCGGCGGGCCGTGAGACGGCCGCGGCGAACCGACGACCCTCCGCGCGCAGCTGAGACCGCGCCATCCAGCGGTAGTACTCCAGGCAGCAGTGCGCGACCGTCGAGATCCGCATCGCCTCCCGGTTGCGGCGGGCGGCCTCGGCGAAGTCCGCGGTGTCGGTCCACTCCTGCCCGGACCAGGCCCGCATGATCCGCTCGACCCGCGCGCCGTCGTCTCGGCGCAGGGAACGTTCGGGGCGACGCGGCAGCTGGAAGCCCGCCATGTAGCTCGCGCTGGCCCGGCCCTGACCGAAGGGCTCCCGCGCCACCGCGGCCCGGAAGGCCAGCGGGTGCGCGATGCCGATCGTGGTCAGCGTCGTCAGCCTGCGCGGGTGCAGTGCCGCCAGCGTCCAGGCGATGGCACCGCCCCAGTCGTGTCCGACGACGTGCGCGCGCGGCTCGCCCAGCGAGCGGATCAACCCGTCGACGTCACCGGCGAGGGTCCACAGGTCGTAGCCGCGGGGCGGCTTGTCCGAGTCCCCGTAGCCGCGCAGGTCCACCGCGACGGCCCGGTACCCGGCCTCGGCGAGCGCCCGCAGCTGGTGCCGCCACGACCACCAGAACTCCGGGAAGCCGTGCAGCAGCACCACCAGTGGGCCCTCGCCCGCCTCGACGACGTGCAGCCGGATCCCGTTGGCCGAGAGCGACCGGTGCGTCCACGGCCCCGGGACCCGGACGACCGAGGGCTCGGGGGCCACCTAGCGAGCGTGGCCGTTGAGCTGGGGGGTCGCGGGGGTGTCGCTCTTGCCGCGGTTGCCGAGCACCTGCGCCGTGTCCCTGAGCGAGGAGATCGTGCGCTCCGGCTTGCGGATCTTCTTCACCCGCAGGTAACCGATCAGCGCCGCGAGCCCCGCCGCCAGGATCATGATCCCGAAGACGATGCCGAACGCCGCCGAGCGCGGCAGCCAGATGTCCAGCACCTCGCCGATCGCGAGGAACAGGAAGAACAGGCTGAACAGGGCGATGACGAGGGCGACGATGAAGAAGACGCTGCCTTGCACACCCTTCTTGACCTCGGAGGTCACCTCGGCCTTGGCCAGCTCCACCTCGGAGCGGACCAGGGTCGAGACGTGCGACGTGACGTCGCGGACGAGGTCGCCGATCGACTGCTCCGAGGAGCCGGGAGCCGGCTCCTTCGACAGCGGGATCGACGGCAGTACGGGCGGAACGTCCGTGCCGCCGGAGCTGGTCGGGGTGGCCACCGCGGTCCCTCCTGCTGGTTGGTTGTGCGCATCCTTCCACGAAGGACTTCCCCGCACCGGTCAGGTCAATCTCTGATCACTCGTGAGTGTCCCGCCCACCCCGGCCGCGCAGCTTCTTGATCGCCCCGCGGCGGGTCTTCGAGTCCAGCCTGCGGCGCTGCGACCCCCGGGTCGGCTTGGTCGGGCGCCGGGACGCGGGCGGCGCCTTCGTGGCCTCGCGCAGCGCCTGGGCCAGCCGTTCCCGGGCGGACTCCCGGTTGCGGAGCTGGCTGCGGGAGTCCCCCGCGGCGATGGTGAGGACCCCGTCGACGAGCCTGCCGCGCAGGTTGCGCAGGGCGCGGTCGCGCAGCTCGTCGGACAGGCTGGGCGAGTTCGCGACGTCGAAGCCGAGCTCCACCCGCGAGTCCGTGGTGTTCACGCCCTGCCCGCCCGGGCCGGACGAGCGCGAGAACCGCCAGCGCAGCTCGCGGGCGGGGATGACGACCCCGCGACGCACGAGCACGCCGTCGGGGTCGTCGTCCACCATGGGGTCAGTCCTCCCCCTTGCCCTCTTTCAGGCCCGACTGGATCAGGCTCATCACGCTGTCGTCCGCCAGCGTCGAGACGTCCCCGACCTCGCGGTTCTCCGCGACGTCCCGCAGCAGCCGGCGCATGATCTTGCCGGAGCGGGTCTTCGGGAGCTCCTCCACCACCATGATCTGGCGGGGCTTGGCGATCGGGCCGATCTCCTTGGACACGTGGTTGCGCAGGGCCGCGATGGCCTCCTCGCCCTTCGCCTCGTCCTGGGCGACGTTCCCGCGCAGGATGACGAAGGCGACGATCCCCTGGCCCGTCGTCGGGTCCGACGCGCCGACCACGGCGGCCTCGGCCACCGTCGGGTGGCTGACCAGCGCCGACTCGACCTCGGTGGTGGAGATGCGGTGCCCGGAGACGTTCATCACGTCGTCCACGCGGCCCAGCAGCCAGATCGCGCCGTCGTCGTCGTACTTGGCGCCGTCCCCCGCGAAGTAGTAGCCCTGCTCGGCGAAGCGGGACCAGTACGTGTCCTTGTACCGCTCCTCGTCCCCCCAGATGCCGCGCAGCATCGACGGCCACGGCTTGTCGAGCACCAGGTACCCGCCCTCACCGTTGCCGACCGGCGTGCCGGACTCATCGACCACGGTCGCGCCGATGCCCGGCAGCGGCCGCATGGCCGAGCCCGGCTTGGTGGCCGTGACGCCCGGCAGCGGGGCGATCATCATGGCGCCGGTCTCCGTCTGCCACCAGGTGTCGACGATCGGGCAGCGCTCCTTGCCGATCTTCTCCCGGAACCACATCCAGGCCTCGGGGTTGATGGGCTCACCCACCGTGCCGAGCACCGTCAGCGTGGAGAGGTCGAACTTCTCCGGGATCTCCGCGCCCCACTTCATGAACGTGCGGATCAGCGTGGGCGCGGTGTAGTAGATCGTGACGCCGTACTTCTGCACGATCTCCCAGTGCCGTCCCTCGTGCGGGGTGTTCGGCGTGCCCTCGTACATCACGGACGTGGCGCCGTTGGCCAGCGGCCCGTACACGATGTAGGAGTGCCCGGTGACCCAGCCGATGTCGGCGGTGCACCAGTAGACGCTCTCGCCGGGCTTGTGGTCGAACACCACGTTGTGGGTGTAGGCGACCTGTGTGAGGTAGCCGCCCGAGGTGTGCAGGATGCCCTTGGGCTTCCCGGTGGTGCCCGAGGTGTAGAGGATGAACAGCGGCTGCTCGGCGTCGAACAGCTCGGGTTCGTGCTGGTCGGAGGCACCGTCGACGGCGTCGTGCCACCAGAGGTCCCGACCCTCGGTCCAGGCGACGTCGGTCTCGGTCCGCTTGACCACGAGCACGTGCTCGATGGTCGTGCCCTCGACGGCCTGGTCGGTGTTCTCCTTCATCGGGGCGGGCTTGCCCCGACGGAACTGGCCGTCGCTGGTGATCAGCAGCTTGGCCTCGGCGTCCTCGATGCGGGCCTTGAGCGCACCCGGGGAGAAGCCACCGAAGACCACGCTGTGCATCGCGCCCAGGCGCGCGCAGGCCAGCATGGAGAACACGGCCTCCGGGATCATCGGCAGCTGGATGGCGACCCGGTCACCCGCCCCGACACCCAGCTCCGTCAACGCGTTCGCGGTCTTGCAGACCTCACGCTGCAGCTCGGCGTAGGTGATCGTGCGGGTGTCCCCCGGCTCGCCCTCCCAGTGGAAGGCCACCCGGTCACCGTTGCCGGCCTCGACGTGCCGGTCCACGCAGTTGTAGGCGACGTTCAGCTTCCCGCCGACGAACCACTTCGCGAACGGCGGCTGCCAGTCGAGGACCTGCGACCACTTCTCGCCCCAGCTCAGCCGGTCGGCCTGCTCGGCCCAGAAGGCCTCGCGGTCGCCCTCGCCGCGCTCGTACCAGTCCGCGGTGGCGTTCGCCTGAGCGGCGAACTCCTCGCTCGGTGGGAAACTACGGCTCTCGGTGGACAGGTTGCTGAGTGTCGCTCCCGACTCGGCCATTTCTGTTGCGTCCTCCTCCGGCACCGGCGCTCATGACGCAGCGCGCACGTCGACTTGTGAACGTAGTGCTCCGCGACGGCCCGCGCACCGTCGGTACGGACGGGACACGGGCCGGCCGTTCCGGACGGTAGGGCAGCATGACGGGGTGCCGGATCCGCTCGCGCCCCTCCTCGACCTCCCGGGGGTGACCGCCGCCGTCGCCTCCGTGCGCGAGGCGCTCGTCCCGGTGCACAACCACACGGTCAACCGGCGTGGCTGGCCCGCGACCGCGGCGGAGGCGGCCCTGCGTGCCGCCCGTGCGTCCGCGGCGCTGGACGGGGCGCCCCTCTCACCGGCGCGGGAGGAGCACGTCACGCACCCGGTGCTGGCGGGGGCGGTCCGGGTGGCGGACGAGGCCGGCAAGCTGCTGGCGACCTGGAAGGGGGCGCCGTTGCAGGCCCTGGCCCGGCTCCACGTGCTGGCCGCGGCCGACCTGGCCCCCTCGGAGACCCTGGGCAGGCCGCGGGAGGGCGCGTCCGCCCGGTTGTCGGTGCTCGCCGACCTGCTGACCGGCGGGACCTCGGTGCCCGCGCCGATCCTCGTCGCCGTCGTGCACGGCGAGCTGCTGGCCCTACGTCCGTTCGGGACGGCGGACGGCGTCGTCGCCCGCGCGGCGGCCCGACTGACCGCCGTCTCGACCGGGCTGGACCCGAAGTCGCTGGCGGTGCCGGAGGTGGGACACCTGCGACGCGCGGCCGAGTACCGCGCGGCGGCGGTGGCGTTCGCGACCGGGTCGCCGGACGGGCTGCGCGAATGGATCCTGCACATCTGCTCCGCCTGGGAGGCGGGGGCGCGCGAGGGGATGTCCATCGCCCAGGCCCGCGCATGAGATCGGGCGGTGTCCCCCCGGAGGGGAACACCGCCCGATTCGCACGAGAATCCGGGGTCCAGGCGTGCACTACGTGTCGTGCAACGGCCTCGGCGTCCGGCGTCCCGGTCCGCAGGCCCACGACGACATGCCTCCCGCGGCGTGCTGTGCGTGGAGTGCCCGGCGCTCGTGCACGGAGCCTCGAGAGGGGGAGTCGGGTGCTTCTCTGCCGCACCGACCCTGGCCTTCCGGGGGTCCGTGAGGACTATTCGTACTCCGTGACGCCGGACACAGCAAGGGGTTGGCCGAAGTGCACCGGTTCAGCAGCACAGCGTGGCGATCACCGCGGGAAAGAGGACCCGGACGGCGGTGGCGCAGGGCTCTCACCTGCGTGAACGCGATCTCGTCCACCATCCCGCGCCGCCGGCTGCGGCCAGGCCGCCCGCCACGAGCAGCCCGGCGAGGACCGGTACCTGCGGCCGGATCCGGGCGCGCAGCGTGACCGGCGCGGCGAAGATCCGTACCGGCCAGCCGCGCTCGCCCGCCAGCCTGCGCAACGCCTTGTCGGGGTTGACGACCGTGGGGTGGCCGACGGCGGCGAGCAGCGGCTCGTCGGTGATCGAGTCGGAGTAGGCCGAGCACCGCGCGAGGTCGTAGCCGCGCTCGGTCGCGATGCGCCGCGCGACGATGGCCTTCTGCTCGCCGTAGCAGTAGAACTCGATCTCGCCCGTGTAGCGGCCGTTGCGCGCCTCCATCCGGGTGGCGACGCGACGCAGCGGTCCGCGCCGATCATCGCCGCGATGGGCTCGACGACCTCCAGCCCCGAGGCGCTGAGCACGACGATCTCGTCCCCACGCGCCCGGTGCTCGGCGATCAGCGCGGTCGCCTCGGCGTAGACCATCGGCGCGACGATGTCGTGCAGCGTCTCGTCGACGATCGACCGGACCTGCGCGACGTCCCAACCGGTGGCGAGCGCGGTGATCCGCTTGCGCAGCAGGTCCATCGTGTCCGCGTCGGCGCCGGCGAGGAGCAGCAGCAGCTGGGCGTACCCGCTGCGCAGCACCGCCCGGCGGGTGATCAGCCCCTCGCGCCGGAACGGGCGGGAGAAGGCCAGCGCGCTGGACCCGGCGATGATCGTCTTGTCGAGGTCGAAGAAGGCGGCGGCGCCCTGCGGTCGGTCGGTGGGGGCGGTGGGCACCGGGGGAGCCTGCCAGACCCCCGGCGGGCCCCGGACATGGGACGGCCTCCGCCAGGGGGGATTGGCGGAGGCCGTCGGGCGGTTCAGCCCCGGGGGGTCGGACTGAACCCGCTCGGACACGCGAAAGCGGTACGAGCCAGGGACAACTGTAACCGCAAGTCCGCCGCTCCACCATGGCCGACGGTCGCGGAAGTCGCGGAAACGGTGGGCGGTCGGACGGTCAGCGCCCTGCGCTCACCGTGCGCCGATGTCGGGTGAACGCCCGACGGTCGTGCGGGTCGCCGTCACGGCGCACCCGGATGGCTGCGGGTCCCCCCTCCATGCTGCCCCACACCGGTGACGAAACCGGGCCCGGACCCCGCCGTGGGGCCGTCCGTCCACAGGTGTCGAGGGTTGTCCACAGATTCCGTCGACTCCGGCAGCGAAGGGGTCGACACGCCGCAGGCTTCGTTCGTGACCGCGGCCCGCCGCCGCGGCCGGACGGAGGGAGAGCGGGATGAGCGAGCGGACGCTGGTGCTGGTCGAGGACCCCGAGCTGCTCGACTCCGTGCTGCGGCTGGCGGCCGCGGCCGGGTGCGCGGTCCATCGCAGTCCCGACGCGGCGGACGCGCGGCGGCACTGGTCGCGGGCCCCGTTCGTGCTGGTGGACGAACCGTCGGCGGTGCGCTGCCTGCGGGCGGGGCTGCCCCGCCGGGCCGAGCTGGTGCTCGTCGGGTTCGGCCGGGCGTCGATGGAGGCGTTGGAGTGCGCCGTCGCGCTCGGTGCGGACCAGGCCGTCGAGCTCCCCGAGGCCGAGGCGCACCTGATGTCCCGGCTCGGGGCCGCCACCGAACGCGGCACCGCCCCGGAGCGGACGGGGCGGGTACTGGCGGTGGTCGGCGGACGGGGCGGGGCTGGAGCGTCGGTGCTCGCCGCGGCGGTGGCCGTCGGGGCGGCGCGGTCCGGGGAGCGCACCCTGCTGGTGGACTGCGACCCGCTCGGCGGCGGGCTGGACCTGGTCCTGGGGGCGGAGGAGGTCACCGGGCTGCGGTGGCCGGAGCTGCGGATCTCGGACGGCCGGGTCGCGGCCGCGGCGCTGCACGCCGCGTTGCCCGCCCCGGCGGTCAGCCGGGCGGCCGAGCTCGGCGTGCTGTCCTGTGCCCGGGAGTCCGTCGGTCCCTCCGCCGCGGCGGTCACGGCGGTGCTCGAGGCCGGTCGGCAGGCGGGCGAGACGGTGGTCTGCGACCTCCCGCGCTATCCCACCGACCCCGCGCTGGCCGCCCTCGAACTGGCCGACCGGGTGCTCCTGGTGGTCCCCGCGGACGTGCGCTCGTGTGCCGCCGCCGGCCGGGTGAGCGCCGTGCTCGCCGAGCAGACCCGCGAGCTCGGCCTGGTGGTGCGCGGGCCCTCGCCGGGCGGGCTCACCCCCGCGGATGTGGCCGAGGCCCTGGACCTGCCGCTGGTCGCGGCCATGGCGCCGGACAAGGGCCTGGCCCGCGCGCTGGAGCAGGGCCTCCCGCCCGGCCGCAGGCGCGGGCCGCTCGCCACCGCCGCCCAGGAGATCCTCGCCGCCTCCACCCCGACCGTCACCGCCCTGGGGCGGGCGTCGTGACCGCTCTGGTGGAACGGGTGCGGTCGCGGCTGGCCGAGGCCGGGCGCGAGCCCACGCCGGAGGCGGTGGCCGAGGCCGTCCGGGCCGAGTCCGGCGGGGTCGCCTCGGACCTGGACGTCCTCGCCGCCCTGCGGACGCTGCGTGAGGAGCTGGTCGGTGCGGGCCCGCTGGACGCGCTGGTCCGCGATCCCGCCGTCACGGACGTGCTGGTCTTCGGCGGCGGGACGGTGATGGTGGACCGGGGTGCGGGGCTCGAGACCGCGCCCGTCCGGGTGGCGGGCGAGGTCGCCGTCCGGCGGCTCGCCCAGCGCCTCGCGCTCGCCGCGGGCCGGAGACTGGACGACGCAGGCCCCTACGTCGACGGGTTCCTCGCCGGCGGGCCGGACGGCTCGCGTGGGATCCGCCTGCACGCCGTGCTCGCGCCGGTGGCGGCGGACGGGACCTGCCTGTCATTGCGGGTGCTGCGGCCCGCCGCGCACGACCTCGCCGCCCTCGCCCGCTCCGGCACCCTCCCGGGCCCGGCCGAGGACCTGGTGCGCGCGATCGTCGCCGCACGCCTGGCCGTCCTGGTCTCGGGAGGCACGGGCTCGGGCAAGACCACCCTGCTCGCCGCGTTGCTCGGTGCGGTCGATCCCGCCGAGCGGATCCTCACCGTCGAGGACGCCCAGGAGCTCCAGCCCCGCCATCCCCAGGTCGTCCGGCTGGTCGCGCGACCGCCCAACATCGAGGGCGCGGGCGGGGTCACCCTCCGGGAGCTGGTCCGCCAGGCCCTTCGGATGCGCCCGGACCGGGTGGTGGTGGGAGAGGTCCGCGGGGCGGAGGTCTGCGACCTGCTCTCGGCACTCAACACCGGACACGACGGCGGCGCGGGCACGGTGCACGCCAACTCCGCCCGCGAGGTCCCCGCCCGGATGGAGGCTCTCGCCGCCCTCGGCGGCATGGACCGCGCCGCCCTGCACAGCCAGCTCGCCGCGGCCGTCCAGGTTGTCCTGCACATGCGCCGTCTCCCGCAGGGGCGAGTCCTCGAGGCCGTCGGGGTCCTGCGGCGCGGCTCCACGGGGGAGGTGTCCGTCCTCCCCGCCTGGGAACGCCGCGGGGGCTGGACCTCCCACGGCGCGCACCTCGTGGACCTGCTCGAGGACCGCGGCGTCACCCTCGTGCCCGGCGTGTCGACCCCGGCACGGTCTCAGCCGGTCCCGCGCGACGGACGGCACGTCCCGCACCGCGCGCCGCGGGCCACCCCGTCTCGGGACGCCGCAGGCATCCCGTCCGCCTCGGGGGTCGGCTCGTGAACCCGGTGGTCGCGGTGGTCCTGGCGGCGGCCCTGCTCGTGGCGCCGGGTCCCGCCGGGCTCCGGCGGCTCGGGGCGGGCCGGTCCGGCGCCCGGCCGCGGATCCCGATCCCACCGGCCCCGGTCGCGGCGATGGCGGTGGGTGCCCTGGTCGGCGGGCTGCTGGGCGGAGTCGCCGGTGCGCCGGCCGGTGCCGCCGCGGCGGAGGTCGTGCGTCGCAGGCGCCGCCGCTCCCGGGACCGCGCGAGCTCGGTCGCCGAAGCGGGCGAGCTCGCCGAGTCGCTGGCCCGCATCGTCGCCGAGCTGCGCGGCGGCGCCCACCCGGCGGCCGCACTCGACGGGGTCCGGGCGGACGGCCCGCTGGCCGAACGCACCCTCGCGCCCGCCGCCGCGGCCGCCCGGCTCGGCGACGACGTCCCCGCGGCGCTCACCCGGGTCGCCGCGCGTGGCTCGACCCGGTTGCGCGCCGAGCTCCACCGCACCGCCGCCGCCTGGTCGCTCGCCGAGCGGCACGGCGCCCCGCTGGCGGCCCTGCTCGACGGGGTCCTCACCGACCTGCGGTGGAGACTCGCCTTCGAGGCCCGCACGCACGCCCGTGCGGCGGGTGCACGCGCCACGGCGTCGGTTCTCACCGCGCTCCCCCTCCTCGGGCTCGGGCTCGGCCACCTGGTCGGCGCGGCCCCCCTCGCGGTCCTGCGAGACGGCCTCCTCGGGCAGGTGCTGCTGCTGGTCGGGGTCGCGCTGCTGCTCGCGGGCGTCACCTGGGCGGACCGTCTCGCCGCCGGGTCGGCGTCATGACCGGCACCACCCTCGCGGCCCTGCTCGGTGCAATCGCGCTGGCGGTCGTCGGGGACGGCGCCGCACGCGGCAGGCTCCGGGCGCTCGGACCCCGCACCCCCGCGGAGCCGAGCCGAACCCTGCGCGGCCGCTGGACGATCGTCGGTGGCCTCGCCGCCGCGGCCCCGGGGTGGCTCGTGGCGGGCGGTCCGGAGGCGGGCACCGGGGCCGTGGCGGCCGCGGCCCTGCTCGGGGGTGCCGTGGCGGCGGCTCTCCACATCGCGGCCCGGTGGGCGGTGACGGCTCCGCGCACCCGGGTGGACGGCCTCGCGGCGGGCTGGGAGCTGCTGGCGACCTGTCTGGAGTCCGGCCTGCCGGTGCCGACGGCGGTCGAGGTGGCCGCGCAGCGCATCGAGGGGCCCGCGTCCGCCACGCTGCGGCGGGTCGGCGGGCTGCTCGAGCTGGGCTCGGACGGGGCCGAGGCCTGGACCTGCACCACCGCCGTTCCGGAGCTGGCCGCGTTCGGGCGGGCGGCGCGCCGGTCCGCCGACACCGGGGCGGGCCTGGCCCGGGTCGCCCGGGGTGAGGCCGAGCGGTTGCGGGCCGGGCTGGCGGACGCCGCCGAAGCCCGGGCCGAACGGGCGGCTGTGCTGGTTGCAGCACCCCTCGGCCTGTGTTTCCTGCCCGCCTTCCTGGCGCTGGGGATCGCCCCGGTGGTGATCGGCCTGGCAGGCCGAGCACTGAGCTCATGGTGACGCCCACCGCCCGGCCGCCCCCGGCGCGAGCGCCCACCGATCCGCCCGCCCCCACCGAACTCACCGATCACGAGGAGCATCCGATGTCCGTTCCCACCCTCGCCCACCCCGGCCCCGACCGACCGCGAGGCCCGCGCAGCCGCGCCCTGCGCACCTGCCCGGACGGCGCCGTGCCGCACCGTGCCCCGGCACCCGACGCGACCCCGTCGACCGGGCCCACCGCCCAGGAGGCGGGGGTGGAGGGGTCCCCGCCGGACGCGGCGGGACACGAGACGACCAGACCACCCACCGGCCCGCGGGGGCGCCGCCCCCGCTTCGCCCTCGCGCACGTCCCACTCCTGGTGCTCGAGGTGGCGACCCGGCTGTCCGGTGGCGGCCGGAGGATCGTGCGTGCCCTCCTGAAGGACGACAGCGGCATGTCCACCGTGGAGTACGCGATCGGCACGGTGGCGGCGGCGGCGTTCGGCGTCGTGCTGTACACCGTGGTGACCGGGGACTCGATCCTGACCGCGTTGACCGGGCTGGTGCAGCGCGCGTTGCAGATCGAGTTCTGATGCGGGACACCGAGCGCGGCGCGATCACGGTCGAGGCGGCGATCGCGCTGAGCGCCCTCACCCTCGTCGTCCTCGCCGCGCTCGGTTCGCTGGGCGCTGTCGCCGCCGCGGTGCGCTGTCAGGACGCGGCGCGGGAGCTGGCCCGCCTCGCCGCCCGAGGGGACGTCGAGCGTGCTCACGCCGTCGCGACCACCGCGGCCCCGCCAGGCGCCGAATGGCAGCTCAGCACCACCGGGGACGAGATCCGCGTGACCGTCTCCGCGGCGCCGCTCCCCCTGCTGCCCCTGCGGATCAGCGGATCCGCCCTGGCACTCCGCGAACCCGGCGCGGGCACCGCTGAGGAGCCCCCGCCATGACCGCCGGGTCCGGCGCCTCGGCCACCGAGGACGGGTCCGGGGATTCGACCGACCGGGGTTCGGCCACGGTCTGGGCGGCCTCCGCCGTGGTGATCCTCCTGGCGGTCACGGCGGTGCTGCTCGATCTCGGGGGCGCGGTCGTCGCGCGGCACCGTGCCCAGGCCGCGGCCGACCTGGCGGCCCTGGCCGCTGCGGGTGATCCCGTGGAAGGAGCGTCCGCGGCGTGCGCGGCGGCGGCCCGGGTCACCACGGCCATGGGCGCCGAGCTGGCAGGCTGCACGCTCGACGGCTGGAACGCGCTGGTGGAGGTGCGGCTCGCCCGCCCCTGGGCGCTCCTCACCCGGGGCTCGGCCGTGGCCCGGGCGCACGCCGGGCCCGTGCAGGAGGCGCTCCCCGGCCCGGTCGAAGCGGCCCCCGCCGCCTCCGTGCGGAGGGCGGGCGCGACACGGCGCCGGCGGAGGTCAGCCGCGGAGCGCGCCCAACACCACGTCCAGCACCCGCACCGCTCCGGCCTTGTCCAACGGGTTGTTCCCGTTGCCGCACTTGGGGGACTGCACACACGAGGGACACCCGGTTCGGCAGCCGCAGTCCCGGATGGCCGAGCGCGTGGCCCGGAGCCAGCGCTCCAGCACGGCGTGCCCGCGCTCGGCCAGCCCCGCGCCGCCGGGGTGTCCGTCGTGGACGAACACGGTGGGCAGGCCGGTGTCCGGGTGCAGGGCCGTGGACAGCCCGCCGATGTCCCAGCGGTCGCAGATCGCGAAAAGCGGGAGGAGCCCGATGGCGGCGTGCTCGGCGGCGTGCAGCGCGCCGGGGATCCGGGCGCCGTCGATGCCCGCGTCGGCCAGCGCCGCGTCGTCGATCGTGTACCAGACCGAGCGGGTCTCCAGCTCCTGCGCGGGCATGGTCAGGGGCACGGTCTCCAGCACGGTGCCGTCCGCCGCGCGGCGCTGGTAGGCCACGACCTGCCCGGTCACCCGGACGTCGCCGAAGAACACCGACACCGGCCCGTGGTCGCTGCGGCTGTGCACCGCGACGACCTCGACGTCCGCGGTCGAGCGGGAGTCGGTGCGCCACTCCGGCTCCTCCGGGTGCAGCAGCGCCACGCCGGCCTCGAGGTCGAGCTCGTCCACCACGTAGCTCTCGCCGCGGTGCAGGTAGACCGCACCGGCGTGGACGCTGCCCGGGGCGGAGGCGCCGTCGACCGTACCGAGCATGCGTCCGGTCGCCGCCTCGACCAGGGCGACCTGGCCGAGGCCGGAGCCGCGGATGTCCACGGACGCGGCGGGCTGCTCCCGGGTGGAGGGCCAGAACCAGCCGGTGGGCCGCCGCCGCAGCACCCCGTCCGAGACCAGCTCATCCAGCAGCCGCGCGGCCACCTCTCCCCCGAAGACCTCCGCGACGTCCTCCGGGGTCACCGGCAGCTCGGCCGCGGCGCAGACGAGCTGCGGGGCCAGCACGTAGGGGTTGCCGGGATCCAGCACGCAGCTCTCCACCGGGGCGCCGATCAACGCGCGCGGATGGTGGACGAGGTAGGTGTCCATCGGGTCGTCCCGCGCCACCAGGACGACGAGGGCCTCGTCCGCGGCGCGTCCGGCCCGGCCCGCCTGCTGCCAGAAGGATGCCCGGGTGCCGGGGAACCCGGCCACGATCACCGCGTCCAGCCCCGCGATGTCGACCCCCAGCTCCAGGGCGTTCGTGGTGGCGACGCCGAGCAGCTCGCCGCTCATCAGGGCCGCCTCCAGCTCGCGGCGCTCCTCGGGCAGGTACCCGCCGCGGTAGGCGGAGATCCGGTCGACCAGCGCCCGGTCCACGTCCGCGACGATGCGGCGCGCCCCGAGCGCGGTGGTCTCCGCGCCGCGCCGGGACCGCACGAAGGCCAGGCTGCGGGCGCCCTCGATCACGAGGTCGGCCAGCATCCGCGAGGACTCCGTGGAGGCGGGCCGCCGGACCGGCGCGCCGTTCTCCCCGGTGAGCTCGGGCAGCAGCGGGGGCTCCCACAGGGCGACCGTGCGACCGGCCGACGGCGAGCCGTCCTCGGTCACGGCCCGCACCTCGCGGCCGGTCAGCACACTGGCGAACTCGCCGGGTCGGGCCACGGTGGCCGAGGCCAGCACGATCGTCGGCGTGGCGCCGTAGCGGCGCGCCACCCGCAGCAGCCTGCGCAGGAGCAGGGCCACGTGCGAGCCGAAGACCCCCCGGTAGGTGTGGCACTCGTCCACGACGACGTAGCTCAGCCTGCGCAGGAAGGCCGACCAGCGCCCGTGCCGGGGCAGCACCGAGCGGTGCAGCATGTCCGGGTTGCTGAAGATCCAGCGGCTGTGCCGGCGGATCCAGTCACGTTCGTCCATCGGGACGTCCCCGTCGAGGGCCGCCGGGCGGATGCCCTCGAGGTCGAGCCCCCGCAGCGCCCGCAGCTGGTCCGCGGCCAGGGCCTTGGTCGGCGAGAGGTACAGGGCGGTGGCGCGCGGATCGGTGGACAGCCGGGTGAGCACCGGCAGCTGGTAGACCAGCGACTTTCCCGACGCCGTGCCGGTGGCCACGACCACGTCCCGGCCGGCGTGCGCGTGCTCCGCGCCCTCCGCCTGGTGGCTCCAGGGCTGTGTGACGCCGGTGGTCCGGAAGGCCGAGACCACCTCCGGCGCCGCCCAGTCCGGCCACGGCACTGCGCGGCCCGCCCGCGGCGGCAGCCGCACGGCGTGTCGCAGTGGGCTGAGCGGATCGGCGGCGGCCTCGTCCTCCTCCGAGCCGGGCTGCTGCGGCGGCAGCTCCCCGGAGGGCCCCAGCTCGATCACCGGCACACCCGGTTCGATCCCGGAGCCCGCGAGCACCCGGTCCAACAGCTCCAGGCCGCGGGCGGACCGGAGCGCGGGCACCTCCGGGTCGACGATCCGCTGGTCCTGCACGACAGCGAGGCTCGCATACCCCACCGACACTCCGGGCGGCGGTCGGTCCGGCGGTCAGTCCGCGGGGGCCGCCTGCGCCAGCGTCGCCGCCACGGCCTCGCCGATCGAGGTCAGCCCCGCCCGGGCACGCTCCCACCCGCCCGCCCGCGGCTGGATGCTGAGCAGCGCCACCACGAACCGGGCCTCGGCGCCCACCACACCCGCACTGTGCAGGTAGTAGCGCCGTTCGAAGCAACACATCCAGCCCTGTTTCACGGCCACCTGCCCGGCCTGCAGCCCGACGCTCGCGGCGAGCAGCCCGAAGTCCTGGGCGAACCCGTCCCGTGCCGTCGGCGGCGCGGCGCGCAGCGCGCCGAGGATCAGGTCGCGGTCCGCGGCCGGGAGGTCCAGGACGTGGTCGTAGAGCCGGACACCGTCCTCCGCGCTCACCCGCATCTCGCCCCACTGCGACGGATCCCGGGGGTCCCGGGTGCCGGTCAGCCCGAGCCGGGCCGAGACCCGCGAGGCCGCTTCGGCGCCGCCGAACCGCGACCACAACGCGTTCATCGCCGAGTCGTCGCTCGGCCCGAGGGCCCGGCGGAGAAGGTCGAGGTCCCGGGCGGTCACCACCAGCCCCTCCGTCCGCCGCCGGTCGACCACGTCGATCGCGAGCACGACCTTGGACAGCGACGCCGTGTAGGTCGGTTCGTCGGCGGCCCCGGCCGAGGCGGACTCCCCGAGCTCGCGGTCCCACACCGTGACCCGCAGGTCCATGCCCTGCACCAGCCCGGCGGCCGCCACCGCGGCGGCGACGGCGGAGGCGGCGAACCCGGACTCCGGCAGCGGCTCGGGTTCGGGCTCGGGTTCGGGCTCCTCCACGCGTGGCGCGAAGGCCCACGGTGCCGTGGAGCCCCCCGACCGGACCGGCCCGAACAGCGAGCCGAAGGCGACCTCGACACCGGCCGCGGAGCCGGCGGGAGAGCCTGCCGGGGGTTCGACCGCGGGCAGCCCGCCGCGCGCCGACGCGGGGGTCGTCGGCGCGAGGAACAGAGCGGGCGCGACCGCCAGAACGACCACCGCGGCCGCGAGGCCGCTCCGGCGAGTCCCGCTGACGATGCGGCCTCTGTAGATGATTGTTCAATGATCGCGGGCCCGCGGCCCGGCAAGCGGATCGCTGTGTCCTCAATCACCCATCCCCCTCCAGGGGGAGGGTGCTGTGGATCTCAACTGCGATATCGGACACACTCTCCGTGCGCGTCCGGCCGTCGCAGCGTCGTGGCGGCCGGGGCGCTCGACGTCAGGGCTGCCGTCGCGCGATCTCGACCGGGGCAACCCACTGCGGCCGACGACCTGACGCACTGCGACGCAACAGGAGGTCGGATGTCCGTGCCCGCTATGGGCCTCGCGCTGGGATCGGGGGATCGGATCGTCGTCGGCGTCGTCGCCGTCGTCGCCCTCGCCGCCCTGGCCATCGGCTACAAGCTGCTCCGGGAGGTGTTGGCCGCCGACCCGGGCACCCCCGAGATGCAGAGGATCGGTGAGGCCGTCCAGGAGGGCGCCCAGGCCTATCTCAGACGACAGTTCAAGACGCTCGGCATCTTCGTCGTGATCGTCTTCCTGCTGCTGTTCGCCCTTCCCGCGGACGACATCGGCGAACGCATCGGCCGGTCCATCTTCTTCATCATCGGCGCGGGCTTCTCCGCGACCATCGGCTACCTCGGCATGTGGCTCGCCACCCGCGCGAACATCCGCGTCGCCTCGGCGTCGCGGGAGCCGGGAGGGCGCGAGAAGGCCACCCGGATCGCGTTTCGCACCGGCGGCGTCGTCGGTATGTTCACGGTCGGGCTCGGGCTGTTCGGGGCCTCGGTCGTCGTGCTCGTCTACGCCGGTCAGGCCCCGAAGGTGCTGGAGGGCTTCGGCTTCGGCGCCGCCCTGCTCGCGATGTTCATGAGGGTCGGCGGCGGCATCTTCACCAAGGCCGCGGACGTCGGCGCCGACCTCGTCGGCAAGGTCGAGCAGGGCATCCCGGAGGACGACCCGCGCAACGCCGCCACCATCGCGGACAACGTGGGGGACAACGTCGGCGACTGCGCGGGCATGGCCGCGGACCTGTTCGAGTCCTACGCCGTCATGCTCGTCGCGGCGCTGATCCTCGGCAGCGCGGCGTTCGGTCTGCAGGGCCTGCTGTTCCCGCTGATCATCCCCGCGATCGGCGTGCTGACCGCGGTGCTCGGCGTCTACATCACCCGCACCCGGGTCGGCGAGGGCAGCCTCAAGACGATCAACCGCAGCTTCTACATCTCCGCCGGGGTGTCCGCGGTGCTCTGCGCGATCGCGGCCTTCGTCTACCTGCCGTCCAGCTGGTCCGGGCTGACCAACCCGACGGACTCCTCCGTCGTCCCGGACATGGGCGGGGCGGACCCGCGGGTGATCGCCACGATCGCGGTGCTCATCGGCATCGTGCTGGCGGCGGCCATCCTCAAGCTGACCGGGTACTTCACCGGCACCGAGGACAAGCCCGTGCAGGACGTCGGGAAGTCGTCGCTGACCGGCGCCGCGACCGTCATCCTGTCCGGTATCTCGATCGGCTTCGAGTCCGCCGTCTACACCGCGCTGGTGATCAGCGCGGCGGTGTTCGGCGCGTTCACCCTGGCCACCGGCTCGATCACGGTGGCGCTGTTCGCCGTGGCACTGGCCGGGACCGGCCTGCTCACCACGGTCGGCGTCATCGTCGCGATGGACACCTTCGGCCCCGTCGCGGACAACGCGCAGGGCATCGCGGAGATGTCCGGGGACGTCGAGGGCGAGGGTGTCGACATCCTCACCGAGCTCGACGCCGTCGGGAACACCACCAAGGCGATCACCAAGGGCATCGCGATCGCCACGGCCGTGCTCGCGGCGACCGCATTGTTCGGCTCCTACCGGGATGCGATCTCGCAGGCCCTGGCCAAGGCAGGCGTCTCACTGCAGGACGCGGGCACGGCGTTCGCCAACGAGGTGTTCGCCCCGAACACCCTGGTCGGCGTGATCATCGGCGCCTCGGTGGTGTTCATGTTCTCCGGGCTGGCGATCAACGCGGTCACCCGGGCGGCGGGCGCCATCGTGTTCGAGGTGCGCCGCCAGTTCCGGGAGAACCCCGGGATCATGGAGGGCACGGTGCGGCCGGAGTACGGGCGCGTCGTGGACATCTGCACCCGTGACTCGCTGCGCGAGCTCGCCACCCCCGGCCTGCTGGCGATCTTCGCCCCGATCGCGGTCGGGTTCGGCCTCGGCGTCGGGCCGCTGGCAGGCTACCTCGCGGGCGCGATCGCGTCCGGCACGCTGATGGCGATCTTCCTCGCGAACTCGGGCGGTGCCTGGGACAACGCGAAGAAGCTCGTGGAGGACGGCAACCACGGCGGCAAGGGGTCCCCGGCGCACGAGGCCACGGTCATCGGGGACACCGTCGGCGACCCGTTCAAGGACACCGCGGGCCCGGCCATCAACCCGCTGATCAAGGTGATGAACCTGGTCTCGGTGCTGATCGCCCCGGCCGTCGTGGTGTTCAGCGTGGGCGACAGCGCGTCCACGCCGATCCGGATCATCATCGCGCTGGTCGCGGTGGCGATCATCGTCGCGGCGGTCACGGTGTCCAAGCGCCGCTCGTCGTCCATCCAGGACGCCCCCGCGGACAGCCCGGTGGGCTGATCGGAGCAGGGTCCTCTCGCCCGACCTGCGGGCCCTCTCGGCGACCAACGAGGCCGCTCGTCCCCCACCGGGGCGGGCGGCCTCGTTCGTCCGCACCGCAGGCCGCTACCGTCTCAGCGCCCTGGAGCCGACACGTGGAGGACGGATGAGGATGCGGTGGGGCCGCCCGGCCGCGGCGGCGGCGGCCGTCTGCGGCCTGGTCCTCGCGGGCTGCGGCGGCGCGAGCGAGCAGGAGACCGTCGACTGGGCGAACGGGCTGTGCAGCTCGTACTCGACCTTCCGCGAGGCCGCGCTCGTCGGGCCCGCCCCGGCGGCCGACCCGGCGGGCCAGGCCAAGAGCCTGTCGGTCTACCTCGGCGACACGGCGTCGTCGCTGGACACCGCCCTGAGCCGGCTCGATGAGCTGGGCGCGGCTCCGGTGGCGGGCGGCGACCAGGCGGTGACCAAGTTCCGGGACCAGCTGACGCGCTACCGGTCCGCGTTCCAGCTGGCCCGCACCCAGGTGGACGGGCTGAACCTGAGGTCGTCGACCCTGCAGCGGGACATGGAGGGCGCCGTCGCCCCGGTGCTGGGCCTGCAGGACACCGACCAGGACCCACTGGCCGGCCTGGACGCGGCCGTCACCGACGCCGCCGCCAAGGCTCCGGCCTGCCAGGACCTGTCCCGACTGCGCAACTGACTGCGCAACTGACTGCGCCCCTGACGGACGCCGTTCGTCGCGTAGGGTCGCCCACGGTCCGCAGACAGTCCGCAGTCAACCGTCCCCAGGAGGCGTCGTGTTCCGCCCGTCCCGGCTCGCCGCCGCCGTCGTCCTCGGTGGGGTGTTGTCGCTCAGCGGCTGCGCGAGCGTGATCACCGGAGTCCCGACGGCCGACACGGCCCCGCGGCCCGCGACCGGCCGCGGCGCCGACCCGGTCGCCTGGGTCGACCGGGTGTGCGGCGCGGTGCTCGCCTACACCACACCGGTGCTCGCCCAGCCGAACTTCGACGGCGCCGACCTCGCGGGCATCAAGCAGCGGCTCTCGGACTACCTGGCGGCGAGCCAGACCGGCCTGCAGCAGAGCCGCGACCAGCTCGCGCAGGTCGGGCCGTCCCCGGTCGGCGGGGGTGACGACACCGTCGCGCGGATCACCGCGGGCCTCGAGCAGCTGCAGAAGGACATCGGCGGCGCCAAGACCAAGGTGGACGCGGCCGACCCGAACAACGTGCCCGCCTTCCAGGCCGCCCTCGGCGAGACCCAGACCAGCCTCTCGCAGGTCACCGCCCCGGACGCGCTCGGCGACCTGCGCACCTCCCCGCGCCTGGACAAGGCGGCCCAGCAGGCCGCGAACTGCACGCAGCTGCAGACGATCACGGCGCCCCGATAGGGCGAGTCGCTCGCCACTGATCGAACAGATGTTCTATCGTGCCCGGCGTGTCCCAGCTGTCGCTGTTCTCGGCGGAGGCCCGGCCGACCTCGCTCGCCGACCTCGGCGGGATGCTCTGCGGGCCGGGCCGGATCCTGCGCTTCGGGGGCGGCATCACCGCGCGGCTGAGCCTGGACCTGGCCGACTCGGCGCGGGCGCGCGAGGTGCGGGCCGCCGCGGCGCCGTTCGGCCTGGCGTTCGAGGCCGGTGAGCGCAGCTGCGCGGGGCGCGAGCTGCGTACGGCCTACCGCCGCGATCTCGCCGTCCTGGCGCGGGAGTGGACGGGCACCGACCGCGGCAAGACGGTGCCCGCCGGCTTCCAGCTGGACGGCACGGCCCTGCGGCTGTGGGTCCTGGCCTCCGGCAGGCCGGACGGGCGCGGGGGCTATCTCCTCCCGCTCGACGGCGCCGCGCCCGGCACCCACGACCCGCTGATCGCCGCCACCACCCGCCTCGGCCTCCCGCCGGCCCGCGTCACCCTCGCCCCGTGCCCGGAGTGCGCCGAGCCGGTCGACCCGGCCGACCGCCGGCACCCGGACGACCCACCGGAGGCGACCGCCCCACCGAGCACCCGGGGTACCGCCCCCCGGCTCGCCGATCCCGAGGACGACTCGCCGGACCCCGACGGCCTCCCCGTCGTCGACCTCGCAGGGTCCGCGTCCGAGCCCGGCCCCGTCCTCGTCGACCTCACGCACCTACCCGAGCCCGCCGGCCCCGCGCCCCTCCCGACCTGCCCCGATCATCACCGCGGTCCGGAATGCCGGAGGGCCGGTCCGGCGTTGCGAATCACAGGCGTCCGGCGGATGCAACGTCTGGTCGAACTGGTCGGCCCTCCTCCGGAGGGGGTCGATCCCGCCGGATGGCCGCAGTACCGCGGCCTCACCTGGGGTTGACCAGCGAGCTACGCTGCGCACTCGCTCCCGGGTCACCGTCGGACACCCCCGACGGTGTGAGGGATGCGACAGCCGCGGTCGATGTGCGACCGTGGCGGCGCGGGACCGGCGGAGAGCAATACTGTCGGCCCAGGGTCGAACCGCGATGGCAGAGTGACCGTAGGTGACGGACCACTCCGTCGTCGCGACCGAGACCCGGAGGACGGCGGCGGACCGGTACGAGACCGGCGGCGCGGCCGGAGGGATGGAGTAGGACCAACGTGGCAACCGGAACGACGAGCACCGAGACCGACGAGCCCGCGGCGACGCCGCAGAAGAAGGCCGTCGGTACCTCCACGCGCCGCAGGACGGCCGCGTCCGGGGGTGGTCGTCGCAACGGGACGTCCGCGGCCGCACCCGCGGGCGAGCGCGTCCGCAGGCTCGTGATCGTCGAGTCGCCGACGAAGGCCAAGAAGATCCAGCCCTACCTCGGCAACGACTACGTGGTCGAGTCGAGCGTCGGCCACATCCGCGACCTGCCGCGCGGCGCTGCGGACGTGCCCGCCAAGTACAAGGGCGAGTCGTGGGCCCGGCTGGGCGTGGACGTCGACAACGAGTTCCACCCGCTCTACGTGGTCACGCCGGAGAAGCGGTCCAAGGTCTCCGAGCTGAAGGACCTGCTCAAGGACGCGGACGAGCTCCTCCTCGCGACGGACCCCGACCGCGAGGGCGAGGCCATCGCCTGGCACCTGCTGGACACCCTGCGCCCCCGCATCCCGGTGCGCCGCATGGTGTTCCACGAGATCACCGAGTCGGCCATCCGCGCCGCCGCGGAGAACACCCGCGAGCTGGACCAGGACCTGGTCGACGCGCAGGAGACCCGGCGCATCCTGGACCGCCTCTACGGCTACGAGGTCTCCCCCGTGCTGTGGAAGAAGGTCATGCCGAAGCTCTCGGCGGGCCGGGTGCAGTCGGTCGCCACGCGGCTGATCGTGCAGCGCGAGCGCGAGCGGATGGCGTTCGTCTCCGCCGGCTACTGGGACATCGCCGCGACGATGGACGCCGGGGCGGACGCGACCCCGCGCCAGTTCGGCTCCCGTCTGGTCAGCGTCGACGGCAACCGCGTCGCCACCGGCCGGGACTTCGGCCCGGACGGCAAGCTCAAGGGCTCTGCGGGGAACCCGGAGGTCACCGTCCTCGACGAGGCGAGCGCCCGCAGGCTCTCGGAGAGCCTCGAGGGCCGCGACCTCACCGTCGCCTCGGTCGACTCGAAGCCGTACACCCGCAAGCCCTATCCCCCGTTCATGACGTCGACGCTGCAGCAGGAGGCGGGCCGCAAGCTGCGCTTCTCCTCGGAGCGGACGATGCGCAGCGCGCAGCGGCTGTACGAGAACGGCTACATCACCTACATGCGTACGGACTCGACCACGCTGTCGGCGTCCGCGATCCAGGCCGCCCGTGCGCAGGCCAGGGAGCTCTACGGGGACTCCTACGTCCCGTCGTCGCCTCGGCAGTACACCCGCAAGGTGAAGAACGCCCAGGAGGCTCACGAGGCGATCCGGCCCGCGGGCGACACCTTCCGCACGCCGGGCGAGATCGCCCGCGAGGTGGACGGGGACGACTTCCGTCTCTACGAGCTGATCTGGCAGCGCACCGTCGCCTCCCAGATGGAGGACGCGCGCGGCACCACCGTCTCGATCCGGATCAACGGCAGCGCCGCGACCGGCGAGGACGTCGTGTTCGCCACCTCGGGCCGCACGATCACCTTCCCCGGGTTCCTCCGGGCGTACGTCGAGACCGTCGAGGAGGGCTCCGGCGGCCAGGCGGACGACGCCGAGTCCCGGCTGCCGAACCTGGCCGAGGGCCAGTCGCTCACCGCGGCCGAGCTCACGCCGGAGGGCCACTCGACCAACCCGCCCGCCCGCTACAGCGAGCCCAGCCTGGTCAAGCAGCTGGAGGAGCTGGGGATCGGTCGGCCGTCGACGTACGCGTCGATCATCAAGACGATCCAGGACCGCGGGTACGTGTGGAAGAAGGGTTCCGCGCTCGTCCCGTCGTGGGTCGCCTTCTCCGTCGTCGGGCTGCTGGAGCACCACTTCGGCAGGCTCGTGGACTACGACTTCACCGCGGCGATGGAGGACGAGCTGGACGCCATCTCGTCCGGCAACCTGACCCGGATCGCGTGGCTGAACGGCTTCTACTTCGGAGACGGCGCGAGCGCCGAGGGCTCGGTGGCGAAGGCGGGCGGGCTGAAGAAGCTCGTCGGCGTGAACCTCGAGGAGATCGACGCCCGCACGATCAACTCCATCCCGCTGTTCACCGACTCCGAGGGTCGCGAGGCCGTCGTGCGGGTCGGGCGGTACGGGCCGTACATGGAGCGTCCGACCGGTGAGGTCGACGCGGAGGGTAAGCCCAAGTCGCAGCGCGCCAACCTGCCCGAGGACCTGCCGCCGGACGAGCTCACCGAGGAGATCGCCGAGCAGCTGTTCTCGGTCCCGCAGGAGGGCCGCGTGCTCGGGACGGACCCGGTGACCGGGCACGAGATCGTGGCCAAGGAGGGCCGGTACGGGCCCTTCGTCACCGAGCTGCTCCCCGAGAACGACGCTGCGGAGGCCGGCGCGGCGAAGTCCAAGAAGGCGAAGACCAAGCCGCGCACCGGCTCGCTGTTCAAGGACATGACGGTCGAGACCGTCACCCTGGACGACGCGCTGAAGCTGCTGTCGCTGCCCCGGCTCGTCGGCAACGACCCCGAGTCCGGGGACGAGATCACCGCGCAGAACGGCCGCTACGGCCCGTACCTGAAGAAGGGCACGGACTCGCGGTCGCTGTCCAGCGAGGAGCAGCTCTTCACGGTGACCCTGGACGAGGCGCTGGAGATCTACAAGCAGCCCAAGCAGCGCGGCCGCCGCACCGCCGCGGCCACCCCGCCGCTGCGCGAGCTGGGCAAGGACTCCGCCACGGACAAGCCGATGGTGATCAAGGACGGCCGCTTCGGCCCCTACGTCACCGACGGCGAGACCAACGCCTCGCTGCGCAAGGGGGACTCCGTCGAGGAGATCACCGACGAGCGCGCGTCCGAGCTGCTCGCCGAACGGCGGGCCAAGGCGCCGGTGAAGAAGAAGGCCCCGGCCCGCAAGCCTGCGGCCAGGAAGCCCGCGGCGAAGAAGGCCCCGGCCAAGTAGAAGTCACGTCGTGCGATCACGCGCCCGCAGCACTACACGATGATCACGGTCGGCGACGGCGGGAGCCGGTCGTGAGCGAGGACCCGGCGGGCGCCTCGCGTTCCGGCTTCGTCCACGGGGACTGCCGGTCGGACATCTCCACGCCGGTGCTGACGACGCCCCCGAGCAGCTCGCGCAGGCCGAGCTGTCCCTCGCCGCGGGGCCCCGACCGCGCCCGCGAGCGCGTGCAGGATGCCCGTGCAGCGGTGGGATCGAGGGACACGCTCCGGGTGGTCGCGGCGCTCGTGCGCCAGGTCGCGGGGCAGGGGTTCCTGGCCGATCCGGCCGTTCGTGTACGAGGTCGGGGAGCTCCGGCGGACCGACCACGTGGCGGCGGGGTGGACCGCGGGGAACCGCGCGGACCGGGCACCGCTGTTCGTCCCCGATCCGGCGTACCCGAAGCGTGCTCGTCCCCGACATCGAGCAGGCACGGGCCCGGTCCGACGTGGCCACCCACGTGGCCCTCGTCGCCGGGGGACTGGATCCTCGAGGAGCAGGCCCGCTACCGGTGGGGCGGCCTCTGAGCCCTCAGCTGAGCAGTGACTTCACCGCGGCGGAGAGGCGCTTGCCGTCCGCTCGACCCTGGGCGGCGGCGGTGGCCTTCTTCATGACCAGCCCCATCTGGCGCGGGCCGGGGGCGGAGCCGGTCTCGGTCTCGACGTCCGCCACGGCTTGGGCGGCGACAGCGTTCAGCTCGTCGTCCGAGAGCTGGGTGGGGAGGTAGCGGGCGAGGACCTCGCCCTCCGCCCGCTCCTGGGCGGCGAGCTCCTCGCGGCCCGCGCCTGCGAAGGCCTCGGCGGACTCGGCCCGCTTCCTGGCCTCCTTGGCGATCACCCTGAGCACCTCGTCGTCCGAGAGCTCGCGGTGCTCGGTGCCGGCGACCTCGGCGGTGCCGATCGCGGTCAGGGTCAGCCGCAGGGTGGCCTTGACCAGCTCGTCCCGGGCCTTCATGGCCGCGGTCAGGTCGGCGCGCAGCTTCTCCTTCAGGGTGCTCACGTCGAGCAAAGTACCCTTGTCCCCGTGCATCCCCTCGCGCGATTCGCGCTCGGCACCGCCACCACCGGCGCGGCGGGCATCGCCTACGCCGCCGGGTACGAGCGGCGCCGCTGGACCCTGCGGGAGGCCGCGCTGCCGGTGCTCCCCGTGGACAGCAGGCCGCTGCGGATCCTGCACGTCTCCGACCTGCACCTCATGCCGGGCCAGGAGAGCAAGAAGCGCTGGGTCGCCGAGCTGGCCGCGCTCGAGCCGGACCTCGTAGTGAACACCGGGGACAACCTGTCGCACCCGAAGGCCGTGCCCGGGGTGCTCGCCTCCCTCGGCCCGCTGCTGCGCAGGCCGGGGCTGTTCGTGTTCGGCAGCAACGACTACTTCGGACCCACCCCGAAGAACCCCGCCCGCTACCTGAGGAGGTCGCAGCGGCGGATCCACGGCGCCCCGCTGCCGTGGCGGGACCTGCGGGCCGGGTTCGTCGAGCACGGCTGGCAGGACGCGACCCACCAGCGGCTGTTCCTGGAGGTCGACGGGCGACGGATCGGCGTCGTCGGGGTGGACGACCCGCACCTGTCGCTGGACCGCTACTCGAGCGTCTCCGGCCCGATGACCGCCGACCTCAAGCTCGGCCTCACCCACTCACCCGAGCCCCGGGTGCTGGACGGCATGGCGGCGGACGGCGTCGACCTGGTGCTGGCAGGCCACACGCACGGCGGGCAGCTGCGGCTGCCCGGGTACGGCGCGCTCGTCACCAACTGCGGGATCGACCGGTCCCGCGCCCGCGGGGCCTCGCGCTGGGGGACCCACACCTGGCTGCACGTGTCGGCGGGGATGGGCACCTCGCCCTACGCCCCGGTGCGCTTCGCCTGCCCGCCGGAGGCGAGCCTGCTGACCCTCGTCCCCCGGCCCACCGGCCCGGCCGCCCCGAAGGCAACCCCCGCGCAGGCCGCGGGATCGGTCAGGTAGAGTTCTCCACGGCTCGCAGGGCGGGCCATTCGGGGTGTGGCGCAGCTTGGTAGCGCGCTTCGTTCGGGACGAAGAGGTCGCAGGTTCAAATCCTGTCACCCCGACAACCAAGGCCCAGGTCGCTTCCGACCTGGGCCTTCGTCGTGTCACCGGGCGCGGTGCCGGATCGAGTGCGCGACGAGTGGGCCCGTCGACCTGATCTCGGCGTCGATGCGGCGCAGCACCTCCGCATGGCGCTCGACGTCGAAGAACTCCATCCGGCACCACGCCGTCCGGACCTCCCGCACCTCGAGCCCGGCCGCCTCGGCCGCGGCCACCTCGTCCGCCGGGTGCCGCGCCCGACGCTGTGCGGGTGTCGCGGCGTCGAACCGCTCGATCAGCTCGAACGCCGAGCTCGGCCCGACGTTCGTTCCTCGGTGGCGCGACCGTCCAGCCGGCCGTAGCCCCAGCCGCCGACATCCGCGGCGGCGGCCTCGTCGACCAGCTCGTCGAACCCGCGCATCAGCACAGCCCCAGCGGGGCGAAGTCGTGGTCCCGCCAGATCCGCCGCGACTCGACCTCCGGGTACGGCGCCACGACGGGTTCGGTGTCGAACAGCCGCACGAGCCCGGTGTCGAAGCGGGGCCAGCCGGGGTCTCCGCCGGTCGCGAAGGCGATCCAGGCGGCGCGCATGTGCGCCGAGACCGCCTCGGCGGCGGCGGGGTCCCCGATCAGCGCCGCGGGCTGCCCGTGATGGAGGTTGCCGAAGACGAGCGGGACGTCCAGCCCGTGGCAGGCACCCAGCACACCGGACCAGGTCAGCTCGTAGACCCAGGCGGTTCCCGCCCGCTCGGCGAGGTGCAGCGACGGCATGCGGAACAGCCAGTCGCCGAGCACCCACTCGTAGAGCGGCAGGGGCTCGGCGGCGGGGTAGGGCTCCGGCGCGAACACCGCCACCGAGGTGGTGATCTGCTCCTCGGTGGGCGGCGCGATCGCGGTGAACAGCCGGTGCTCGTCCCGGGTGTGCCCGACGAGCAGGTCGACGCCGTGCCGCGCCTCCCAGGGCGTGGTGGGTAGGACGTCCCCGTCGACGACGGGCGCGAACAGGATCGAGCGGTGCGCCGCCCGCCCCCACCGCCCGACGCGGGCGCCCAGACCCGCGGTGACCTCCTCGGCCGCCGCGGTGAGCAGCCCGGGATCCACGCCGGAGAGCTCCGCGACGGTCGCCGCACACCCGAGCTCGGCCGCGCACGCCCCGGCGATGTCGCGGGCGAGCTCCGGGGTGAAGAAGGTGCCCGGCACGCTCTGCGCGACGGCACGCCGGAACAGCCCCGCGGCCCGCGGCATCGCGAGCAGCGCGGCGACCGACCCTCCCCCCGCCGACTCCCCGAACACCGTGACCCGCGCCGGATCGCCGCCGAAGCCGTGGATGTTCTCCCGCACCCACTCCGGCGCGGCGACCTGGTCCAGCAGACCCCGGTTCGCGGGAGCGCCCTCGAGGTGCGCGAACCCCTCGACGCCCACCCGGTAGTTCAGGGTGACCAGCACGATCCCGTCCCGGGCGAGCCGGGAGCCGTCGTACTCCGGGAGGCCGGACGTGCCGACGGCGTAGGCGCCGCCGTGGATCCAGACCATGACGGGCAGGCCCGCCGCCAGGTCGGGGGACCAGACGTTGAGCGTGAGCCAGTCCTCGCCCGCGTCGGACAGCCCCGGCTGTGGGGGCGGCGGCCCGAACACCGACGCGTCCCGCACGCCCGTCCACGGCCTGCGGGGAGCGGGGGCGGCGAACCGCAGCCTTCCGACCGGCGGTTCCGCGAACGGGATGCCGCGGAAGACCGCGACACCCGCCTCGGTTCTGCCGCGCACCCGCCCCGCCGCCGTCCGGACCTCGACCACGCGGTGACGCTGCCACCGCGCGGCCTGCTCCGCACCCGAATTCGCTACTCGCAGGCCACGCCGTCGTTGTCGCGGTCGAGGGCGCTGCGGTAGCCGGCGTCGCCGCGGTGCAGCGGGGCGGCGCCCGCGGCCCTGGCCGCGGAGCAGTCGGCGTAGTACGCGCTCGCCGGGGCCGGGTCGGGTGCCACGACCCGCGGCGCTGCGGCGACGGGCTGCGGGGCGGCGGCCGGGACCGAACGCCGGCTCGCGACGGGCTGCTGGGCGACGGGCTGCGGGGCCACCGGCTGCCGGGCGACGGGCTGCGGCGTGACGACCGGTGCGGGCGCGGGCGCGACCACCGGCGGCTCGGCGGCCTCGCCGAGCGTGATCGGGTCACCGGCGGAGGCCTGCGCGCCGGTCCCGGGCAGCTGCGAGGTCACGGTCCCCGCCGCGACCCCGGCGACCGACCCCGTCGACGGGCCGAGCTGGACCGTGGTGAACCCGGCCAGCCGCAGCGTCTCGCGGGCCTGCACATCGCTCATCCCGACGACGTTCGGCACGGTCAGCAGCACCGGCGCGGCCGGCACCGGGGCAGCCACCGAAGCGACGGCGACGACCGGCTTCGGCGCGGCGTTCGCGGCACCGACGACCGCGACCACACTCATCAGCACGCACAGCCCGGTCCCGATCGCGCCGAGGACGAGCCCGGCACCGCTGCGGCCCGGGGTCGCCGCCGCGCCCGCGCGGAACCGGGCCCGGCCCGCGCGGGAGGCCAGCACCGCGGGGACCGTCACGACGAGACCGAGGAACGGCACCAGGCCTGCGAGCAGCCCGACCAGCCCGAGCACGAACCCGGCCGTCGCGGGCCGGTTGCCCTTCGGCGCGGACTGGACGGTGCTGCTCCACTGCTGCGTGGCGGTCATCTGTTCCCCCCGAGAGTTCGATCAGCGGAATCATCGTCCGCTGAACGGCCTATCGGGATCGGTGACGGCTCATTACGGGACGTAGTCAGAAGTGACGACGCAACCGGTGAGCAGCAGCAACAGCTCGCCCATCGGCGCCTCGGGCGGCTCGCCCCCGCCGCGCCGCCGGTCGATGTCCGTGGCGATCAGCTCGCGGCCCGGCACGCGCTTCTGCGCGTGGAAGGGGAAGGCGCGCCTCCGGACCAGGTCGGCGGCCAGGGCTGCGCTGCGCGGGACCCTCGGCCGGCTCCGGGAGATCACCGATCCGTCGTCTCCAGCAGGGTCTTGAGCTCCGAGACCAACCGCGGCCAGCCCTCGGCGACCATGGCCGCGATCGTCTCGCCCAGGTCCGAGTGCACGACCCGCAGCCTGACGACATCCCCCTCGACGTCCAGGTCGAAGGTCACCTTCGACCGCCGCTCCGCCCCGAGCCGGGCCAGGGTCTCGGCGTCGATTCCCGCCGCCTCGGCCCACTCCGGCGTGACGGTGTGCCAGGTGTAGGCGAGCCGGCGAGGCGGATCGGCCTCCAGCACGACCTGCTCCGGATCGACGGTCTCGCGTCCGTTCTCCACCCAGGTCATCGGCGCCCCCGCGCGCCAGTCCGTGGTGAACTCCACGCCCCAGTACCGCCGGGTGAACGCGGGCTCGGTGAGCGCCCGCCAGAGCTGCTCCGGGGTGGTGTGGATGTAGGTGGTGTACACGAACTCGGTCTCGGACACGGCGGCCTCCAGGGCGGTCTTGAGCTCGGTCGACGCCTGCACGCGCGGGCGGGCGTACCGGCCGATCCAGCGGGCGGCGACCTCGTCGATCGGCGCACTGTCCAGGTGGTGGCGCTTCTCGCGGCCGTGCCGGGTGGTGGCGACCAGACCCGCCGCCTCCAGCACCGCGAGGTGCTTGGTGACGGCCTGCCGGGTCACGTCCAGCCCGGCGCACAGCTCGCGCAGCGTCTGGCCGTCCCGCTCCCGCAGCCGGTCGAGCAGCAGCCTGCGGTGGCGGTCGGCGAGAGCGCGGAACACCTCCTCGGACACGGGTCGATGATAGGCAACTCCACGGTTGCCTGTCTATCCGGCGTAACGGACACCCCGGCCCGATCCGACTGCAGGGAGAGGGAGGCACTCGATGACGACCGGCCACGACCCCCACGCCCCCGTCCGCGCCGACGACCGGCCCGGGCAGGGCGGACCCGCCCGCCCGGGCTCGCCGCCGCCCGCCATCCCGTCGCCGCGGCGCCGCACCCGACCGCACGCGGCCGGTCCCCTCGACCCGCCGACCAGCCTGATCCCCACCGCCCCGCGCCCGCCCGCCCCGCGGCCGCCGATGCCGGATGCGCCGCTGGGCTCGCCGATCGGGTTCGTCTCCCGGCGGATCCCGAAGGCGCGCAGGCGGTTCCCGCTCGGTGCGGTGGTCGGAATCCTGGGTGCCGGGCTCGTCGCAGCGGCTGTGGTCCTGCCCTGGGCCACGGTGGGCGGCGCCCTGCCGATCACCGGCCTGGACGGGGCCGACGGCCGGATCGCCGTCGGCGCCGGGGGCGCACTGCTGCTCGCCGCGGCGCTGCGCTTCCAGTCCCGCGCCGGTGTGCCGCTGCGGATCCTCGCGGCAATGGCGGGGCTCGCGGCCGCCGGCGTCGCGGCGCTCGACCTCACCTCGCTGGGCAGGCTGACCGGGGACCTCGCCGCCCTCGTGCAGCCGGGCCCGGGCCTGCCGGTGCTGGCCGCGGGCGGCGTCGTCGGGCTGTCGTCGGCCTTCCTGCACAGCCGCACGACGTGAGCTACACGTCCGTCCCACACACCTGTCATGATCTTGGGGTCCGCTAGTGTCGCCGCCCATGGGACATCGCGAGGACCTGCTGGACGGCGCTGCGGACTGCTTGTACACCAAGGGGTTCGGCCGCACCACCGCCCGGGACGTCGTCGCCGTGTCCGGCACCAACCTCGCCTCGATCGGCTACCACTTCGGCTCGAAGGACGCGCTGCTCACCGAGGCCGCGGTCCGCGGCGCGAACGAGTGGGCCCAGGCGCTCGACGCCGCGCTCGGCCGGGTCGATCCCGCCGCGTCGCCGGACGACCGGGTCACGCAGACCTGGTCGGCGATCGTCGAGCTGTTCCGCACCGACCGGAAGCTCTGGACCACCTACGTCGAGTCCCTGGCCGAGGCGGCCCGCTCGCCCCGGCTGCACGACGCCCTGGTCGGGTCCCAGCGCGAGACCCGCGAGGAGCTCGCCTCGATGTTCCACGCCCTTCCGGACGACGCCGTGGAGGCCGACCGCCGCGCCCGTGTCCTGGGCGGCTTCTACCAGTCCCTGCTCACGGGCCTGATGGTCCAGTGGGTCCTCGACCCGGACACCGCCCCGACCGGCGCCGAGGTGGCCGAGGCGATCCGGATGCTGGTGGGCTCGGCGGAGCTCGCCTAGTCCCGCTCGGGGCGGCCGATGCCGAAGCCGTAGAGGGTGAGCAGGACGGCCAGCGGGGGGATGCCGCTCCACAGGAACCACGGGTAGACCGCCTCGCCGGCGGTCAGCGACACGATCCCCCACGCCACCAGGTTCACCACGGTGATCGACGTGAAGATGATCGTCAGCACCCGCATCGCGGTGCCGCCGCCGGTGTCGGAGAAGACCTTCGGCTTGCGGTCGCTCGTGGCGGGGACCCGCGCCGGGACGGCGGGGAGGTCGCGGACCAGCCGAGCCAGGTCGCCGCGCGTCCGCGCCTTCCACAGCTCGGAGGTCCGGGTGTCGAACTCGTCCAGGTCGAGCAGGCCCTCGCCCTGGGCCCACTGCAGGTGGCGGGCGGTGACCGCGCGGTCGGCGTCGGAGACCCGCATGTCCTCGGGGCGGATCGGCTCGTTCACCCCGCCATGGTGCCGGCCCCGTGCCTGTGACGTATCCGGGTTTCCCCCTGATCCCCCACGCCCGCCATCCTGTTCCGCGTGACCAGCACCGCTGCGTTCGACGCGCTCCCCCGTCCCGACGCCGTCGCCGCCCTGGTGGCGGTGTGCTCGTCCGTGACCTGGGCCGACCGGGTCGCGGCGGGCCGTCCGTACGGCGACCTGGACTCGTTGCTGGCCGCCGCCGACGCCGCACTGGCGGACCTGGACGACCTCACCGGCCCGCTCGCGGGCCACCCGCGCATCGGCGAACGGGTGCACTCGGGCTCGTCCGCCAAGGAACAGGCGGGCATGGCGGGCGCCTCCGAGCAGGTCAGGGCCGCGATGGCCGAGGGCAACGCCGAGTACGAGCGCCGGTTCGGCCACGTCTACCTGGTGTGCGCCTCCGGGCGCACCGCGGACGAGCTGCTGGCGGTGCTGCAGGATCGGCTGGGCAACACCGCCGAGGAGGAGGCCGCCCGCACGCGCAGCGAGCTGGCCGCGATCAACCGCCTGCGGCTCACCGGGCTGATCGTGCAGGATCGGTGAGGTGAGTACGCACCCCGCAGCACCCGTGCCCGAGTCCCTCTTCGCGGACGAGCGCGAGCAGCGCTGGCGGGCCCGGTTCACCGCGGTGCGGATGTCTCGGCCCGCCTGGGCGCTCGACGCGCCGGACCGCTGCGTCTACAGCTCGAACCTCAGCGGCACCACGCAGATCCACCTCTGGGACCGCGCCACCGACGAACACCGGCAGCTGACCGACCGGCCCGCGGGCACCTACCACGCCACCCTGCCGCCGGACGGCGAGACCGTCTGGTGGTTCGCCGACACCGACGGGGACGAGTTCGGCCACTGGGTCGCCCAGCCCTGGGCGGGCGGCGCGCAGACCCGCCCGCTGCCGGACGTCGAGGACGGCTACCCGGCGGGCCTGGACATCGGCCGGGAGCGGGTCGTCGTCGGCACCTCGACCGACGACGGGACGACCGTCTGGATCGCGGAACGCGGCGCCGCCGCCGAGATCCTCTACAAGAACAGCGAGGACGCGGGCGTCGGCGGGCTGTCCGAGGACGAGACGCTGGTCGCGATCAGCCATTCCGAGCACGGCGACTCGCGCCATCCCGCGCTGCGTGTGCTCACCGTGTCCGGGGAGACCGTCGCCGAGAAGTGGGACGGGCCGGGCAAGGGGCTGAGCCCGATCGCGTTCTCGCCGGTCCGCGGGGACCAGCGGCTGCTCGTCGGGCACGAGCGGCGCGGGCGTGAGGAGCTGCTGCTCTGGGACGTCGCCGCGGACACCGAGACCGAGCTCGACCTCGACCTGCCCGGCGAGCTGGACGCGGACTTCTACCCGGACGCCTCCGCCGTGCTGATCTGGCACACCCACGCGGCCCGCACCCGGCTGTACCGCTACGACCTGGGCACGGCCGAGCTCACGGAGCTGCCGACCGCGCCGGGCTGCATCGGCTCCGCGGACGTCCGGCCGGACGGCACGCTGGAGTACACGGCGTCGTCGGCGGCGCACCCGTCCGCGGTGCGCGCGCTGTCCGGGGCGGGTGACGACGTGCTGGTGCAGCTCGGGGAGCCCGCGCCGGACTCCGTCCCGGTCGAGGACCTCTGGGTCGGCGACGTGCACGCCCTCGTCGCGACGCCCGAGGGGACGGGCCCGTTCCCGACCGTGTTCACCCTGCACGGCGGCCCGCACGCCGCGGACGAGGACCGCTTCTCCCCCGCCCGGGCCGCCTGGGTGGAGGCCGGGTTCGTCGTGGTCGAGGTCAACTACCGCGGCTCGACGGGCTACGGCTCGGCCTGGCGGGACGCCATCGAGGGCAGGCCGGGGCTCACCGAGCTGGCGGACGTCGCCGCGGTGCAGGAGGCCGTCGTCGGCTCCGGGCTGGCCGACCCGGCGCGGTGCGTGGTGGAGGGCTGGTCCTGGGGCGGCTACCTCGCCCTGCTCGCCGCCGGGACCCAGCCGGAGCGCTGGGCCGCGGTGATCGGCGGGGTCCCGGTCGCGGACTACGTCGCCGCGTACGAGGACGAGATGGAGCAGCTGCGGTCCTTCGACCGGGCGCTGTTCGGGGGCTCGCCGGAGGAGGTGCCGGAGACCTACCGGGTCGCGTCGCCGCTGACCTACGTCGACCGCGTCCGCGCCCCGGTGCTGGTCCTGGCCGGGGAGAACGACCCGCGGTGCCCGATCCGGCAGATCGACAACTATCTGGACGCGCTGGCCGCCCGGGCGGACCTGCCCTACGAGGTCGCCCGGTTCGACGCGGGCCACGGCTCGCTCGTCGTGGCCGAGACCCTGCGCCACGTGGCCACCGAGATCGACTTCGCCCGCCGGGCCACGGTGCGGATCACACCGGCCAGCATCTAGGCGTCATCGCCGCGTAGCGATCTCGTAACGCGGTGCGGACACGATGGGGGTGAGTCTGCGAGGAGGCGGTCACCGTGGCGCTGTGGCGCGTGCACGTGGAGCTGGAGGATCGACCCGGTCGGCTCGGTGAGCTGGCCACGGCGGTCGGCCGCTCCGGGTGCAACATCCTGTCACTGCACGTGGTGGGGGAACCGGCGGACGACGGATCGGTGACCGACGAGCTCCTGGTCAAGATCCCCGAGTCGGTCGAGCCCGCGAGCATGGTCGCCTCGGTCGAGCAGGCGGGCATCCCGTGCACCCTGCTCGTCCGGGCGGACGCCACCGAGCTGGCGGACACGGCCACCACCGCGCTCGCCCTGGCCCGGATGGTCGCGGCCGATCCCGGCAGCGCGCCGCAGGCCGTCGCCACGTTGCTGCGGGCCCGGATCGTCGAGCCCGGCACGGCGGCTCCCGACGGGCACGTGCACACGCTGCGCGTCGGTGCGGCGCAGGTGTACCTCGGTCGGGCGTGGGCCTTCACCGCGACCGAGCTCTCCCGCGCCGCGGCCCTGCTCGAATTGTCGGCCCAGCTGTCGATGACCGGTCCGCGACCGTCGTCGGCGGGCCGCATCGACCCGATCCTGTTGCTGCGGGACGGGTCCGAGGTCCGGCTGCGCCTGGCCACCCCCGCGGACGTGCCGCTGATCGCCGCCATGCACGCCCGCTGCTCCCCCGAGAGCCGCAGCGCCCGGTTCCTCTCCGCCGCGCCGCGGCTGGAGCCGGAGGAGCTGGAGCGGCTGACCGGCACCCCGCGGACCGTGCTGGCCCTGACCGTGGACGGGGGCAGTGCGGTCGGGATGGTGGACGTCGAGCGGACCGGGGCCTCGGCCGCCGCGTTCGCCGTGATCGTCGAGGACGCCTGGCAGGAGCGGGGCCTGGGCACCGCCCTGGTCCGGCGCGCGGCCGACCTGGCCGCCGAGCTCGGCGTCGGAGAGCTCACGGCGACCACCCACACCCAGAACATGAAGGTCACCAAGCTGCTGCGCCGCGCGGGCCTGCGCCCCACCGCCGAGATCGCGGGCGGCATGCTCCGGGTCCGGGCGCCGCTGACGGCGACCCCGGCCCACCTCTAGAGAAGCTCCAGCACCGCCTCGGTCGGGCGTCCGACGACCGCGCGGTCGCCCTTGATCACGATGGGCCGCTCGATGAGGATCGGGTGGGCCACCATGGCGTCCAGCAGGGCGTCCCGGTCGGCGTCGGCGAGCCCGAGCTCCCGGTAGACCTTCTCACCCTTCCGCACGATCGCGCGCGGATCCTCGACGCCGAGCTTCGCCAGCACCGCCTCCAGGCCCGCCCGGTCCGGCGGGGTGTCGAGGTAGCGCACCACCTCGGTGTCCACCCCCTCCTCCTCCAGCAGGGCGAGGGCCTGGCGCGACTTGGTGCAGCGGGGGTTGTGCCAGAGGGTCACGTCGCTCATGCGGCGACTCTAGGCGCCGCGGCGGACGTCGTCGGGGTGGATGACCAGCCGGACGAGATCCGCGGCGAGCATGGCGTCCAGCGCGGCGGCGCTCTCGGGGTCCGCCAGGTCCCAGTACTCACCCGCGAGCCTGCGGGCCAGCTCGTCGGCGCCGTCGTCGTGCACCGTGACTCCGCCGGACACCGCGACCCACCGCTCGGTCTCACCCTCGGGCGCGGCCACGACCAGCGACGCCCAGGGGTCGGCCCGGACCCGGTCCAGCTTGGGCGCCCCGGCCATCGTGAACACCTCGACGCCCGCCGGGGTGAGCCCGAACCAGACCGGGCGGGTGACGGGCCTGCGTCCCTCGGCGGGCGCGACGGTCAGGTAGCCGTGCAGCGGGCGCTCCAACAGGGCACGGTCCTCGGTCGTCAGCACGACGGGCTCCTCTCGACGTGGTCGGCATCCTGAGCAGCGGCCCGCGCTACCGGACGGGGAGGGGCAGCACGCGGATCACCCTCGCACACCGGGGTTCATGGCGGTCTCCGAGTCCGGCCTGCTGGTGTTCGACGGCCAGTGCGGCTCTGTACCCGTGCGCTCGGCTGGTTCCGCCACATCGACCGGCGGGCGCGGGTGGCGGCTCTGCCGCTGCAGGGGCCCGGCGTGCCGGACCGCGTGGGGTGGCCGCACACCGCGGCGCCCTGCCGGGCATCACCCCGTGGTGCACCGGCCATCCGACGTCCTGCGCTCCCTGAAGCCACGCTGAGTGAATCGGCCGGGCGCCCCCCTCGCTCGGGCACACTGAGAGGCGATGAACGCCGACCCGATGAGCGGACCCGCCCTGTATCCGGGGCGAGGCCGTCGATGATCGAGCCGCCCACCGAGCGCATCCCGGTCGTCCCGCCGTCCGCGGGGCGCCCGCGCCGCCGTGGCGTGGCGGGGCGCATCGTCGGCGCGATCGCGTTCGCCCTCGTGGTGTCGGTGTTCCTCGTGCCGGATCTCTGGTTCGGTCTCGACCGCTGGAGCCCGTTCACCCAGCTGATCGCCTTCCGGCCGGTCCTGGTGGTGGCGGTGGCCGTGATGGTCGTGGTGCTCGCGCTGGTCACGGTGGGGATGCGCCGCGCCTGGCCGTTCCCCGTGGCGATGCTCGTGGTGTTGGCGCTCGGCGTCTCGATGCTGGCGCCGCGGATGGTCGCCGACCCGGCCCCGACGGGCGGCGAGACGCTGAAGGTGTTGTCGTTCAACGTCTACACCGGGGACGCGGACGTCGACGCGCTGGCGGAGACGATCCGGACCGAGCGTCCGGACGTGGTCGCGCTGCCGGAGGCGGGCGAGCGCTACCGCCAGCGGCTGCAGCCGCTGGTCGAGGACCTCGGGTACGTGAGCAAGGCCTCCGTCGGCCAGCGCTCCCAGGACGTCAACGGGGTGATCGCGCTGGTCTCGCCCCGGTTCGGGGACGTGGACTTCCGCGTCGGGCAGATCTCCGCCGACTCGCCCTTCCCCTACGTCGAGGTGTCCGGTGGCCGGATGGGCGAGCTGACCTTCGTGGCCTTCCACTCCGTGGCTCCCACCGCGGGCTCGGTCGCGCAGTGGCGGGTGGACCTCGCCGGCGCGGGCGACTGGTGCCGCACCGGACGCCCCACGGTCGTGGCCGGTGACTTCAACGCCACCCTGGATCACTCGGTGCTGCGCGAGGCGATGGCGGACTGCGGGGACGCAGCGTCCCAGCGGGGCTCGGCGCTCACCGCCACCTGGCCCACCTCCACCCCCCGCTGGCTGGGCACGGAGATCGACCACGTCTTCTCCAGCACCGGCACCGCGGAGTCCTTCGAGGTCCTGGACCTGCCCGGGAGCGACCACCGGGCGATCCTGACGACTATCCGCCTGTAGCGGGCCAGCTCGGCAGGCTGTCCTCCTTCACGACGCCTGCGGCGTTCAGGAAGCCCGCCGTCATCCGGTAGAAGCCGACCAGCAGCACCAGCTCGCACAGCTGGGCGTCCGTGTAGTGCTCGGCCAGCTCCCACCAGGTCGTGTCCGACACGTCGGTGTGGTCCAGCACCTCGTCGGTCAGCCGGAGCAGCGCGGCGTCCGCCTCGGGCCAGTCGCCGCCGAGAGCCACGCGCTCGATCTCGTCGTCGGTGAGCCCGGCGTCCCGACCGATCAGCACGTGCTGGGCCCACTCGTACTCGCTCCCGGAGCGGTACGCGGTGCGCAGGATGCAGAGCTCGCGCTCCCGGGCGGGCAGGTCGCCGCGAGTGAGGAAGAAGCCGCCGAGGACGTTGAACCGCTTCATCATCCGCGGGTGCCGGGCCATGGTCCGGAAGATCGACAGCGGCACGCCGTCGTCGTCGCTCATGGTCTTGGCCAGCAGGTCCGCGACCTCGGGCTCCGGGTCCTCGACCGGGGCGACCCGCGGATCGGAGGAGTGGGGGAGGGGCATCAGTTGACCACCTTCGCGTCTCGCAGGTCCGCGATCGCCGCGGCGTCCAGGCCCAGCCGGGCGGCGAGCACCTCGTCGGTGTGCTCGCCGAGACCGGGCAGCGTGGCCTCGCCGCCGACGAGCGAGCTGGCCACCTTGATCGGGTTCCCGACGGTGTGGATCGTGCCCAGCTCGCGGTTGCGGGTCTCCCGGCGCATCTGCCGGGCCGCGATCCGGGGGTCGTCGCGCAGGTCCTCGGTGGTGTTGACCGGCGCGGACGGCACCTTCGCCGCCCGCCGCGCGTACTGCCCGCGGCCCATCGCCTCGCCCAGGTGGTCCTGATGGGCCAGATGTTCACCCGCAACCGGTGGACGCTGCGCCAGGTGCTGGAGGAGAAGGCCCTGTGCGGCGCCACCATGGCGATGATCGGCAGCCCCACCCGGATCGCGGACGAGCTGTGCCGCTGGATGGACGAGACCGACCTCGACGGGCTTGAACGTCGCCCGGATCGTGGCCCACGAGAACGTCATCGACATGGTGATCCCGGTGCTGCAGCAGCGTGGCCGCTACAAGACCGAGTACGCCCTCGGCACCTTCCGCGAGAAGCTCTTCGGCGGAGACGCTCGCATGCCCGCCGAGCCCATGGCGGGCGGCTTCCGCCGGTGAGCCGTCGAGCCCGGCGGCCCGCTCAGGCCCGCGCGGGCTCCGCGGCGGCCGCCTCGTCCGAGCCGTCGCCGACGAAGATCTCGTCGAGGACGAACGACTCGATGTCGAGGACGAACCCTCGGACCCGCGTCTCGGGGTGCAGGAAGGGATCGTGACGCAGCTGCGCGAGGTCGCGACGCACACTGGTCGCGACGTCCCGGAAGGCGTGCGTACGCCAGGACGGCCGCATCCCGGTCTCCTCGGCGAGCGACTCGGTGAAGTCGTCGTCGGTGAACGTGGCGAGGCCACAACCGCTGTGCTGCACCAGGAGCACGTCGCGGGTGTGCAGCTTGCGCTGGCTGATCGACAGCGACCGGATCACGTCGTCGGTCACGACACCGCCCGCGTTCCGCAGCACGTGCACCTCGCCCATCTTCATCCCGAACAACGCGAAGACGTCGATCCGGGAGTCCATGCAGGTGACGACGGCGGTGTGCAGCGCGGGCGGGACTGCCAGCCCTTCGGCGTTCGCGGCGGCGAGGCGGCCGCCGCCTGCCTCGTAGCGCTTCAGCAACTCCTCGTAGCTCACCGGTCCACCTTCCCGGACGACGGCCGGTCCCGGGAAGGCCCGACGCTCGGCTGGGTGGAAGCTCACTCCCCGACACGCCCCCGGACACGCCCCGGACATGCACGAACGGCACTTTCGTGCGGACCTACCGCACGAAAGTGCCGTTCGTGGAGAACCCCGGCGTGAGAACCCCGGTTAGAACTCGCCGGCTATGGTCTCCGCGATCTCGTAGGTGTTCAGCGCGGCGCCCTTGCGCAGGTTGTCGCCGCAGACGAACAGCTCGAGGGTGTTCGGGAAGTCCAGCGCCTGCCGGACCCGCCCGACGTGCGTCGGGTCCTGCCCGACGACGGCGGCGGGGGTCGGCCACACCCCGGCGGCCGGGTCGTCGTCCAGCACGATGGTCGGCTGCTCGGAGAGCACCTTGTGCGCCGCCTCGACGGTGACCTCGCGGGCGAAGGTCGCGTGGACCGACAGCGCGTGCGTGGTGACCACCGGGACACGGACACAGGTCGCGCTCACGCGCAGGTCCGGGATGCCCAGGATCTTGCGGGACTCGTTGCGCACCTTGAGCTCCTCGGACGACCAACCGTCGTCCTTGAGCGAGCCCGCCCACGGCACCACGTTCAGCGCCAACGGCGCGGGGAACGGCGAGTCGTCTCCGAGGTCCGCGACGGCCGCCGCGACGTCTCCCGAGACCGAGCCCACCCCGCGACCCGCCACCGCGGACAGCTCGGCCTGCAGCCGGTCGATGCCGGGCTGCCCCGCGCCGGACGCGGCCTGGTACGAGGCCACGACCAGCGCCTCGAGCCCGAACTCGCGGTGCAGTGCGCCCATCGCCGCCATCATGGACAGCGTGGTGCAGTTGGGGTTCGCGATGATCCCCTTCGGCCGATCCGACGCGTTCGCGGCGTTGACCTCGGGGACCACCAGCGGCACGTCCGGGTCCATCCTGAACGCGCCGGAGTTGTCCACCGCGACCGCGCCGCGGGAGACCGCGATCGGGGCCCACTCGGCGGAGATCTCGTCCGGGACGTCGAACAGGGCGATGTCCACACCGTCGAACACCTCGGGCGCGAGCAGCTGCACCGTGACGTCCTCGCCGCGGATCCGCAGGACCCTGCCCGCGCTCCGGGCCGACGCGACGGGCCGGATCTCGCCCCACGGGACCTCGGGGCGGGCGTTGATGATCTCGATCATGGTGGTGCCGACGGCACCCGTGGCGCCGACGATCGCGAGTACCGGAGCCATTACCGTCCCGTCCCGGCCGCGACGACGGCCTCTTCCTCGGAGTCCAGCTCGAACGCGGCGTGCAGCGCCTGCACCGCGGCGTCCAGCTGGTCCGACCGGCAGATCACCGAGATGCGGATCTCGGAGGTGTTCATGGTCTCGATGTTGATCCCGGCGTCGGACAGCGCCTCGCAGAACTTCGCGGTGACGCCCGGGTGGTTGCGCATGCCCGCGCCGACCAGGGAGACCTTGCCGACCTCGTTGTCGTAGATCAGCTCGGAGTAGCCGATCTGCTCCTTCGAGCGCTCCAGCGCGGCGACGGCGGCGGGCCCGTCCGCCCGCGGCAGCGTGAAGGTGATGTCGGTCTTCTTGTCCGCGGCGTTGGAGATGTTCTGCAGCACCATGTCGATGTTGATCTCGGCATCGGCCACGACACGGAAGATCCGGGCGGCCATGCCGGGGGTGTCCGGCACGCCCGTGACGGTGACCTTGCCCTCGGACCGGTCGTGCGCGACCCCGGTGATGATGGGGTTCTCCAACGGAATCTCCTCGATCGAGCCGGCGACGAGCGTGCCGGGCTTGTCGTTGTAGCTGCTGCGGACGCGCAGCGGGACGTTGTAGCGCCGGGCGTACTCGACCGCGCGCAGGTGCAGCACCTTCGCGCCGCACGCCGCCATCTCGAGCATCTCCTCGTAGGTCACCGTGTCCAGCCTGCGGGCCCTGGGCGCGATGCGGGGGTCGGCCGAGTAGATGCCGTCGACGTCCGTGTAGATCTCGCAGACGTCCGCGTTCAGCGCCGCGGCCAGCGCGACGGCGGTCGTGTCCGAGCCGCCGCGGCCGAGCGTGGTGATGTCCTTCGAGTCCTCGCTCATCCCCTGGAAGCCCGCGACCAGCACGATCTGGCCCTCGGCCAGCGCGTTCTGCAGCCGGTAGGGGTTCACCTCGACGATGCGGGCGTCCCCGTGCTTGCTCGTGGTGAGCATCCCGGCCTGCGAGCCGGTGAACGACCGCGCCTCGGCGCCCAGGGAGTGGATCGCCATCGCGACGAGCGCGTTCGAGATCCGCTCGCCCGCGGTGAGCAGCATGTCCATCTCCCGCGGCGGCGGGGCGCCGGTGGAGACCTGCTCGGCGAGGTCGGTGAGCTCGTCCGTGGTGTCGCCCATGGCGGACACGACCACGACGACGTCGTGACCCTCCTTGCGGGTTCGGACGATGCGCTCCGCGACCTTCTTGATCCGCTCCGCGCTCTCGACCGACGATCCGCCGTACTTCTGCACGACGAGGGCCACTCCGACCTCCTACAGCCTTTGGTTCTCTGTGGTCGGAAGTCGAGGCTACCGGTCCCGAGCTGCGGAGTTAACCTGTTTGACCGATCCCACAGAGGCCGACGCCACGTTTACGCCGTCGGCGTGCCGGGCATCGCGCGAGAACCACTCCGACGGGTGGGAGGGGGCGCGCTCGGCGGCGGGCTCCGCGATCATGAACCGATGATCGTGACGCTCCCGAGCCGGGCGGCGGTCGGCTCGGCGCTGCTGCCGACCGGGCTGTACCTCGGGGTGCGCGCGGTCGGGCTGGCCGTGCTGGCGATGGTCGCGACGGCCCGGGGCACCACCCTGCCCGCCGAGCTCGGGTCCTGGGACGGGCAGTGGTTCCTCGCCCTGGCCACCGGCGGGTACGACGGCGTCCCGGCCGACCTGGTCGACGCCTTCGGCCACCGCTCCGCCGAGACCCCGCTCGCCTTCTTCCCCGGCTACCCCGGGGCGGTGGCCCTGGTCCGACTGCTGACCGGCCTCGCCCCGCTCCCCGGCGCCCTCCTGACGACGCTGCTCGCCGGCGTCGTCGCCGCGCACGGTCTGGCCCGGCTCGGCGAGCTCGTCCCCGGCGGGTCGCGACGGGCCGGGCTGGTGCTGGTCGTGCTGGTCGCGGCGATGCCGATGGGCGTCGTGTTCTCGATGGCCTACTCGGAGGCCCTGTTCTGCGCCTGCACGGTCTGGGCCCTGGTGGCGGTGCTGCGGGAGAACTGGCTGCTCGCCGGGGTGCTGACGGCGCTGGCGGGCGTGGTCCGGCCGACCGCGGCGGCGTTGGTCGTCGCGGTGGTCGGCGCGGCGGTTCTGCACGGGAGCCGTCGCGCCTGGGGCGGGGCCCTGCTCGCCTGCGCGGGGCTCGCAGGCTACGTCGGGTTCGTCGCGCTGCGGTCCGGGTCGCCCACCGGCTGGTTCGCCCTGCAGGCCCGCGGCTGGGGCTCCGCGTTCGACGGCGGGCGGGCCACCCTCGGCTACGCCGCCGACGCGCTGGGTCGCGCCCCGTCGATCATGGGCGTGACGACGGTCGCGGTGCTCCTCGGCGCACTGGCCCTGCTGGTCGTCGCCGTGCGGGAGGCGGTGCGGGGCCTGCTGCCGTGGCCGCTCGTCGTCTTCGCGGCGGGTGTCCTGGTCATGGACCTGGGCAGCGACGGGCTGATGTCGTCCAAGGCGCGCCTGCTCGTCCCGGCCGTCACCCTGCTCGCGGTGCCTGCGCTGGCGCTGGCCCGACTACGCGTCGAGACCCGGGTGTCCGTGCTGGTCGCCGCGGTGTCGGCGAGCGCCTGGTTCGGCGGCTACGCCCTGGCCGTGTGGCCGTACGCGATCTGACGCCGGCACTCTCGACCCGTGGTCGACCCTGCCCGGACTCGCCGAAGGGGTGGTCCGGATCAGCCGATCCGGCGGACCAGCCGCACCACGACGGCGGTGATGATCAGCCAGATGATCGCGGCCGTGCCGTAGTTCAGGGTGACGGCGAGCTTGGGCTCGGCGGGCAGGAACAGGTTGTCCAGGCCGAGGTTGAAGTAGGTCGCGAGGTCCGCGACGAGCATCGTGAGGGCGTTGGCCGGGTTCGCGTCCAACAGGGTCAGCACGATGTGGACGACGAGGATGGCCACGATCAGCCGCCCGATCCAGCTCAGCACCGTCGCCAGCAGGCCAGCTCCGCGACGCACACCCGTTCCGACTGCCATTGTGATCCTCCCCGACACGAGTTACCGGGGAGTATGGCACCGCTCGGGCCTCGGCACCGGACGCCGCGCCGGCCCGAACGAGTGGCGACCGGTTGCCACGGACGGGGGTGGTGGGGTTACAGTCGTCGGCGTGGCACGCCTGCTCCTTCGTCGCCGCGGCGGGGTCTGACCGACCGGCCCCTCGTCGCGGGTTCTGGCGTGCGCCGGTCTCTCTCGGTCACGACAGCAGACTCGGCTTAGGAGCCACCCGCGATGTCCCTCTCCCCCGACGCGTACACCGCCTCGTCGAACTCCAAGATCCGCAAGCCCTCCGTGGCCGCGCCCGCCGACCAGGCGCCGTGGAACACGCAGAAGGGCAGCCATATGCCCTTCGGCCGCTACAAGCCGTTCCACGAGCTGGTCGAGCCCGTATCGCTGCCGGACCGCACCTGGCCGGACACCCGCATCACGAAGGCCCCGCTGTGGTGCGCGGTCGACCTGCGTGACGGCAACCAGGCCCTGATCGACCCGATGAGCCCCACCCGCAAGCGCCGCATGTTCGACCTGCTGGTGCGCATGGGCTACAAGGAGATCGAGGTCGGCTTCCCGGCCGCGTCGCAGACGGACTTCGACTTCGTCCGCGAGATCATCGAGCAGGACGCGATCCCGAGCGACGTCCGCATCCAGGTGCTGACCCAGGCCCGCCCCGAGCTGATCGAGCGGACCTTCGAGGCCTGCGAGGGCGCCCACAGCGCGATCGTCCACCTCTACAACTCCACGTCGGTGCTGCAGCGTCGCGTCGTGTTCCGGCAGGACCGCGCGGGCATCACCAAGATCGCCACGGACGGCGCCGAGCTGGTCCAGCAGATCAGCGAGAAGTACCCGGACACCGACTGGCGCTTCGAGTACTCGCCCGAGTCCTACACCGGCACCGAGCTGGAGTACGCCGTCGAGGTCGTCAACGCGGTCTCCGCGATCTGGCAGCCCACGCCGGAGCGGCCGATGATCGTCAACCTGCCCGCGACCGTCGAGATGGCCACGCCGAACGTCTACGCGGACAGCATCGAGTGGATGCACCGCAACCTGGCCCGGCGGGACGGGATCCTGCTGAGCCTGCACCCGCACAACGACCGCGGCACCGGCGTCGCCGCCGCCGAGCTGGGCTACCAGGCTGGCGCGGACCGCATCGAGGGCTGCCTGTTCGGCAACGGCGAGCGCACCGGCAACGTCGACCTGGTCACCCTGGGCATGAACCTGTTCACCCAGGGCATCGACCCGCAGATCGACTTCTCGGACATCGACGAGATCCGCCGCACCGTCGAGTACTGCAACCAGCTGCCCGTGGCCGAGCGCCACCCGTGGGGCGGCGACCTGGTCTACACGGCCTTCTCGGGCTCGCACCAGGACGCGATCAACAAGGGCTTCGACGCGATGCAGGCGGACGCCGAGGCCGCGGGCCACAGCGTCGACGAGCACCCGTGGGAGGTGCCGTACCTGCCGGTCGACCCGAAGGACATCGGCCGCACGTACGAGGCCGTGATCCGGGTGAACAGCCAGTCCGGCAAGGGCGGCGTCGCCTACATCATGAAGACCGAGCACTCGCTGGACCTGCCGCGGCGGCTCCAGATGGAGTTCTCGAAGGTCGTCCAGGAGGTCACCGACTCCGAGGGCGGCGAGGTCTCGCCCAAGGAGATGCGGGACGTCTTCGAGAACGAGTACCTCACCCGCGAGACCCCGCTCAAGCTGATCCGCCACCGGCTGACCAGCGACGGCGAGGGCCGGGACGAGATCGTCGCGACCGTGCGGGTGGAGAACGACCTGCACGAGATCAGCGGCAGCGGAAACGGCCCCCTCGCGGCGTTCGTGGACGCGCTGGCGGGCATCGGGTTCGACGTCCGCGTCCTCGACTACCACGAGCACGCCATGGGCGGGGGCGACGACGCCCGCGCCGCGGCCTACGTCGAGTGCGCGGTCGAGGACACCGTCCTCTGGGGCGTCGGCATCGACTTCTCGATCGTCGCGGCGTCCTTCAAGGCCCTCGTCTCGGCGATCAACCGCGCGCTGCGCTAGCAGCGGACCTGCCCTCCTGGAAGAACCCGCGCAGGCTCCGCTCGTCGGTGAGCTCGTGGACCGCGCCGAAGCGGGCGTTCCAGAACGCACCGCGGCGCGGCTCCCACGGGCTGACGTAGGCGTACGGCTGCTCGTGCTCGGCATCGCCGGGTGAGACGCCGTAGGTGACCTCGTCCTTCGCGATCGCGAGATCGAAGTGCTCGGGCCACAGCACGGGCTCGCTCTCGCGCGCGAAGCCGCGCAACGCCCGCTCCCCGGTGCCGAACCAGTCGAGGAGCAGGCCGGTGGCCTCCCGGTCGACGACGATCTCGTCGGCCGGGGAGACGCCCGAGTGGTCGGGGTACACCCCCTCCGGCACCCCGGGCTCCACCCCGGCGCGGGCGGCGAGCTCGCGCACCGTCCCGGTGAGCGCCGCCCGGCCCCCGTCCCACACCAGGTCCGCGCCCTCCACCCGCAAGGGCCCCGCGACCTGCCCGAACCCACCCGGCACCACCCGCAGCCGGATGGTCCCGGCCGCCCGGTACTGCGGCCCCGCGAGCACCAGCTCGGCGATCCCGTGCAGCGCTCGTCTCGTCCCTGTGAGATCCACGGAGAATTCCTACAGCCTGTTCACCACCGTGCCCAGGTTGTGCAGCCGCAGCAGCCCCTCCGCGTCGATCACCCGGGCGACGGCGTCGGTCACCGAGATGTCCCGGGACAGTGCTTCCTGGATCAGGACGCCCGCCACGACCGGAGCCGAGAACGAGGTGCCGCTCCACCGGGCCCACCCGGTGAGCTCCCCCATCTCGGTGTCCGCGTCGAACCTGTCCAGGAACGTGCTGACCAGGTCGACGCCCGGCGCACACGCCCGGACCCACGGCCCGTAGTTGGTGAACGGTGCCGGACCGTGCGGGCCGATCGCGCCCACGGAGATCACTCCGGGCAGTGCGGCCGGGTAGGTCCGACGGCAGGTGGCGTCGTTGCCTGCGGAGGCGACCACCGTCCAGCCTCGGCTCCGCGCCCCGGCGATGGCGGCGGCCAGCGCCAGCCCGTCGGTGGTGTCCGGCACGTAGCCGCCGAAGGACAGGTTCAGCACCCCGCCGCGGGCCGGGGGCGCGGGCAGCGCGCTGATGATCTCGGCGATGTCCCCCTCGTCCCCGTCGCCCTCCGGGTGGATGGCGCGGATGACGGCCACCCGGGCCCGCGGCGCGATCCGGCGCACGATGCCCTCGATGAAGCGGCCGTGGCTCGCACACGGGTCGACGCGGTCGTTGCCGTCGGCGTCGGGCACGTCCGCGCCGGTGCTCAGCCCGTTCGGCACCCCGAGCACGCCCGAGTCGTGGTCGGGGCTCGGCTTCCCGGTGTCGATGATCACGACATCGGCCTCCGCAGCGGCCTTGGTCGCCGCGGCCCCCTGCAGCACGTCCCGCACGGCCTTCGCGTCGGCCTCCGACACGCAACGAGCGCTGGTGCGACGCACCCCGGTCGCCTTCTCGGCGCCGGTCGCGTACACCGGGGTCGCGTAGACGGGCGTGGCGTACACCGGGGTCGCGTACACCGGAGTGGCGTAGACGGGGGTGGCGTAGACCGGGGTCGCGTAGACCGGCGATCCCGCGACCCCGCCCGCCGCGGCGGGGTGCGGCTCGCAGCAACCACCGTCGCAGTGGGCGAACAGGACGTGGTTCAGCTGTGCCGGGATCCCGGACGACCGCAGCAGCTCGACGACCACCTCGGGGTCCTCGACGCCGAAGGCCCGCACGATCACGGCTCCCTCGTTGGCGCGCACGCCGTCGCTGAACCGCAGGCTCTCGGAGTCCTGCCGCTCGCGGGAGGCCATGATGCCGCGCGCTCGTTCGACCTGCTCCCCGTCGCCGGTCAGCAGGATCAGCTCGCGCGGCCGGTAGGCCACGCCCTCCGCGCCGGGGGTGAACCGCACTCGGTCCGCCCAGCCCCGCGCCTCGCCCGCAGGTGTCGTCATCGTGCTCCCGTTCGTCGTCCTGAGTGAGGAGAGTCGGCGGAAGGACTCCCTGATGCACCGCCGTCCTGGCAAGCTGCTCGGCGGTGGACGAGCCGACCGTTACCGCGCTGCGGACCCTCGCCGAGCTGCGGCACCGGGATCCGGAGAGCGTCCGCGCGCGCAGTGCGGCGGTCATCGAGGCCGCGCCGCCGGATGCCACAGTCCGGGCCGCGGCCGAATGGGTGCACGGACTCGCCCTGCACGAGCTCGGCCACGCGGGCGCCGCCGTGGCGCACTACCGCGCCGCGGTGCGGGACGGAGACGCCGTGACGACCGCGGCGGCACGGGCGAGCCTGGCGATGTCGCTGCTGGCCGTCGGCGACGCGGCGGGAGCCCGCCGGGAGATCGGCCTCGCACGCCGCGACCCGCCCGCGGCCGCTCTGCGGTACGTCGAGCCGCTCTGGGCCGTCCACCTGCAGCGCACCGGACGGCTCGACGACGCCCTGGTCGTGTTCGACCGGGTCGTACCCCTGCTCGACCGGGAGGGCGACCGGCCCGGGCTCGCCCGCACGCTGCTCAACCGCGGGACCCTGCTCGCCTACCAGGGCCGCTTCGACCGCGCCGTCTCCGACCTGGCCCGGTCCGAGTCGCTCGCCGCGGAGCTCGGCCACGGCCTGCTCTCCGCGATGGCGGCGCACAACCTCGGCTTCACCGAGGGGCGGCGGTTCGCGATCCCCGCCGGCCTCGCCGCCTTCGACCGTGCCCGGGCGGCGTACCGGGCCGTCGGCGACCCGCCGCGGCAGGTGGCCGTGCTCGTCGCCGACCACTGCGAGCTGCTGCTGCACGCGGGGCTCGCCCGGGACGCCCGCGCCGCGGCCCTCGACGCCCTCCGCCCCGGCGCCGCGGAGGTCGACCGGTCGCACGAGACCGAGATCCGGCTGCTCCTCGCCCAGGCGCACCTGCACTGCGGGGACGCGCGGGAGGCCATGGCCGAGGCGGCGCGTGCCGCGGACGGCTTCCGCCGGGACGGCCGACGGCCCTGGGTCGCGCTGGCCCGCTACGTCGAGATCCGGGCCGAGGTCCTGGCCACCGAGGAGGAGCGGCTGCCCGATCCGGCCCTGGTGCGGCGGGCCCGGGACGTGGTCCGCAGGCTCGACGACGGCGGCTGGCCGACCGAGGCGGCCCACGCCCGCGCCCTGCTCGGACGGCTCGCGACAGCGGCGGGCGACGTCCGGTCCGCGCGCAGGCAGCTCGCCTCCGTCGCCGGGCTGCGGGGTCGCGGCGGCGTCGACGTCCGCACCGCGGGCTGGCACGCGCGCGCCCTGCTGCGGCTGGCCGACGGCGACCGCTCCGGCGCGAAGCGGGCGCTGCGCCGCGGGCTGGCCCTGGTCGAGGACCACCGCGCCGCGCTCACGGCCGCCGAGCTGCGGGCCGGAGCGGCGGTCCAGGCCCACGAGCTCGCCCGGCTGGGCCTGCGCCTCGCACTCGCCGACGGGCGGCCGCTCGAGGTCCTGCGATGGGCGGAACGCGGACGGGCCGGGGCCCTGCGGCTCCCGCCGATCGCCCCGCCCTCCGACGACGACCTCACCGCGGCCCTGATCGCCCTGCACGCGGAGCGGGCCGCCGCGGGAGGCGGGACGCGGGTCGCGGCGTTGGAGGCGGAGATCAAGACGCGCACCCTCCGCTCCGGCGGGGCCGGGGGCGGTGCGGCACCGGGACTCGACGTCGCCGCCGCCCGCGCCGCGCTGACCGGCACCTTGGTCGAGTTCGCGGTGCTGGAGCGCCGCGTGCACGCCGTGGTGGTGACCAGGACCTCCGCCCGGCTCGTCGACCTGGGTGCCGTCGAGCCGATGGAGCGGGAGCTCGCGTTCCTCCTCGCCGGGCACCGACGTCGGCTCGCCGGGCGACGCGCGGGCGGCGACGCCGCGGCCGGGCGCCTGGGCGACCTGCTGATCGCCCCACTCGGGCTGGACGCCGACGGCGATCTCGTCGTCGTCCCCGCCGGGATCCTGCACGACCTGCCGTGGGCCGCGCTGCCGCCGCTCTACGGGCGGCGGCTCGTCGTGGCTCCCAGCGCGGACCTGTGGCACCGCCGTCGTCGGCCGCACCGGCCCGCGGGGTCGGTCCTGCTGGTGGCGGGCCCCGGGCTGCCCGGCGCGACGGCCGAGGTGCGGGCGCTGGCGGGCCTGCACCCCGGCGCCCGGACGCTGACCGGCCCCGCGGCGACCGTCGATGCCGTGCTGGCCGCCTTCGGCGACGCCGATCTCGTGCACGTCGCCGCGCACGGTCACTACCGCTCCGACAGCCCGCTGTTCTCGGCGCTGGAGCTGGCCGACCGGTCGCTCACGATGTACGAGCTGGAGAGCGCGGTCGGGGCGCCGCCGACCGTCGTGCTCCCGGCCTGCGACGCGGGCAGGCCCACCGTGCTGACCGGCGACGAGCTCCTGGGGACGACGACGGCGATGCTCGCCCGCGGCGTCCGCTCGGTCGTGGCGCCGGTCCTGCCGGTACCGGACCGCGAGACCGCGGAGCTGATGGTCGAGCTGCACCGGTCGCTCGCGGCGGGGGCGGCCCCGAGCGCCGCACTGGCCGCCGTCGCGCGGGCCGTCGCGGACGATCCCGGCCTGCGCCCGGTGGCGGCGGCCTTCGTGTGCGTGGGTGCGGCCGAGACCGCGGACCTCACACCGCCAGCGGTCCCGTCACCACGACCCGACCGTCGGGCAGCTGCAGCCGCAGCGCCAGCGGTGTCCCTGCCGGGGGCAGCGGGAGGATGAACCGGCCGAGCCCGTCGGCGGTCACGGTGACGCGGGGATCGCTCCCGGTCAGCTCGATCGTCGCCGCGGACGCGGGGTCCAGCTGACCGACCGCCCGGCGGGCCCCGGCGTCGATCTCGAGGACGACGGCCGTGTCCGCCCCCTCGAACGTCACCGACCGGAGCCGGTCGGCGGCGCGGGTGAGGGCGGGCTCCTCGTCGACGAGCGAGTCCTCGACCAGAGCCGCCAGCTCGGCGTCGATCGTCCGCCAGGTGAACAGCCCCTTGGCCGCCTCGGTGACCTCGCGCGGGGCGCGGAGGTCGGGGAAGGCCGCGGCCAGCTCGGCGGCCAGCTCGTCGTCAGTCATGACCGACCTCCTCGGGGAGCAGGGCCCGGAGCCGCTCCAGGCAGCGGGCCCGGGTGGGGCCGATGCTGCCCATCGGCATGTCCAGCATGCTCGCGACCTGGGTGTACGGCAGGGCGAGCACCACCACCAGCTCCAGCAGCCGGGCGCAGCGCTCGGGGAGCTCGCCGAAGGCGCGCCGGACCGTGCGGGCCCGGTCGGTGCTCACGGCCTGCTCCTCGGGGCTCGGCTCGGTCGACTCGGCGTCGAGCGCGTTCTCCGTGGGCAGCTCCTTGGACGCCCGGCGGGCCACCCGCCAGGCCTCGCGCCGTGCCGTGGTCGCCAACCAGCCGCCGAGGGCCTCCGGCTCCCGCAGCTTGGCCAGGTTCTCGACGAGCCGCAGGAACGTCATCTGGACGGCTTCGCCCGCGTCCGCCCGGCCCAGGCCCTGGCGCAGCGCCACCGACCAGACCAGCGACGAGAAGTCCTCGACCAGCCGGTGCCACGCCGACTCGTCGCCGCCGGCCGCGCGGCGCACGACGTCCGCCACGTCCTCCTGCTCCACGCGCGTCCGGTCCTCCCCCGCCACCCCACGTGGCGAGGAGCAACCTAACCGACCGACACTCGCGCATCACAGACCTTCCCGACGTGACCCGCCGTGGAACTGCGCGGGTTCTGACGTCAGGAGGGCTCGGGACCGCACCGCGATACGGGTCCGTCCGAGCGAGACCGGTCACCCATCGTGATTTCCCGGCCGCTCAGCGTCTCCTCAGCGGAGGTCACACTTCCGTTACGGCGATGCTCTACCGTCGGGTGCCGTGGCTCTGCCCGTCGCCCCCCTCGCCGCGTACGCGTTCCTGTTGCTCTGGTCCGCGGTGCCGTTCGCACCGGCCGAACCGGTGCTGCTCACAGGAGGCGCCTTCGCCGGATCGGGCGGACTGATCCTGCCCTTCGCGATCCTGGCCGCGGCCGCCGGGTCGCTGGTCAGCGACCTCGCCAAGTACGCCCTCGGCCGGAGCGCCGGGCCGCGCCTGCTCGCGCGGATCGCCCGGCACCCGGCGGGGGCCCGGGCGGTGCGGTGGATCGAGGGCAGGCTCGTCGCCTCCGGCCCGATGGTGATCGCGCCGTCCTACTTCGTCCCGTTCGGCGTGGTCACGGCGACGATCCTGTGCGGGGCGCTGCGGATGCGGCTGCGCATCGTCGCGGTCGCCTCCGCGGTCGGCGCGCTGATCTGGTCGACGGTCTTCCTCGGCCTCGGCTACCTGGGCGCCGCGGTGACCGGCAACCCGTGGTTCGGCGCGGCCCTCGCCGTCCCCGCCGCCCTGGTCATCGGCCTGCTGGCCAAGCGCAAGGTCGTGCGGGACGACGCGGCGGCCTGCACCTGCGAGCCGGCGCCCGCGCAGCACGAGGAACCCTGCCCCCTCGCCGCCTGAGCGGCCCCGCAGGCACCGGACGCCCGACCTCGCCCCCGCGTGCACGTTTCGTGCTCCCAGCGCGGCAAGATCACCGTTTCCGTGCTCTCAGTGCTGTCCCGACAGCACCGAGGGCACGAAACGTGCACGTAAGCGAGCCGTCAGCGACCGAGGATCTCGTTCACACTCGCCGCGTGCTCCGGCGCCCCGACGGGCAGTCCCGCGGCCTCGTCGATCATCGTGGCCTCGACCTTGTGCGGCTGGATCCGGCCGTCCCGGATCGCCTCGGCGTGGTGGCACGCCACCCGGTGCCCCGCCGCCGCGCCCTCCAGCTGCCGCAGCTCCGGCCGCTCCGACGCACAGCGGTCCTGCTGCTTCCACGGGCACCGCGTGTGGAACCGGCACCCGCTGGGCGGAGCCGCGGGCGACGGCAGGTCGCCGGAGAGCAGGATCCGCTCCCGCCGGTCCTCGATCTCCGGGTCCGGCAGGGGCACCGCGGACATGAGCGCGCGCGTGTACGGGTGCTGCGGGTCGGTGTAGAGATCGCCCGCGGGCGCCTCCTCCACGAGCCCGCCCAGGTACATCACGCCCACCCGGTCGCTGACGTGCCGGACGACGGCCAGGTCGTGCGCGATGACCAGGTAGGTCAGCCCCAGCTCGGCCTGCAGCCGGGACAGCAGGTTGAGCACCTGGGCCTGCACCGAGACGTCCAGCGCCGAGACGGGCTCGTCGGCCACGATCAGGTCCGGGTCCACGCAGAGCGCCCGCGCGATCCCGATCCGCTGCCGCTGCCCGCCGGAGAACTCGTGCGGATACCGGCGCAGCGCGCCCTTCGGCAGCCCGACGGCGTCCATCAGCTCCTGCAGCCGCGCATGCCCACCGGTCAGCCCGTGCGCCTTCATGCCCTCCTGCAGCAGCGACTCCACGGACTGTCGCGGGTCCAGCGACGACATCGGGTCCTGGAACACCATCTGGAACCGCCGCCGCGCCCTCCGCAGCTCCTCACCCTTGAGCCCGGCGATGTCCCGCCCGTCGAACCGGACGGAACCCCGCGTGGGCTCGGTCAGCTTGAGGATCGCCCGTCCCAGCGTCGACTTGCCGCAGCCGGACTCGCCGACCAGCCCGTAGGTCTCGCCCTTCTCGATCGTCAGCGAGACGCCGTCGACCGCGTAGACGTACCCGACGGTCCGGTTGACGAGCACACCCTGCGTGATCGGGAAGTGGACGGCGAGGTCCTCGACCTCCAGCAGACTCATCGTTCTCCCTCACAGCGCGAACTCGACGCCGCGCTCGGACGCTGTGCCCACGGTTCGCTCGCGAGCTCGCTCACGACATCACTCCGACCGGGTTGAGGCAGCGCAGGAGCCTGCCGTCGCGTTCCTCGACCGGGGGTGTCCCGGCCGTGCAGGCGTCCAGCGCCCGGGGGCAGCGCGGCGCGAACGCGCACGCGTCCGTCCAGGGCAGGTTGTCGTTCACGGAGCCGCGGATCGCCGCGAGCTCCTCACCGGGCGGCCCGTCCAGCCGCGGGATCGAGCCGAGCAGCCCGTGCGTGTACGGGTGCCGCGGCGTGCGGAACAGCTCGTGCCGCTCCGCCCGCTCCACGATCCGGCCGCCGTAGAGCACGTTGACCCGGTCGCACAGCCCGGCGACGACGCCGAGGTCGTGCGTGATCATCACCAGCGCCGTCCCCGTCTCCGCGACCAGCTGCTTGAGCAGGTCCAGGATCTGCGCCTGGATGGTGACGTCCAGCGCCGTGGTCGGCTCGTCCGCGATCAGCAGCCGCGGGGTGCAGGCCAGCGCGATCGCGATCAGGGCGCGCTGTCGCATGCCCCCGGAGAGCTGGTGCGGATAGGAGTCCAGGCGGCGCCTCGGGTCCGGGATGCCGACCCGGTCCAGCAGGTCCGCGGCCTCGCGGCGCGCGGCGTCCTTGCGCAGACCGCGGTGTCGGGTCAGCACCTCGGTGACCTGCAGCCCCACCGGGATCACCGGGTTCAGCGACGACAGCGGGTCCTGGAAGATCATCGACAGGTCCTTGCCCCGCCGCTCCCGCATCTCCTTGTCGGACAACGCGAGCAGGTCCGCCCCGTCCATCCGGATGGACCCGGTCACGCGGTTGCCCCGCTCGGGCAGCAGCCGCATGATCGCCAGCGAGGTGACCGACTTGCCGCAGCCGGACTCCCCCACCAGCCCGACGATCTCGCCGGGCTCCACGTCGAACCCCACCCCGTCGACGGCGACCGAGTCCGGCTCGCCGCGCCGGGTGAAGGCCACCTTGAGGTCCTCGACCTCCAGGAGAGCGCTCATCGCTCTCCTCCGCTGCGCGGGCTCGGCGCTTCGCGCAGGCGCTGTGTCGACGATTCGCTCGCACGCTCGCTCATCAGCGGCGCCCCTTCGGGTCGATCGCCTCGCGCATGGCCTCGCCGAGCAGCGTGAACCCGAGCGCGACCAGGATGATCGCGACCGCCGGGTAGAACGCCAGAGCGGGCCGGACGTCGAGGTAGGACTGGGCGTTGGCGAGCATGAGCCCCCATTCGGCGCGGGCCGGGTCGCCGTCGCCCAGCCCGAGGAAGGACAGCGCGGCGGCGTCCAGGATGGACGTGGCGAGGGTCAGCGTGGCCTGCACGATCACCGGCCCGAGGGCATTGGGCAGCATGTGCCGCACCACGATCGCGTTCCGCTTCACCCCCAGCGACGTCGCCGCGAGCACGTGGTCGGAGTCCCGCTGCGCGAGCATCGCGCCGCGCAGCAGCCGGGCGAAGATCGGCACGTTGACCAGCGCGACCGCGATGATGACGGTGGTCTGGCTCGGCCGGGCCGCCAACGCCGCGATGGAGATCGCGAGCAGCAGCGACGGGATGGACAGCAGCACGTCCGTCACGCGCATGAGCACGGTGTCCACCCAGCCGCCGAACGCACCGGCCAGCGCGCCGATGAGCACCCCGAACACGAGCCCGATCAGCGTGGCGAGCACGCCGACGATGAGCGTCTGCCGGGAGGCGAGGATCAGCCGGGAGAAGAAGTCCCGGCCGTTCTGGTCCGAGCCGAGTGGGAAACCGGGCATCGAGCCCGGGATGGAGTCCGGCCGCAGCGTGCGCTGCAGCTCGGGGAAGACGGCCGCGGCGTCGTGCGGGGCGATCAGCGGGGCGAAGATCGAGATCAGCACGAACAGCCCGATGATCACCGCCCCGACGATCGCGACCGGGTTGCGGCGCAGGCGAGCCAGGGCGTCGGCGGTCAGGGAGCGCCCGCCGAGCTCGTCGATCCGGGTCCTCCTGCGGGTCAGCAGCGAGGTCATCGCACCCTCACCCTCGGGTCGATGATCGCGTACGAGAGGTCGACGAGGAGGTTGACCAGCACGTAGACCAGGGCACCCAGCAGCACCACGGCCTGCAGCCGCGGATAGTCGCGGCGTTCGATGGCCTGCGCGAGCAGCGTGCCGAGCCCGCCCCAGACGAACACCTTCTCGGTGAGCACGGCGCCGGCGAGGAGCAGGCCGGTCTGCAGGCCGATGGTCGTGGAGACGGGGAGCAGCGCGTTGCGCAGCACGTGCCGCCGTCGGACCGTGCCGGGCGCCAGGCCCTTGGAGTTGGCCGTCCGGACGAAGTCGGAGCCCATGACGTCGAGCACCGAGGCCCTGGTGATCCGGACGATCACCGCGAGCGGGATGGTGGCGAGCGCGATCGCCGGGAGCACGAGGTGGACCAGCGCGTCCCAGGAGGCGTCGAACTCCCGGGTGATCAGCCCGTCGAGCACGGCGAAGCCGGTGACGTGGGTGGCGTCGATGTCGACGGCCTGCCTGCCCGACGGCGGGAACCACCCGAGGTCCACGGCGAACCACTGCTTGAGCAGGTAGCCGAGGAAGAACACGGGGACGGCGACGCCCACGAGCGTCCCGATCACGGTGGTGGTGTCCAGCGGGCGGCCGCGGTAGCGCGCGGCGAGGTACCCGAGCGGGATGCCGAGCAGCACCGAGAGGAGCAGCGCGGCGATCGCCAGTTCGATGGTGGCGGGCAGCGCCCGGCCGATCTCGACGAGCACCGGCTGACCGGTGATCAGCGAGTTGCCGAAGTCGCCGGTGACCGCGCGGCCGAGGAAACGGATGTACTGCAACGGGATCGGCTGGTCGAGCCCGAGCACGGTGTTGAGCTCGGCGATCTTCTCCGGGGTGGCCTTGTCCCCCAGCAGCGCCGCCGCGGGCCCGCCCGGCAGCGAACGCAGCCAGGCGAAGAGCAGCACGGACAACAGCAGGAGGGTGGGGACGACCTGGATCAACCGCCGCACGATGAAGCGCAGCATGGGGTGGGAGTCCTTCCGGCCCCGGGCCGAGGGCGCGGGTCACGCGCCCTCGGCCGGGGACCTTCGTCAGCTCTGGGTCTTGCTGACGGTGTTGAAGCGCTCGTCGGTCAGCGGGCTGGGGACCAGCCCCTTGATGCTCGGCCCGACGACGATCGCGGGCGGGCTGCTGCTGATCGGCACGGCGGGCAGGTACTTGGCCATCAGGTCGCGGTTGGCCTGCTCGTAGGCCGCCTTCTTGCCCGCCGGGTCCACCACGGCGTCCGCCGCGGTGATCTCGGAGTACATGGCCGGGTCCTCGGCGCCGAACTCCGGCTTCTGGCGGCCGAAGAACGTCCCGATGAAGTTGCCCGCGTCGTTGTAGTCGCCGGTCCAGCCGAGCAGGTGGAGGTCCTGCTTGCCCGCGGTCTGGACGTCGTCTTTGAAGCCGCCGTTCCACGGCCGCGGCACCGGGTTGACCGTGATCCCCACCTGGCGCAGGTTCTCCGCGATCAGCTGGAAGATGTCGGTCGGGTTCGGCATGTACGGCCGGGAGACCTCGGTCGGGTAGTAGAAGTTCAGCGTCAGGTTGGTCGCGCCCGCCTGCGCCAGCAGGTCCTTCGCCTTGGCCGGGTCGTAGGCGTACTGCTGCACGTCGCTCGCGTAGCCCTCGACGGTCTGCGGCATGAACTGGGTCGCGACCTCGGCGCCCTCGGGCAGCTTGGTCTGGACCAGCGCCTGCCGGTCGATGGCGTAGGCCAGCGCCTGGCGCACCCGGATGTCCTGCAGCGCCGGGTTGTTCTTGGTGTTGATGCCCATGTAGAGCACGTTGAACGGGTCCCGGATCAGCACCTGCTGGCCCGCGCTCTTGAGCGACGCGTAGTCCGCCGGGCTGGGCAGGTCGTAGCCGTCGATCGTGCCTGCGGTGAGCTCCTGCTTGCGCGCGTTCTCGTCCGGGATCACGCGGAAGACGAGCTTGTCCAGCTTCGCCTTCTCGCCCCAGTAGTTGTCGTTGCGCTTGAGCGTGATCGTGTTCGCGGTCCGGTCGTAGGACTCGAACGTGAACGCCCCGGTGCCGGTGGGGTGGTCGGTCGCGTAGGCCGGGTAGGCGAACGAGTCCCCGGACTGCGTGACGTTGTTCGCGTCGTACTGCTTCAGCGCGGCCGGGCTCGAGATCGAGAACGCGGTGAGACCGAAGGCCGCCGGGAAGGCGCCCTTGTACTTCGTCAGCGACAGGACGGCCTTGTTGCCGTTCGCCTGGCAGCTGTCGTAGATGCCGCCGGACCCCTTGAAGCCCTCGAAGACGTCCGCGTAGTAGATCATGTTGCTCTGCGCGGCCTCGCTGGCCATCGTGCCCCAGCGGTCGAAGTTCGCGCAGACGGCCGCGGCGTCGAGCGCCGTGCCGTCGGAGAAGGTCACGCCGTCACGGATCGTGAAGGTCCACTGCTTGCCGTCCGGAGACGACTCCCAGGCGGTGGCCAGACCGGGGGACAGCTCGGTGGTGCCCGGCTTGTAGGTGATCAGCGTGTCGTACATCTGCCGGATCGGACGGAAGCTCTCACCGTCGTCGTTGAAGATCGGGTCGAAGTTCTTCGGGGCGCCTGCGGCGCCGAAGACCATGGTTCCGCCGGTCGCCGCGGCCGTGGAGCCCGAATCGCGTTCGGACGTGGCACAGGCGGCGAGGGAGACGGACAGCGCGCCGGCGGCGATGGCGGCGAGCAGACGTCGGGTGGTGGGCATACGGGAGACACCTCGAGGTCGTCGGGGTTTGTCGATGGTGGGAGACGCTAGTCACCACGCTTACCGACGGGTAGCCCTTGACGTCACAGTTGGGGCACAGCTACCTCAAAGGCAGCTCAAATGCGTGAGGGGGACGTAACAACCTCACGCAGGGTCACGAGATCGGCGGGTCGAACTCGCCGTTCTTCACACCGGCCACGAACGCCGCCCACTCGTCCACCGTGAACTCGAGCGGCCGCGCCGACCCGTCCTTGGTGTCGGCCACCGCGTAGCCCTCGGCCGTGCGCCCGACGGCCACACAGTTGCCTGCGCTGCAGAAGCTGCTCACGCGGTACTCGATCACTTCAGGAGGTCCTCTCGAGGGAGTGGAGGTGCTGCGCGATCCGTTCCCGGGAGGCCGCGGGGTCGAGGGCCCGCTCCGCGACATCGCCGAACACGTGCTCGTACAGCTCAACGTCCGCGGGTGCGTCGAGGTACGTCTCGCCCGACGGGCCCTCAACGTAGACCACATCGGACAGAGCCGGATCGTCGAACCCCAGGAGCACGAACTCCCCCAGGTGGGCCCGGTCCAGACCCGCCGAGAACGGGAGCACCCGCAGGTCGACGTTGGGCGCCGCCGCCCGCTCGAGGAGCACCTCGAGCTGGCCGCGCATCACCGCCCGTCCGCCCGCCTCGCGGACCAGCACGCTCTCGTCCAGCACGACGTGGAAGTCCAGCGGCCTGGACCGCTCCAGCGCCCGCTGCCGCTCCATCCGCAGCTCGACGAGCTTCTCGATCGGCCTGCGCCCGTGGTGCGGGAGCAGCGCGGCGAGTACGGCACGCGCGTACTCGCGCGTCTGGAGCAGGCCGTGGAGGAACGCCAGGTCGAACGACGAGACCGAGGTCGCCTCCGCCTCGAGCGAGGGATAGCGCGCCGGTGCGTCCATGACGAACCGCTCGGGGTCGACACCCTCGACGTACGGCTCCCACCAGCCCGTCGTCCGCCCCTCGCCGACCAGCCTGCGCAGCATCTCCCGCTCCGCGTCCGAGGCGACCCCGTAGATCCGGATGAGCTCGTTGACGTCCGGCATCTTGGGGATGCCCTTGCCGGTCTCCAGGCGGGAGATCTTGCTGGTGGAGCAGGTCATCAGCGCGGCGACCTCGTCCAGGGTCATGTCCCGCTTGAGGCGGAGCCTGCGCAGCTCGGCGCCCAGTCGCCTCCGGGGGCCTGCCGGACCCTGCTGCGGCGCCATGCGCGTTCCCACCGTCCGTGCTCGTGCGGTTGCTCCGAGAAGGTGATAGCCGTCTATGCAATTGCATGGTGGCTTGTCCTGCGGCACTCTAACCGTAGATGGACCCCAGTGGTTCGCATCACCTCCACCCGGGGTCCCGAGGTGAGGAGGGCGCCCGTGAACAGCGAGAACGGCAGCAGCCCCCGCCCGTCCGGCGTGTCGCGCCGACCCCGGTCCCCGATTCGCGGGACCCCTCAGCCTCCGGCAGGTCGCCGGAGAAGGACCAACGAGAAGGGTGAGTACTCGATGAGCTCCATCCGAGCTGTTCGCACCGTCGGCTCCAGCAAGGTCGCCCGTCGTCGATCCGGGAGGTGGTCCCCATGAGCGTCTTGGCACTCGTACTGGTCGGAGTGGGTGTGTTGGCCGTGATCGGGGTCGTCGTGGGCGTCATGGATGCCGCACAGTCCCGCGCATGGCGGAGGGTCGCCGCTGACCGGCGTCGCAACTGGGAGGTCCGCCACGGCGGCGGGTACTACGACTCCTGGGGAGACGAGGACGGTGACTGATCGCGCAGTGCCGGGGGGTTCCTGCGCAGGTCCGACCCTGTGAGCACACCCCCGACAACCCTGAGCGGCGCCCCCGGTGGGGCGCCGCTCAGCTGAGGACGCGGCGCCCGGCGAGGGCGCGGCCCAGCGTCATCTCGTCGGCGAACTCGAGATCGCCGCCCATCGGCAGGCCGGACGCCAGACGCGTCACGGACAGGCCGGGGAAGTCCTTCAGCAGCCGGACCAGGTAGGTCGCGGTCGCCTCGCCCTCGGTGTTGGGGTCGGTGGCGATGATGACCTCGCTGATGTCACCCTCGTCGCTCGCCGGGCCGGTGCCGCCCAGGCGGGCCAGCAGCTCGCGGATGCGCAGCCCGTCCGGGCCGATCCCGCCCAAGGGATCCAGCGCCCCACCGAGGACGTGGTAGCGGCCCTTGAACTCGCGGGTGCGTTCCACCGCGAGCACGTCCTTGGGCTCCTCGACCACGCAGACGACCGTGGGGTCCCGCCGCGCGTCCGCGCAGTAGCGGCACCGCTCGTGCTCCGAGACGTTGCCGCACACCTCGCAGAACTGCACGCCCTCCTTCACCTTCTGCAGGACCTCCTGCAGCCGGGTGACGTCCGCGGCGTCCGCCGCGAGCAGGTGGAAGGCGATGCGCTGCGCGCTCTTCGGCCCGACGCCGGGCAGCCGGCCGAGCTCGTCGATCAGGTCCTGGACCGGTCCTTCGAACACCTCAGGCGCCGGGCAGGCCGAACCCGCCGCCGAGGTCGCCGAGCCCTCCGGTCAGCGGGCCCATCTTCTCGGCCTGCAGCTCCTGGGCCGCACGCGCGGCGTCCTGGATCGCGCCCACGAGGAGGTCCTGCAACGTCTCCACGTCCTCCGGATCCACGATCTTGGGGTCGATCTGGACGCTGAGCACCTCGCCGGCCGCGGTCTGCGTGACGCGGACGAGCCCGTTCCCCGCCTGACCCGTCACCTCGGCCTCGGCGAGCTCCTGCTGGGCCGACATGAGCTGTTCCTGCATCTTCTGCGCCTGCTGCAGGATCATCGCCATGTCCGGCTGACCACCCGGTTGCACCACAAGACTCCTCGTGTCGCGGTCTGGAGACCCAGAGTAGCCGTGCGAGGCTGTCCGCCGTGTCCGCCCCGCGCAGAGCCCGCCCGACGACCAGGGCACGCCTGCGCGCGAGCCCGTCCCCGGGCGGTGTCGACGTGCCGCGGGCCGAGCAGGCGGGGCGACCCGCGCGCACCGGCGCCCGGGGTGGGCCACCGTTCGCGAGGCGGGCGGGCTGGGTGGTCGCCGCGGCGTTCGTCCTGGTCGCGTGCTCCGCGGGCGGGGTACCGGCCGCCTCCCCGACGTCGGTGGCGACCGCGAGCCCCGCCGCCACCACCCCTGCAGGCCCCGCGCCGTCGCCGCCGACGCTCCCCCTCGCCGGGCGCACCGTCGTCCTCGATCCGGGGCACAACGGTGGCAACGGCACCGCCCGCGCCGCGGTCACCCGCCAGGTCCCGGACGGGCGGGGCGGCACCAAGGCCTGCAACACCACCGGGACGAGCACCGACGCCGGGTACACCGAGCACGCGTTCGCCTGGGACCTGGCGGGACGGGTGCGGGCCCGGCTGACCGCCGCGGGCGCCCGGGTCGTGCTCACCCGCCCGTCGGACGACGGCGTCGGCCCCTGCGTGGACGAGCGCGGCCGGGCCGGGCAGGCCGCGGGCGCCGACCTGATGGTGTCGTTGCACGCCGACGGCGCGGCCGCGGGCGGCAGCGGCTTCCACGTGGCCTACTCGAACCCGCCGCTCAACCCCGCGCAGTCCGGGCCCGCCCTGACGCTGGCGGGCGACCTGAGGGACGCCCTGGTCGCGGGCGGGTTCCGGGTCAGCGACTACATCGGGCGGGACGGGCTGTCCCCCCGCGCCGACCTCGGCGGGCTCAACTTCGCGACGGTGCCCGCGGCGCTGGTGGAGTGCGCGAACATGCGCAACGCGCGGGAGGCGGCCCTGGTGAGCGGCGCGGACGGCCGGGAGCGCTACGCCACCGCGATCGCCGCGGGGATCCAGCACTTCCTCACTCCCTGATCAGCGCCGGTCGCCGTCCACGATCGGTGCGAGCGCGACCGGACGGCGCTGCCGACACCTCGGTTCGGTCTCGGCTGAGGTGATCAACCCGAGCGTGGCGTGACGGGGACGCCGAGCCGTCCGCTCACCACGGGACGACCCGAACGCTCCCGCCGACCGGTGGTCAGCGCTGGTCGAAGGCCTTCGCGCCGAGCTGGGAGGACAGCAGCTCGATGGCGACCTCCTCCGGGTCCCGACGCACGGAGCGCTCGGCCCGGGAGGCGTCCGCCTCGGCGATCATGGCCTCCTCGTCGTCCGGCGGGGGCTCCTCGTCCGGCGGCTCGGGCGGCAGTGGCGGGCCGTCGTCGTTCCGGGGGGAGGAGGGCCGCTGGTAGCCGGCGCGCGCGGCCGGGCGACGGGCCTCGGCCTGCGGGGTCTCCGGGCGCGACGCGGCGCCCTGACCACCCGACCGGTCGCGTCCCGCCTCCGCGCCGGATCCGGCGGCCGAGCTGTGGTCCCCGCTCTCCACGGCGCCGGACTGCGGAGCGCCGGACTGCGGAGCACCGGACTGCGGAGCACCGGACTGCGGAGCACCCGGGCGCTGGGCGGGCCGCTGGAACTCCGGCCGGGGGGACTCGGACTGGCGTGCCTGAGCGCGCGGAGGCTCGGCGCGGTCGGCCGCAGCGGTCTCCTGGCGGGACGGCCGCTGTGGCACGCTGCGCGGGGCCGACTGGCGGGCCGCGGGTTGGGGCGGGGCGGCTCCGCCCCCGGTCTCGACCCGGATGCCCCACTGCACACCCAGCACGGTGTGCAGCGCCGCGCTGATCACGTCCGTGTTGCGGGTCTCGGCGAGCCGCCGGGCCAGGGGCGGCGAGCCGATGCTCAGCACGAGGGTCTCCCCCTCGACGGCGCGGACCGTGGCGTTGACCATCAACGCCTCGGTGCTGCGGCTGCGCTGCCTGGCCGCGCCGAGGATCTCCGACCACACCCGCCGCACCGCACCGGCGTCCAGACCTGAGACCACGGGGGTGGATCGGTCCGCCTCGGGCTCGGTGGGCCCGGGGGGCTCGGTGGGCCCGGTGGGCTCGGCGAATGCCCGCTCCGGCTCCCCTCCGGCACCAGCGCTGCCCGACGGCACCGCGTCCGGCCGGTCGGTCCGGGCTGCGGCCGCCTGCGGGCCGCTCGTCGGCACGACATCCTGCTGCGCCGCGACGGAGTGGGGTGCCCCGACCGGATCGACGACGGCAGCTGCGCCGCGGCCGGGCTCCGCATCGCCCCTCGGCCCCTCGGCCGCCGCGCCGCAGGCAGCACCGTCGCCCGCCGCCCCGGGACCGGGACCGGGACCACCCTCACCCACCGACGCGCCCGCCGGACCCTCGGAAGCACCGCCGAGCGGCCCGCCGGCCTGCTCCGCAGGCCCGACTGCGGACGACATCGTCCCCACCGACGTCCCCACCGACGCGGCAGCCGACGAGTCGGCACCGGTCGTCACGGTCCCCGACGAGCCGGCACCGGCATCGGCAGCCGACGAGCCGGCACCGGCATCCGGCGACTCGGCACCCGCCGCCCCGGCACCCACCGACGCCACACCCGCCACCGCCACACCCGCCGCCGCGGGCGGGACCGCGTCGGGCGGCGTGGGCGGTTCCGCGGCCGGAGCGCTCGTCGGCGCGGAGCCGACCGGAGTCCCGGCGACCGGCTCCGACGCGGCGACCGGCGCGGCCGCCGCGGGAGTCCCGGGCGCAGGCTGCTCAACGGGCGAGGCCGCCGCAGAGCCGCTTGCCGGGGCCGACGCGGGCGCGTGGCCCGCGGGTGCCCTCTCCCCCGCCGCGGAGCCGGGACCGCCGACCTGCGCGGGTCCGTCAGCGGCGGCCGGGCTGCCGGGGGCGGCGGGGCGGGCGGCGGGGCCGCTCTCGGTCTCCCCCGCCTCCCGCCGCCGCGAGGGTCGGACGAACTGCGGTGTCGGCTCCTCGGCGGGCGCGCCGCCCCCGGACGTACCCGAGCCCGCGGGACCGGGGGCGATCGCGTGGCGGCGTTCGACCCGCTCCAGGCGCTCCAGGAGCCCGGCGTCGGTGGTCGTGGCGGCGGGCAGCAGCATCCGCGCACACAACAGCTCGAGGAGCAGCCGGGGGGCGGTGGCGCCGCGCATCTCGGTGAGCCCCGCGTGGACGATCTCGCCGTACCGGGCGAGCGTGGCGGGCCCCAGCCGCGCGGCCTGGTCCAGCATGCGGTCCATCTCGTCCGACGCCGCCTCGACCAGCCCCTGGCTCGCCGCCTCGGGAACGGCCTGCACCAACATCAGGTCCCGCAGCCGCTGGAGCAGGTCGGCGGCGAAGCGGCGCGGGTCGTGGCCCGCCTCGACCAGCCGGTCCACCGCCTGGTAGACCGCCCCGCCGTCCCCCGCGGCGAGGGCGTCCACCACGTCGTCGATCAGCGCGACGTCCGTGACGCCGAGCAGCGCCATCGCGCGCTCGTAGGTCACGCCCTCGGGTCCCGCGCCCGCGAGCAGCTGGTCCATCACCGAGAGCGTGTCTCGCGCCGACCCTCCGCCCGCGCGGATGACCAGCGGGTACACGGCGGGCTGGACCTGCACGCTCTCCTCGCCGCAGATGCGCTCCAGCAGCGACCGCAGGGTGCCGGGCGGGATGAGCCGGAACGGGTAGTGGTGCGTGCGGGACCGGATGGTGGGCAGCACCTTGTCCGGCTCGGTCGTGGCGAAGACGAAGACGAGGTGCTCCGGCGGCTCCTCCACGATCTTCAGCAGGGCGTTGAAGCCCTGCGTGGTGACCATGTGCGCCTCGTCGACGATGAACACCCGGTACCGCGACTCGGCGGGGGCGTAGAAGGCGCGGTCCCGCAGCTCGCGGGCATCGTCCACACCACCGTGGGACGCCGCGTCCAGCTCCACGACGTCGATGTTCCCCGGCCCCTCGGGCGCGAGGGCGATGCAGGAGTTGCAGACCCCGCACGGATCCGGCGTCGGGCCGTCCACGCAGTTCAGTGATCGGGCCAGGATCCGGGCCGACGAGGTCTTGCCGCACCCCCGCGGCCCCGAGAACAGGTACGCGTGGTTGATGCGACCCGCCGCGAGCGCCACTCCCAGCGGCTGGGTGACGTGCTCCTGCCCGACCACCTCGGCGAACTTCGCCGGGCGGTACTTGCGATACAGAGCGAGGGCCACGAGCCGAGGCTACCGATCGACCCCGACAGGAATGCCAGGGGGAAGAAAGGGGACCCCGCGCACCCGCCAGAGCCCGCTGACCCTTGCTGCCTTCCGGCCCTGGGGGAGTTCACAGGATGGACGCCGCGCGGGATCCGTGGACGAGTGTAGCCACATCCGGGACCCGGGTCCCGCCGCGGGGGTCTCCGGGCTCGTCCCGTAAGGTCTTCCGCGGAGGATTCGCCTAGTGGCCTAGGGCGCACGCTTGGAAAGCGTGTTGGGCGCAAGCCCTCAGGGGTTCGAATCCCCTATCCTCCGCGCTCACGAGCAGCGGCGACGCCGGGCGGTCCACGGACCGACCCGGCGTCGCTGCGTTCGGCGCCGAACGACCGCCACCCGTCGCGCGGGCCGTGCGCCGCGCGGCGGCACCCGGCACAGTCGGTTCCGGTCGTCGAGAGGAGCCTGGACGTGTTGGTCGGAGCGAACGGAACCCGGTTCACCCCGCAGGAGGACGCCGAGGACTTCGGCCGTCTCCTCCGCGAGGCCCGGGCGATGAAGGACCTCAGCGCCGCCGACCTGGCGAGCCGCTGCGGGGTCACCGCGGCGGAGGTCCTGGCCTTCGAGGAGGGTCGGGTCATCCCCGCCAAGCCCCCGTTCGCCGCCTACATGCGGGCGCTCGGCTTCACCGCGGTGTAGCGAAGCCCCGGGAGCCGGGTGCGAGCGCGGCGAGCGCGGGTGCTGCGAGGCAGACCACCGCGCAGCCGACCAGGACGGGGGCCGGACCCCACGCGGTGATCGCCGGGGCGATCAGGGCGAGGCCCAGCGGCGCGAGCCCGTAGGACAGCAGGAAGTCCAGCGAGGACACCCGGGCCAGCTTCGACGGCTCCACCTCCCGCTGCACCGCGGTGAACCACGGGACGTTGAACAGCTCGATCCCGATGCCGCACACCACGTACGCCGCGACCACCGTCCACACCGGAACCGGGAACACCAGCGACAGCGGCGCAACGGCGTAGAGCGCGAGGCCGCCCAGGGCCACCCACCCCGGTGCCCGCGGCCGGAGGCGCGCCACGAGCAGGCCGCCGACCAGCGCACCGGCGGTGTAGCCGGTCAGGGCGCCCGCCAGGACCGTCGCCCCGCCGTAGCGGTCGGCGCTGACCAGCGGCAACGCCACACCGGTCGCCGAGTATCCGGTCGCGATCACGGCGGTCAGGGCGCCGAGGCCTGCGAGGAACCAGGGATGCCGACGAGCCTCGACCAACCCCTCGCGGAAGTCCGCGACGAACCCCGACCACGCCCGACGCGCCACGACCCGGCTCGCCGCCCGACCCACCCGCGCTCCGGGCCGAGCCGAGGCGATCGGACCGCAGGCGGCCTCCATGGCGGGACGTCCGGCCGACACATCCCCGCCGACCGTCCCCGTGACCGGTGCCCCGGTCGTCGCCTCCTCGGCGACCCTGTCGACCCTGTCGACCCTGGCCCCCCGCGGCGGCACCGCGGCGGCGATCAGCCACAACGCCGCGATCCCGAGCGCCAGACCCGCAACCGGGACCACCGTGGCCAGCAGGGCGGTGAGCGATGGGGCGACCAGCGTGGTCGCCCGCACGGACACGGTCATCGCGGCGTTCGCCTCCTGACGGCGCTCCTCCGCCACCACCTCGACGACCAGCGCCTGGAACGCCGGCCTGCACGCCCCCTGCCCCGCCCCGGCCAGGGCGGCCCCGAGCAGGAGCAGCGCGAGCTGCCCCGGCCCGGCCGCCACCAGCAGCGAGCCGACGGCCGCCACGGCGCCGGACCAGCCCACCGTCGCGCGGCGGGAGTACCGGTCCGCCAGCACGCCGGCGGCGGGGACCGCCAGGAGGAAGCCTGCGGTGCGGACCCCCAGCGCGAGCCCCAGCTCCACGGCGGACAGCGCCCCGTCGACCACGCCGAGCCCGAGCACGAACGGTAGCGCCCAGGTCGCGAGGCCCGAGGCCGTCGTCCCGGTCCAGAGCCGGGCGAACCCCACGGCCCCGGACCTCACGGCGCCGGACCGGACCGCACCGTTCCTCACAGCGCCCTCATGTACGCGCCGAACCGCTCCAGGCCGTCGATCACCCGCGGACCACTGATCCCCTCGTTGTAGTCGAGCACGAAGAACCGGTCGTTCCGCACGGCGGGCACGCTGCGCAGCTGCGGCAGCGACTTCAGGAACGCGATCTTGTCCTCGGCGCTCTGCGTGCCGTAGTCCATGATCATGATGACCTCGGGGCGCCGCTCGACGACGGTCTCCCACCCGACGTCGGTCCAGCGGCCGTCGACGTCGGCCAGGATGTTGCGCCCGCCCGCGATCCGCATGACGTCGTTCGGGGGCACCTGGTTGGCGGCGCTGAAGGGCCGGTCGGTGCCGGAGTCGTAGAGGAACACCGGCGTCTCGGTGTCCGGCGCCGCGGCCTCGACCGCCGCGACCCGGGCCTGCAGGTCCGCGACCAGCGCGGAGGCCCGGTCCGGGACCCGGAAGATCGCGCCGAGCCTGCGGAGGTCCTCGTAGAGCCCCTCGATCGGCGGGACCCGCTCGGGGAAGCCGGGGTAGTTCCAGCAGCTCTCGGTATGCATGGCGCTCTGGATGCCGAGGCCGTCGAGCAGCGCGGGGGTGATCCCCCGTTCGTCGGAGAACCCGGACCGCCAGCCCGCGACGACGAGGTCGGCGCGGGCGTCGACGACCAGCTCGCGGTTGAGCAGGTCGTCCGACAGCATCTCGACCTTCGCGTACTCGGCGGCATAGGGGGACTCGGTGACGGGCGGGTTGGCGGGTGGCATGACGTAGCCGAGCACGTGGTCGGTCAGCCCGAGCGCGAACAGCTTGTCGGCGCTGCCGCCCTCGTAGGCCACGGCGCGCTGCGGGACGCGGTACTCGACCTGCTCGCCGCACCGCGCGACGGTCACGGTGTCGGCGGCCCCCGCCGACTCGACCTGCGCACCGCAGGCGGTCAGCAACGGGACCAGCAACAGGGGGGCGAAGCGGCGCAACGGGAACTCCTCCTAGAACGTGTAGAGCAGTTGGGGACGGCCGGTGGTCGGGTGCGCGACGACCTCCGCCGCCACCCCGAACACCTCCGCCAGGACGGTCGGGGTGAGCACCTCGGCCGGGGTCCCGACGGCGACCAGGCGTCCCGCGGACAGCACCCCGATCCGGTCGCAGACGGCGGCGGCGAGGTTGAGGTCGTGCAGGACCACCAGCACGGTCAGGGCGGTGTCGCGCAGGGCGGCGAGCAGCCCGAGCTGGTGGGCGATGTCGAGGTGGTTCGTGGGCTCGTCGAGGACGAGGACCTCGGGGGTCTGGGCGAGCGCGCGGGCGGCCAGTGCGCGTTGGCGCTCGCCGCCGGACAGGGTGAGCACCCCGCGGTCGGCGAGGTGGTCCACGCCGACCCGCCGCATCGCGTCGCGCACGATCTCCGGGTCGGGGGTGCCGTGCGGGGCCCGACCCAACCCGACCAGCTCGGCCACGGTGAAGTCCAGCTCGGAGCCGTGGTCCTGGGTCAGCGCGGCGACCCGCCGGGCACTGTGCCGCAACGGGGTCCCGGCCAGGTCGAGGCCGTCGAGCAGCACCGTGCCGCGGAGCGGGCGCAGGGCCCGGTACACGCAGCGCAGGGCGGTCGACTTCCCGCTGCCGTTCGGTCCGACCAGACCGACCACGCTCCCGGTGGCCACCTCCAACGACAGCTCCCGGACGATCTCCCGACCACCGGCGGCGACCGAGATCCCCTGCAGCGACAGGGTCATCGGGCGTTCCCGAAGACGTACCCGCGGCGACGGACCAGCACCAGGAACACCGGCACCCCGACCAGGGCCGTGACCACCCCGAGCGGCAGCTCCCGTGGCGCGACGACGGTGCGTGCCAGCAGGTCCACCCAGACCGCCAGGACGGCCCCGACCAGTGGCGCGAGCACCAGCACCCGGGCGTGCACCGCCCCGGTGAGCATCCGGACCAGGTGCGGCACGATCAGCCCGAGGAACCCGATCGCCCCGCTCACCGCGACCATCGCCCCCGTCATCAGGGAGGTGAGCAGGAACAGGCGGGTGCGCAGGGCGGTGGCGTCGAGCCCCGAGCTCGCGGCGGTCTCGTCCCCCAACGCCAGGACGTCGAGATCGCGGGCATGGGCGCGCAACAGGACCAGGCCTGCGACGACGACCACGGCGACGACCGGCAGCGAGCCCCAGGTCGCCGCGCCGAAGCCGCCGAGGGTCCAGTAGAGGACGGTCGAGGTCGCCTCGCCCTGCGGGACCAGGTAGATCAGCAGCGCCATCGCCGCCTGGAAGGCGTGGGCCAGCGCGATCCCGGTCAGCACCAGCCGCAGCGGGCTGGACGTGCGGGCCACGAGCTGCACCAGGACGGTGGCGAGGACGGCGCCGAGGAAGGCCCCCAGCGACACCGCGTAGACCCCCGCGACCGTGCCGGTGACCAGCACCGTGACCGCGCCGACAGAGGCCCCGGAGGAGATCCCGAGGACGAACGGGTCGGCGAGGGCGTTGCGCACCAACGCCTGCACGCCCACCCCGACCGCGGCGAGCCCGGCGCCGACCACGGCCGCGAGCAGCACCCGCGGCGTCCGCAGCTGCCAGACGATCTCGTAGACGGGGACCTCGTCGAGGCCGATCGTCCCGCCGGTCAGCGCCGCGGCGAGGTAGCGCACGGTGTCGAGCGGGGGCACGGCGGCGGGGCCGAGGCCGATCGCCACGACGATCGAGACCGGCAGAGCCAGGGTGAGCCCGAGGGCGAACTTGATGAACATGATTGTCGTAAACATCTAGCAGGGCTGGTCCGAGATGACCAGCGTGACCGGTCGCACCCTGGATGTCCGTTAATGACAATGATATTCATTTAGATCATGCACCCACCACCGACCGTCGCCGCTCTGCTCTCCGGGGCCCGGGACCGCGCCGCCGGGCGCACCGCCACCAGCGTCTTCTGGGCCGGGCACGGGACCCGGCTCGCCGGGGGCGCCGTGACCTACCGCAACCACTACGTGCTGGTCCGCTCCGGTCGCGCGTTCGGAGCGGCATCCGTGCAGGCGGGCGAGCTCGATCCGGTGGCCTGTCAGGAGCTCTCCGGCAGCCCGCTGCGGACCCTGCTGACCGACGTCCCGTACCCCGTCCGGATCGCCGCACTCGACGCCCTGCTCGCCGCCGAGTCGCCCTTCCGGGACGATCCCGCCCCCGAGCGGATCACGCTGCCGGACGGCACCCCCGAGGAGCGCGCGGTTGCCCGGGACGCGGCGGTGGCCGGTCTGCTGGACGTGGCGCCCGGCGCACGGGTCGCCCTGATCGGGGTGGTGAACCCGCTGGTCGCCGCGATCCGCGAGCGCGGGGCCGAGTGCCTGCCGTGCGATCTCGACCTGCGGGAGACCCAGTGGGGTGATGTCGTGTCCGCCGACGCCGACGAGGTGATCGAGAAGGCCGACCAGGTCGTCGCCACCGGGATGACGCTGGCCAACGACACGTTCGACGGGATCGTGGCGCGGTGCCGGGCGCGCGGCGTGCCGCTGACGGTCTACGCACAGACCGGGGCCGCCGTCGCGCGGGCGTTCCTCGGGCGGGGCGTCGCGGCGCTGTCGGCGGAACCGTTCCCGTTCTCCCAGTTCAGCGCCGATCCGACCGTGCTCTACCGCTACCGGGCCGCGCCGTGACCGGGAGCGGCTGGTGTCCGTGTCACCACGGTGAGCTGCTGCAGGGCGCGTTCCGGGACCGCGACGGGGTCCTGCGGGCCGGCCTGGTGACGCTGCCGCGCCCCGACCTGCGGGTGCGGGCGCGGTTCGAGCCGGGCCCCGAGCCGGTCATCACGGTGGGTCCCGGACATCGCCCCAAGGCCACCCGCGCCGCCCGGCTGACCGTCGCCGCGCTCGCCGACCGGGGCGCCGAGTGGGCGGGATCGGGCCGAGGCACCGCGGTCGCCGTGCCGCAGCGTCCGGGCGGAGGCCGGGTCACGTTGACCGGGTCCGTGCCGTTCGGACTCGGGATGGGCTCCTCGACCGCCGACGTGGTGGCCACGATCCGTGCGGTCGCGGACGGGTTCGGCGTCCGGATCGCGCCGCGGGAGATCGCCCGGATCGCCGTGGCGGCGGAGGCCGCGAGCGATCCCCTGATGTTCGACGACCCGCGTCCCCGGCTCTTCGCCCAGCGGGACGGCGTCGTCCTGGAGGTGCTCGGGGAGTCCCTGCCCCCGCTGCGGATCGTGGGCTGCCTGCTCGACGGCGGGCGCCCCGTCGACACTCCGGCCGACGCGCCGCCGTTGCCCGACCCGGCGGCGTACGCGGAACTGCGCTCCCGCCTGCGTCGGGCCGTGAGCAGCGCCGATCCGACCGAGGTGGCGCGGGTGGCCACGGCCAGCGCGCGGCTGCACCGGGCGGACTCCGAGATCGACCGGTTGCTCGCCGCCGGGGAGCACGCCCTCGGCGTGCAGGTCGCCCACAGCGGGAGCGTGGCCGGACTGCTGCTGCGCCCGGACGCGGACCCGGCCCCCGCGGTCGCGGCGCTGCGGGCCGTCGGGCTGCCCGCCACCGGGTCGTTCGTGGTGGGCGAGCTGGTGGCGGCATGATCGACGCCCACGTCGCGGACGCCGTCGGCAGACCCGACCTCGTCCGACTGGCCGACGACCTGCTCTGCCTGCGCTTCGAGACGATGAAGGTGCTCAGTGCGGACGCCGCCGTCCGGCACCTGCTGGACACGGGTGCCGTCGCACCCGGGGACACGCTGGTGGACAGCTCGTCCGGGATCTACGCGACCGCCCTCGCACTGGCCTGCCACCGACACGGCCTGCGCTGCCACATCGTCGGCTCGACGACGGTGGACGAGTCGGCGCGGGTCCAGCTCGAGCTGCTCGGCGCGACGCTGGAGCGGATGCCGCGCTCGACGGACCTCAAGCTCGACCAGTCCCGGCGAGTGGCTCGGATCCATGCGCTGCTAGAGGCCGAGCCGCGGCTGCATTGGATGCGCCAGTACCACGACGAGGTGCACTACCTGGGCTACCGCGCGGTCGCCGCGACGATCCGCGCGGCGCTGGGCCCGACCCCGGTGACGCTGGTCGGCGGGGTCGGGTCGGGCGCGTCGACGGGTGGGCTCGCGCGCTACCTGCGCGAGACCGGCGACGTCCGGCTGGTGGGGGTCCAGCCCTTCGGCAGCGTCACCTTCGGCAGCGACGGGGTCGAGGACCCGGACATCCTGATCGCCGGGATCGGCAGCTCCATCCCCTTCGGCAACGTCTCCCACGAGGCCTACGACGTGATCCACTGGACGGGCTTCGGCGTCGCGCTGTCGGGATCGGTGGCGCTGCTGCGAGAGCACGCGGTGTTCGCCGGGCTGTCGGCAGGCGCGGCGTATCTGGCCGCGGGCTGGGAACGGGAACCGGGCCGGACCACGGTGTTCGTCGCCGCGGACACGGGCCACCGCTACGTCGACGCGGTCTTCTCCCGGCACGCCGAGGCCCTCCCACTGAGCAGGCTCGCTCCGCACGAGGACCGCCTGGCACTCCCCTGGTCCCGGCGGGTGTGGGCGGGCGCCCCGGCCCCACCCCCCGCAGCGTGGCGGGACCTGGATACGCGAAACGCCGGGTCCTCGACGAGGACCCGGCGTTCGTGGCGGTAGCGGTGGGATTTGAACCCACGGAGGCTTGCACCTCACGCGCTTTCGAGGCGCGCTCCTTCGGCCGCTCGGACACGCTACCGCCGACAAGGTTACAAGCTCACGCGGTCAGTCCCGCAGGCCCCCGGCGAAGAAGCGTTTCAGCAGGTCGGCGGCCTCGTCCTCGCGGACTCCGCCGAGGACCTCGGGGCGGTGGGTGAGCCTGCGGTCCCGCAGGACGTCCCACAGCGAGCCCGCCGCGCCCGTCTTCGGCTCCCAGGCGCCGAAGACCACCCGGTCGATCCGGGCGAGGCCGAGGGCACCGGCACACATCGTGCACGGTTCCACGGTCACCACCAGCGTGCAGCCCTCGAGCCGCCACTCCCCCCGGACGGCCGCGGCCTCCCGCAGCGCGAGCACCTCGGCGTGGGCGGTGGGGTCGCCGAGGGCCTCGCGGGCGTTGGCTGCGGCGGCGAGCTCGCGGCCGTCGGCGTCCACGACCACCGCGCCGATGGGAACGTCCCCGCTCTCCAGCGCCCCCGCGGCCACCGAGAGCGCGCGGCCCATCCAGGCGAGATCGGACGAGGTGGGCTGCACCGGGCCATGATGCCGGCGCACGAATGTCCGACTCGGGCGCCAGGACGTCGAACTCGCGGGTCGGAAGGGGGGACTCGCGGGTCGTGGGGACTCGCGGGCGGGAAGCGGGGACTCGCGGGTCAGCGGCCGACGAGCTTCGCGAGCTCGTCGCCGAAGCCGCAGCGGCGGCCGATGGTGGCGAGCTGCTCGTCCGGGTACAGCTCGAACTCCCCCGCCAGCACGCCCAGCTCCTCGGCGGGCAGGCCGAGGTCCGCGAGGATGGAGAGATCGCCCTCGGGCCAGGGGTCGTCGTCCAGCGCGTCGTCGTCCGGCGGGAGGTCGACGCGGAGCAGGTCCAACACGTCCGCCGCGACGTCGTAGTCCAGGGCGGCCGCGGCGTCCGACACCATCAGGGCCACGCCGCCGGGGACCGGGCGCAGCAGGACGAAGAACTCGTCGTCCACGTCCAGCAGGCCGACGACCGCGCCGGTGGACCGCAGCCCCCGCAGCTCGGTGATCGCCGCGTCGAGGTCGACGAGGGCGTCCGGCTCGAGGCGGACGCACCGCCACCGCCCCTCCTCCCGGATCGCGGCGACCGCATACCCGGGCAGGGACTCGCCCCTGACCTCGGTGGGGGCCTCCACGCTCTGGACCGGCATGAGCACACGGTAGGCCTCAATCGGATGTGGTACAAACCACAATTCGGGTGGCCTCGCCCACGGTGACAGGATCGGGTGATGCGCGACCTGCTCGGCGCTCCCGCCGCCCTCCTCGGTGCGGCCCGGGCGCTGCAACCGCGGACGGTGGCCCTGCGTCGCGCGCTGCACCGCCACCCCGAGACCGGTCTGGCGCTCCCCCATGCCCTCGACCTGGTGCGGAGCGAGCTGGCCGACCTCCCGCTCCGGCTGTTCGCAGGCCGCGAGCTGACCTCCCTGGTCGCCGTGCTGGACGGCGGCAGGCCCGGCCCGACCACGCTCCTGCGCGCCGACATGGACGCCCTGCCACTGCAGGAGGACGCGACCGTGGACCACGCTTCCGAGGTACCCGGCGTCATGCACGCGTGCGGTCACGACCTGCACACCGCGATGCTCGCGTCGGCCGCCCGGCTGCTCTGCGCGCGTCGCGAGGACGTTCCCGGGCGGGTCGTGCTGATGTTCCAGCCCGGCGAGGAGGGCCACCACGGCGCCCGGCTCATGATCGACGAAGGACTGCTGGACCGGCACGGCCCCGGCGGCCGCCCGGACGCGGCGTTCGCGCTGCACGTCAGCGCCACGATGCCGACCGGCGAGCTGCACCTGCGACCGGGGCCGATCATGGCGGCGGCGGACGTCCTGCGGGTCACCGTCACCGGCCGCGGAGGGCACGCGTCGGCCCCGCACCACGCCGTGGATCCGGTGCCCGCCGCGGCCGCGATGGTCGGCGCGCTGCAGACGATGGTCACCCGCCGCATCGACACCCACGACCCGACGGTGCTGACGATCAGCCGGATCACGGCCGGGACCACGGACAACGTCATCCCGGAGACCGCCGAGCTGGTCGGCACCGTGCGGACGATGTCCGAGCAGGTCCGCCGCGCGGTGCACCGGGAGATCGAGCGGGTCTGCACCCACACCGCCCTCGCCCACGACTGCACCGCCGCGGTCCGGATCGAGTCGGGCTACCCCGTCACGGTCAACGATCCCGCGGCCACCGCCCGGTTCGCCGACACCGGCAGACGCCTGCTCGGCGACACCCGGGTCTGCACCATGCCGACCCCGATCATGGGTGCCGAGGACTTCGCCTACGTGCTGGAGAAGGTGCCGGGGGCGCTCGCGTTCCTGGGCGCCTGCCCGCCGGGGACCGCGCCCCACGAGGCCGCCCCGAACCACTCCAACCGCGTCCGCTTCGACGAGTCCGCCATGCCCGCCGGGGTCGCTCTCTACAGCGCCCTCGCCATGGGGTGAACTAGGACCGTGCCCAGCCTTCGTGATCTGTCCCTGGCCCTGCGTTCCGGCGAGCTCTCCCCCGTCGAGCACGTGCGCGAGACACTGGAGAAGCTGGCCGCGGACCCGTTCAACGCGGTCGTGGCGGTCGCCGGGGACGCACTCGCCGTGGCCGAGGAGCGGGCCGCCGAGCTGGCCCGGCACGAGTGGCGGGGGCCGCTGCACGGCGTCGCGGTCGGGGTGAAGGACCTGTTCGACGTCGTCGGGATGCCCACCCGCGCGGGCTCCGACGTCCTCCCGGCCACCCCGGCCACCACCGAGGGCCCCGTGGTCGCCCGGCTGCGCGAGGCGGGGGCGGTGATCGTCGCCAAGCTGGCCACGCACGAGTTCGCCTACGGGCCGACCGGGGACGTCGCGGCGGCCGGGCCCACCCGCAACCCGCACGATCCGGAGCGGATCAGCGGCGGCTCGTCGTCCGGCTCCGCGGTGGCGGTCGCGGCGGGGTACGTGCCGCTCGCGCTGGGCACCGACACGGGTGCCAGCGTGCGCACGCCCGCGGCGCTGTGCGGGGTGGTCGGGCTCAAGCCGGAGCTCGGCGTGCTGTCCACCGACGGGGTGTTCCCGCTGGCCGAGACCCTGGACACGGTCGGTGTCCTCGCCGCGGACGCGCACACCGCGTCGGTCGCGTGGGACGTGCTGTCCCGCCCGGACGGCACCGGCGGCGGTATCCAGCCGCCCGGGATCTCCGGCGCCCACGTCGGTGTCCTGGTCGACGACTACTGGCACGGCACCGACCTCACCGAGGCCCTCCGGCTGCTGGAGAAGGCGGGCGCGGAGATCATCGAGATCCGCACGCCGTTCATCGACGAGCTCGCGGCGACCTACTCGACGATCGTCGGCGGCGAGGCGTACGCGACCCACCGCGAGTGGCTCGCGCAGGGCGCGCCGTACCAGGCCGAGACGGCCTCGCGGCTGGAGCGCGCCGCCGGGATCACCGCCGCGGACTACGTGAGTGCCCAGCGCACCCGCCGCAGGCTCACCGCCGAGTTCGCCGCGGCCGCCTCGGACATGGACGTGCTGGTCAGCGCCACCACCCGGGCGCGCGCCACGCCGATCGGCGAGCGCACCGGGTCGACGCTGCCGGACCTGCTGGACCTCACCAAGCCGTTCAACCTCACCGGCTGGCCCGCGGTCTCGGTCCCCGCCCCGGTCTCCGGGCTGCCCGCAGGCGTGCAGATCGTGGGCAGGCGTCTGGAGGAGCGCGGGATCCTCCGTGTGGCGGGTGTCCTGACTCGCGACTAGGACGTGTCTCCCGCTGCGGTGGTGTCCCCATCGGGACACAAGCCCTCGGCCCTCCGCTAGCCTCCTCCGCCATGCGGGCGCTGTGCGTGGTGGGGACCGGGCTGATCGGCGGGTCGCTGCTGCGCGCCGCGACCGCGGCGGGGCGGGAGTGCTGGGGGGTCGCCGGGTCGGCGGGTACGGCGGCGGCCGCGCAGGCGGACGGGTTCGCGGTCGACACCGACCTCGACGCCGCCCTGCGCCGGGCCACCGACGCGGACGCGCTGGTCGTGATCGCCGTCCCGCTGCCTGCCGTCGAGCAGGTGCTGACCAGGATCGACGCCGTCGCGCCGACCGTCCGGCTGACCGACGCGGTGAGCGTGAAGGTGGCCGTGCAGGACCTCGTCACCACCTACGCCCCGCGCGCCCGGTACGTCGGCGGGCACCCCATGGCCGGGACCGCCGAGTCCGGCTGGGCCGCCGGGGACGCCGACCTGTTCCGGGACGCCGCCTGGGTCGTGGTCGCGGACGACGGCGTGGACACGGGTGTGTGGAAGGACGTCGCCGAGCTGGCCTGGGCCTGCGGGTCCCGGGTCGTGCCCGCGGCGAGCGACGAGCACGACCTCGCCGTCGCGCGGATCTCCCACCTGCCGCACCTCCTGGCCGCGGTGCTGGCGACCGTCGGCGCGGGTGACCCGGACGACGACCTCGCCCTCGCCCTGTCCGCGAGCTCCTTCGCCGACGGCACCCGGGTGGCGGGCACCCGTCCCGAGCTGACCCTGGCGATGTGCGAGGGCAACCGCCCCGCCCTGCTCGCCGCGGTCGACGAGGCCCTCGGCCGGCTCGGCGTGATGCGCGGGGCGCTGGCCTCCACGGGCGGCCTCAAGGCCACGGTCGAGTCGGGCTACCTCGCGCGGCAGCGCTGGAGGTCCACCCGGGAGCCGCTGGGCCTCGCGGTGTCGCTGGACGGGCCGCGGGCCCTGGAGGACCTGCGCGAGCTCGGCCGCCGCGGAGACGTCGTCAGCGGCTGGAAGTAGCCGCCACCGCGGGCGGACGGCTCGCGGTCACCCGGGCGATGACCTCGATCCCGAGCCGCCGCGGGAAGAACCGGTGCAGGTTGGCGGTGACGCGGTTCAGCGCGCCGGAGACCACGCTCGGCGTGGAACGGCCGTCCAGCGTGCGCATCGCGGTGTCGACGACCTGCTCGGGCGTCTGCATCATCGAGGTCCCGCCCGCGGCCACCTCGCCCGCGACCTCGAGGAACTCGGTGCCGGTCAGACCCGGTGACAGGCACAGCACGCGCAGGTCGGTGCCCTTGGTCTCGTGCCAGAGCGCCTCGGTGAAGCTGAGCACGAACGCCTTGGTCGCGGCGTAGACCGCGAGCTCCGGGATCGGCTGGTAGGCGGCCAGGCTCGCCACGTTCACCAGGTAGCAGCCGCCGGCCCGCAGCCGTGGCAGGAACGCCCGGCTCAACCCGACCAGCGTGCCGACGTTGAGCTGCACCATCTCCTGCAGCCGGGCCGGGTCCTGCTCGTGGACGAGCCCGTGGTCGCCGAAGCCGGCGTTGTTGACCAGCGCGGTCACCTCGATCCCGCGCCGGTCCACCTCCGCGACCAGCTCGGCGGCGGCCTCGGGCCCGCCCAGGTCCATCGGGATGATCTCGACCGTCGTCCCGTGGGTCGCGGTGAGCTCGGCGGCCAGGGCCTCGAGGCGCTCGGCGCGCCGGGCGACGAGCACCAGGTCGGAGCCGCGGCGCGCGGCCTCCCGGGCGAAGGAGTCGCCGATCCCGGAGCCGGCGCCGGTGACGAGGACGGTCTGGTTGCGGTGATCCATGGGTCGCACTCCATGCCAGTTGACACTGAGTGCCAACCTGGCACCATGAGCTACGCTGGGGACGTGGGCTTGTGGGAGCAGACGCGGCGGACGGTGCGGGACGACATCGCGCTGGCGGCGATGGACCTCGTCGTCGCGCAGGGCTTCGAGGCCACGACGATGGACGAGATCGCCGCGAAGGCGGGGGTCTCGCGCCGGTCGCTGTTCCGTTACTTCGGCACGAAGGAGGACGTCGTCCTGCACGGCCTCGCGAGCACCGGCGAGTTCATCCGCGCCGCCCTGGCCACCCGCCCGCTCACCGAGGCGCCGTGGGAGGCGCTGCTCGCCGTCGCACGGTCGATGGAGTCGACGCCCGGCTGGGACACCGCACGGGAGCGGGCGATCGGGCGGGTCTGCGTGGAGACACCCGCCCTGCGGGCCCGGCGCGCCGAGAAGCACGCGGGCTGGATCGAGCTCATCGCCCCCGAGCTCGCCGTGCGGCCCGCCGCGGCCCCCGTCGGGCAGGCCGCGGCCGAGGCGATCATCGCGGCAGGCCTGGCCTGCCTGGACGTGGCCACCGACCGCTGGGTGGCGGCCGAGGGCACCGACCTCGCCACGCTGCTGGAGGAGGCCGTGGCGGCGGTGCGCGCCTGACTCAGGCCCGCGCCGCCTGGTCCGCGCGCTCGCTGGAGAGCAGCGCGGCGATCCCGGGGTAGGAGATCACGAACCCGTCGACGTCCACCTCCAGCTCGGCCTCGAAGCCCCCCGAGGAGAACCCGACCTGCGCCGGGACGTCGCCGTCCCCCGCCCGCACGGTCGCGTACCGCTGCATCGCGGTGCTCACCTCGAGATCCGGCAGCGACACGAACACCACCGGCAGCTCCACGTCCACCGACTCGCGGTGGGCGGCCAGCCGCCGGAGGGGCAGCGAGTTGAACAGCGGGCTGAAGGCCAGGTCCACGTCCGCGGCACCGTCGAAGTCCGCACGCTCGCTGCCGGAGCCGTCGTCGAGCAGCCAGAAGCCGTCGTCCGTGCGCTGGATCGTGAGGTGCCTCTCGGCGGCCGTGGTGGCCGTGGTCAGCGAGAGCCGGACGAGCTTCCCGTCCTCGCGCACCACCAGGTTGTAGGACGCCGTGAAGTCACCCGCCGGGTCCGGACGGACGATCCGGCCGAGCGCGCGGAAACCGAGCGGCCCGGGTCCGAAGTGGACACGTACGCCTTCGAGGCCGGGCCTGCCGTCGGCCTGCCAGGTCAGCATGGTCGTCATCGACACCACCGTAGGGAGCGGGAGGAGGCGGCCACCGGTGCGGGTGGCCTCGGACGAGCTGCAGGACTCAGTTCGCCGGGCCGTCCGGGTCGAGTTCCACCATGAGTGCCCCCTTCTCGAGCATCCCGCGGGTAGTGATCGCTGCGTCATCAAACACCCCGTCCGGCCCGGTAGCTAGCCCTCCCGGCGCACGTCCTGCGGCTCGACGTCCGCGCGGACCCCGCGGAACACCGGCTGCCGGAGCCTCCCCGCGGAGGTCCAGCCCAGGTGCGCGACCTCGACGGCGACGACGGGCTCGCACCACTGCGCCCCCGCTCCGTCCGCCCGCGGCGGACGCTCCCCGAAGGGTGGGGTCGCACGTGCGGTGTCGGTGAGCAGGTCGGACAGCACGCGCTGCACCGGGGCGCCCGCGAGCCCCGCCCCGACGCGCCCGACGTAGGCGAGGTCGCCGCCGTCCGGCAGACCGAGCAGCAGGGCGGTGATCGCGCCGCGCTCGGTGCGCCATCCCCCGACCAGGCAGGTCTGGGTGTGGAGGTGGGTCACCTTCACCCAACCGGGCCCGCCGTCGTAGGGCGACTCCCGCCGCTTGGCCACGATCCCCTCCATCCCGCGCCGCGCCGTCGCGTCGAGCAGGGCCCGCCCGTCGGTGTAGAGCGGGGAGAGCGCCACGGTGGACACGGCCGCGGTGTCGAGGCGCTCGAGGGTGGCCCGGCGCTCGTGCAGTGGCCGTTCGCGCAGGTCCACCCCGTAGAGCCGGAGCACGTCGAACACCATGAACGTGACGGGCCGGGCGAGGGCCTTCGTCCTGGCCACGGGGGCGTGCAGGCGGTCGGCCAGCGCCGCGAAGCTGGGGACGCCGTCCTCCAGCAGGACGACCTCGCCGTCCAGCACGACGTCCGGGGCGATCGCGGTCAGCCCGGCGAGCTCGGGGAAGTCCGCGGTGACGTCCCGGCCGCCGCGGGTGGACAGCCGCAGCACGCCGTCCGTGACGGCGGCGAGCAGGCGCATGCCGTCCCACTTGACCTCGTAGACCCACTCCGGCCCGGTCGGAAGGGCACCGGGAGTGGCGAGCATGGGCTGCACACCGTCATGCTGTCACCATGCGAGCGATGTGGAGCGGTGCCGTCTCATTCGGGCTGGTCAGCGTGCCCATCAAGCTGTACTCGGCCACGACCAACCACGACATCCGCTTCCACCAGGTCCACGGGGCGGACGGCGGGCGGATCAAGTACAAGCGGACCTGCCAGGTGTGCGGCGAGGTCGTGGAGTACGCGGACATCGTCAAGGGCTACGAGACCGAGGACGGCGAGCTCATCACGCTGGACGAGTCGGACCTCGACTCGCTGCCCATCGCGTCCGGCCACGAGATCGACGTCGTCGAGTTCGTGCCGGCGGACCAGATCGACCCGCTGCTGTTCGACAAGGCCTACTACCTCGAGCCGGAGACCAAGGCCGCCAAGCCCTACGCGCTGCTGCGCGAGGCGCTGGCCGAGACCGAGCGGATGGCGGTGGTCCGGTTCGCGCTGCGGCAGCGGGAGTCGCTGGCGCTGCTGAGGGTGCGGGACAAGACGATCGTGCTGCAGACGATGCTGTGGCCGGACGAGATCCGCGAGCCCGCGTTCGACATCCTCGACCAGGACGTCGATCTCAAGCCGCAGGAGCTGAAGATGGCGTCCTCGCTGATCGAGAGCATGGGCGCGGACTTCGACCCGAGCGACTTCCACGACGAGTACCGGGACGCGGTCGTCGAGCTGATCGAGTCGAAGAAGGAGCACGGGGACGCCCGGCCCGCGCCCGTCGAGGCGAAGAAGGAGGACGAGGGCGACTCCATGACCGACCTGCTCTCGGCCCTGCAGGCGAGCGTCGAGGCGGCGAAGGGCAAGGCGGGCAAGGCCGCCGAGCCGGAGCCCGAGCCCGAGCCCGAGCCCGAGAAGAAGCCCGCACGCAAGCCCGCCGCCCGCAAGAAGAAGGACGAGGACGCGGAGGACAAGCCCGCGACCACGCGCAAGCGCCGCTCCGCCTAGACCGAGCTCAGGGGCCGTGGGCGGACTCGGGGGGCGTTCGGTCCTTCTGGAGGGACTCGAAGAGTTGGCTCGCCCTGGCCTTGTCCCAGCGGACCACCGACTGGCCGCCGACCGTCGGAGTGCTTCCCACGGGGACCGTGGTCGCCACGCCGCCGTTCGTCACCCCGCGCATGGCCAGGCCGAGCTGGGCGAGGTTCCAGATGTGGTCGCTGGAGTCCACCGTGATCAGGCCGGTCACCGCGTCCGCCAGCGGCACGACGCGGAACGGGTTGACGATCGTGGCCGGGCTCGTGGCCTTGCCGATCAGGGCCGACATGAACTCCCGCTGGCGCTGCACCCGGTCGAAGTCCGAGCCCGCGGTGGCCCGCGTGCGGACGTAGCCGAGCGCGGTGACCCCGTCCAGCTCCTGGCAGCCGGTCGTGATGTCCAGGTTCGCCTTGGGGTCCTTGATCGCCTGCGGGATGCACATGTCGACGCCGCCCACCGCGTCCACGGCGTTGACGAACCCGCCGAAGCCGATCTCCGCGTAGTGGTCGATGCGCAGCCCGGTGGCGTTCTCCACGGTGGTGATCAGCAGCGGGGCGCCGCCGAAGGCGTACGCGGCGTTCAGCTTGTTCGACCCGTGGCCCTCGATCGGGACGTAGGAGTCCCGCGGCAGGCTGACCAGCACCGATCCCGAGCTGCCGGAGTGCAGCAGCATGATCGTGTCGGTGCGCTGGCCCGCCGCGTCCCCGGTGCCGAGACGCTCCTGGTCCTCCGCCCCGAGATCCGCGCGGCTGTCCGAGCCGACGATCAGCCAGTTCGTGCCGGACGACGTCGCGGCGGAGTCGGCGGGCAGCGCCTCGACCCGGTTGAGGTTCCGGTCGAGGTAGACACCCCAGCCGACCAGCGCGACGAGCAGTACCAGCGCGATCCATCTGATCCGGCGGCCCCAGCGGCGCGGCCCGCGCACCTTGGGCGCCCGGGTCCGGACGGGCGGGCGGTACTCCTCGCGGGGTCGGTTCGACTGGGGTGCCCCGGTCGGGATCACCCGGGTGGACTGCGGCGGAGGCGGCGGGACCCGGTTCGGCGGCGGCCGGTGGCCGGGAGGGCGCTGGGAGGGACCGACCGGCTGGTTGGTCCAGCCCGGACCACCACCACGGCGCGGCGGCGGCCCCTGCGGCCCGCGTGGTCCGTTCATCGCGCCCCTTCCCGACGGGATCCGATCCGGACCCACGGTAGCGAGACGGCCGTACCCGTCCCTCACCCGTAGGACGTCCGGGACCCGGACGGGTTGCCCCGGGTGCCCGGATCCGCGCCCGCCGGTACCGCTCAGCCGAGGAGCGGCTCGCCCTCGAAGCGCCCCAGCTCCTCCCGGTAGAACTCCAGCCCCACCCCGTTGGGATCCCGGATGTAGAGACTGTTGTCCACGCCTCGGTCCGGGCCCAGGTAGTCGACGCCCGCCTCCGTCAGCCGGGCCTTCGCCTTCTCGAACTCCTCCGGCGAGGTCGAGAGCGCGAGGTGCTGGACCGCGCCGATGGTCTCCTCGAACGGCTTGTGGTCGTGGCCGGGGAAGTCGAAGAAGCCGAGCAGGTTCCCGTTGCCGATGTCGAAGAAGAAGTGGCTCGAGCCCGCGTAGTCGCGGTTCTCCACCAGCTCGACGAGCGGGAAGCCGAGCAGCTCCTGGTAGAAGCGGATCGTCTCCTCGACGTCCTTGCAGACCAGCGCGATGTGGTGCACGCCCTGCACGGTGGTCGGCCGCCGGTCGGCGGGTGCCTGCAGGTACTTCCCGCGCAGGTCGGCGCGCCTCGCGCGGACCGCCTCGAGCTCGGCTCCCTCGGGCTGTGGCATCGGACTCCCCTTCCGTCGTGGTGCTGGACGCAACGGTAGTTGCGTACGCAACATTCCCTGGGTCCGCTGACATGGTGACGCATCCGCGGCCGGGGCGCCCGTGATCGGCGCCGGTCCCGCCGCGGGAGGATCGGCGCGTGGATCTCCCGCTGCTCGAGAACGACCTGGACCGGCCCGCCCTGCTCGACCCGCACCGCGTCGTGCCACGGGGCGTGCGCCTGCCGGAGCGGGCCGTGCTGTGCTTCTTCCCCGAGGTGGTCGCGGGCCTGGAGCCCGTACGGACGATCCATCTGTCGTCGGAGCTGGGGCCGTGGCCGGTACACGTGATCGAGCGCGACGGGGTGGCGGTCGCGGTCGTGCAACCGGGCGTCGGGGCGCCGCTGTCGGTGATCTTCCTGGAGGAGCTCGTCGCGCTCGGGGTGCGGTCCGTGGTGGCGGTGGGGGGCGCGGGGTCGCTGGTGCCGGAGCTGACCGTCGGGCACGCGGTCGTCGTGGACTCCGCGGTCCGGGACGAGGGCACGTCCTTCCACTACGCCCCCGCCGGTCGTGTGATCGAAGCCGACCCGGTGGGGATGGCCGCCCTGAGCTCGACCCTCGACGCCGCCGACGTCCCCTACGTCACCGCCCGCACCTGGACGACCGACGCCGTCTTCCGCGAGACCCGCACCCGGGTGGACCGCCGGGTCGCCGAAGGCTGCGTGGTCGTCGACATGGAGGCCTCCGCCCTGATCGCCGTGGCCCGCCACCGCGGCGTCCGCCTCGCCCACCTGCTGTTCGCGGGCGACTCGTTGGCCGGGGAGGAGTGGGAGCACCGCGGCTGGACGAAGGCCGCGGACATCCGTGCAGGACTGTTCGAGGTCGCCTGTGCCGCGGTCCGAGACCGTTGACCCCTACCGGGCCGCCCGCAGCGCCCCCACCAAACCCTCGAACCGCCCCGGCCCGGCCGTGTCGCCGGGGCGGTTCAGGCGGATCCGGTCCGCCAGCGAGCCCCAGCGGGCGACCAGGTCGGCGGCGACCTCGGCCTCCGTGCCGACCGAGCACATGGCGTGCGGGATGTCGTCGGTGACCAGCGGGACCACAAGTTGCCGCCCCTCGGCGAACCGCTGCAGGTCCCAGGCCTGGTATGCCACCGTCATCGGGGTCCGGGCGAAGGCGATCGCGACCGACGAGCCGATCTCCAGCCGGGTGCTGTGCTCGGCGGCGCGGACCATCGGCAGGAACGGGTCGGCCCTGTTCTCGCTGTTCCATGCGCCGTCGACGCCGATCTCCTCGCAGGTCCGGGCATCCTCGACGGTGTGGGCGAGCCCGTCGCGCAACCGTGCGTCGATCTTCACGCGGCTCGACTCCGCCCCACCGCAGCCGATGCGGCCACCCGCGCGGGCCGCCTACTTGCGCCCGCCGCCCAGCAGGCCGCCGAGCAGGTCGCCCAGGCCGCCGCCGAGCACGCCGCCGCCCTGCCCCTGGGCGCCGCCGCCGAGGATCCCGCCGAGCAGGTCGCCGAGACCGCCGCCCGCGCCGCCACCGGCGCCGGGCAGCCCGCCGCTGCCCTGCGACCCGGACAGCTTCTTCGCCAGGTAGGACATGACGATCGGGGCGAGGATCGGCAGCAGCTTCGCGATGAGCCCGGAGCCGTCCTGCCCGCCGAGCGCCGCCTGCGCGCCGGGCGCCGCACCGCCGGCGGGCGCCCCGAGCGCGCCGATCCCGCCCAGCTGGTTGACGACCGTCTCCCGCTGCGCGCCGAACACGTGCGAGACGATCTTGTCCCCGTCCGCCGTGTCCACCTGCCCGAGGTCGACGCCGCCGTCGATCAGCGACTCGTCGTGCTGCTGCACGGCCCCGGCCAGCGAGGCGGCGCCCGCCGGATCGTCCGCATTGGCCTGGATGCCGCCCAGCAGCGCGGGCAGGGCCTGGCGCGCGGCGCGCTCCGCAGTGGACTCGTCGACGCCCAACCGGGCCGCGAGGTCTCCGAGCGGAACCTGGGCGAGGATCTCGTCGACAGGGCTCATGAACGCGGACACTAGCGCGCGGACGGTGGCCGTGACCAGCACGAACACCTATCGTCGAGGGGTGGAGCCGTACGAGTCCGCCGCCGAGAGGGCCATCCGGGAGGCGATCGAACGCGGCGAGTTCGACGATCTCCCCGGCAAGGGCAGGCCGCTGCCGAACCTGCACGACCAGCGCGAGGACTGGTGGGTCCGCGGGTACGTGCGCCGCGAGGGCGTCCCGGCGGACGCGTTGCTGCCCACCGGCATGCAGCTGCGCAAGGAGGCCGAGCGACTGTCGGAGACGGTGCGGGACCTGCCGTCGGAGCAGGCCGTCCGACAGGTGGCGAGCGAGCTGAACCTGCGGATCGCGGCGTACGTGCGCAACCCGGAGGGGCCGGTCCTGCCGGTCCGCCGCGTGGACCCGGACGACCTGGTCGAGGTCTGGCGGGCGGGTCGCGCGGCCCGCTCCGAGGCGCTCCGCGAGGCCCGCGAGGTCCCGCCGCGGCGGCGATGGCGGCGGCGTTCGTCCTGAGAGCCGGGCGGCGATGATCGGAGTGCGGCCGGATCCGGGAGCAGGCCCCGGGACGTGCACGAGGAGTTCTGATCTATGTTCGACAGGTGCCGCAGCGTTGGGGAATCACGGTCCCGCTCACCGGTGTTCCGCTGGGCGACCAGCGCGAGCTGATCCGGAGCCTCCCCGACCTGGGGTACACGGACGTCTGGAGCTCCGAGGCGGACCGGGAGGACGCGTTCACCCCGCTCGTCCTGGCCTCGCAGTGGGCGCCCACCCTGCGCCTCGGCACCGCGATCGTCCCGGCCTTCACCCGCGGCCCCGCCCTGCTGGCCCAGTCCGCGGCGACGCTGGCGGGGCTCGCGCCGGGCCGGTTCGCGCTGGGCGTCGGCACATCGTCGGACGTGATCGTGGAGCGCTGGAACGGGATCCCGTTCACCGAGCCGTACGCGCGGGTGCGGGACCTGCTGGACTTCCTGCGCCGCGCCTTCACCGGCGAGAAGGTGGACGCCGAGTGGCCCTCCTTCGCCGTGCGCGGGTTCCGCCTCGGGATCGCCCCGGAGCAGGCCCCGCCGGTGCTGCTCGCGGCCCTGCGGCCGGGCATGCTCCGGCTGGCCGGGCGGGAGGGCGACGGAGCCATCGTCAACTGGCTGACCAGCGACGACGTCCGCGCTGTCGCCCCGCACGTGCGGGAGTACGGCAAGCCGGACGCCGAGATCGTCGCGCGGATCTTCGTGCTGCCGGACGTCCCGACGGACGAGGCCCGGGCGATCGGTCGCCGGATGGTCGCCGCCTACCTGAACGTCCCCGTCTACCGGGCCTTCCACGAGTGGCTGGGCCGGATGGAGCTGACGCCGATGTGGGCGAAGTGGGCCGCGGGCGACCGGAAGGGGGCCGTGGAGGCCATCCCCGACGCCGTGGTGGACCGGCTGGTCCTGCACGGTCCCGCCGGGTCCGTGCGCGAGCAGGTCCAGGCCTACGTGGAGGCGGGGGTGACCACCCCGGTGCTCGCCCCGCTGGGCGGCGAGCCCGGGGCGGTCATCCGCGCGCTCGCAGCCCGTCCATGATCAGGTCCAGCAGCCTGCCCGCCTGGTCCCGCTGATCGGGACCGCCCGCGGCGAGGGTGACGCCGGAGAGCGCGGCCAACACGTCCTCCGCGGCGAGGTCGGAGCGCAGCGTGCCCGCCTCCGCGCCCGCGGTGAGGAACTCCTCGACCGCGCCGCGCATCCGGCCCTTGGTCTCGGCGAAGGGGTCCCCGCCGGAGGCGACGATGGCCCGCAGCGTGTCCAGCATCCCGCGCTTGGCGGTCATGTAGTCGACGAACCGGTCCATCCAGGTCCGCATCGCGCGGTCCGGTGGGGCGGCGGCGAGCAGCTGCGGCACGACGTCGCACAGCCGGGCGACCTCGTTGCGGTACGCGGCCTCGACCAGCGCCTCCCGGGTGGGGAAGTGCCGGTAGAGGGTGCCGATCCCGACGCCCGCGGCCTTGGCGATCGCCTCCAGCGAGACGTCCCGACCGGGGGTGGTGAAGGCCTCGACGGCGACCTCGAGCAGCCTGTCCCGGTTGCGCCGCGCGTCGGCTCGCAGAGGTCGCATCGTCACGCCTTCAGTGTGACCCACGCCACTTCACCGCCTTAACCGGAATCGCCTCCGCTTTCCTCGGGTTGAGATCGGAGGAAGCTCCGGATGCCAGCTTACGCCGCCGGGGCACGCACACCCAGCCGTGAAGGGGAGCCCCATGACCACCTTCCTCACCCCTCCGATCACGCACCCGAGTACCCGCCGGTTCACCGGCCCGTTCGACGCCGAGACCACCGCCACCGAGGTTGTGGCCGGTCTCGAGCTGCACGGCAGGCGGGCCGTCGTCACCGGCGCGGCGTCCGGCATCGGCCTCGAGACCGCCCGCGCGCTCGCCACCGCGGGCGCCTGCGTCACCCTGGCCGTCCGGGACGTCGACGCCGGCGTCGTCGCCGCCGCGGCGATCACCGAGTCCACCGGCAACGAGCTCGTCTCGGTCGCCCCGCTCGATCTCACCGACCGCACCTCGATCCGCGCCTTCGTGTCCACCTGGGACGGTCCGCTGCACGTGCTGGTGAACAACGCAGGTGTCATGGCCACCCCGCTGACCCGCACCGCGGAGCACTGGGAGCTGCAGTTCGCCACCAACCACCTCGGCCACTTCGCGCTGGCCACGGGCCTGTACCCGGCCCTGCTCGCCGCCGGGGACGCCCGGGTTGTGTCGCTGTCGTCGGGGGCGCACCTGCGCTCCCCCGTCGAGTTCGACGACATCCACTTCCACGGCCGCCCGTACGACCCATGGCTGGCCTACGGCCAGTCCAAGACGGCCAACGCCCTGTTCGCGGTCGAGGCCAACCGCCGCTGGTCGGGCGACGGCATCCACGTCAACGCCGTGATGCCGGGCGGGATCCGGACGGGCCTGCAGCGCCATCTGGACGACGCCGAGCTCGCCGCCATGGACGCCCGCGCCACCGACCTGAGCTGGAAGACCCCCGACCAGGGCGCCGCGACGACGGTCCTGCTGGCGGCGTCGCCGCTGGTGGAGGGCATCGGCGGGCGGTACTTCGAGGACTGCGCCGAGGCCCTGCCCGCGACCCCGGGCACGTACGGGCGCGGGGTCGCCGCCTACGCGAAGGACCCCGAGGCCGCGGAGCGCCTCTGGGACCTCTCCGTCGCGACGCTGCGGGCCTAGCGACCGTTGCGGGACGGGAAGTCCGGGGCCGGCGGCAGGACCGGGTCGCCCGTGAACTGGGCCGGGACAGCGCCGCGTGGGGGTCGGTCACGGCCGGGTGCGCCGGGTGCCGCCGAGCGCGATAGTAGCCCGCGCCTGCGGAGGCGCTGAGGCAAGATGCAGCCGTGGAGTTCTACTCGGCGTACCGGCACGGCTTCCTCCGGGTCGCGGCCTGCACCATCCGGACCACGATCGCCGAACCCACCGCCAACGCGGCCGCCGTCCTGGAGACGGCGCGCGCGCTGGCGGCGGACGGGGTCGGCCTCGCGATCTTCCCGGAGCTGACCCTGACCGGGTACTCGCTCGAGGACATCCTGATGCAGGACACCCTGCTCGACGCCGCCCTCGCCGGGCTGGACACGGTCGTCGAGGGCTCCGTCGACCTGCTCCCGGTGCTGGTGGTGGGCCTGCCGATCCGCCACCGCCACCGCATCCACAACTGCGCCGCGGTGATCCACAGGGGCCGGGTCCTCGGCGTCGCGCCGAAGTCCTACCTGCCGACCTACCGCGAGTTCTACGAGCGCCGCCAGGTCACCCCCGGGGACGACGTGCGCGGCACGATCCGGCTGCGCGGCGAGGACGTGCCGTTCGGGCCGGACCTGCTGTTCACGGCGTCGGACGTGCCCGGGTTCGTGCTGCACGCCGAGATCTGCGAGGACATGTGGGTGCCGATCCCGCCGTCCGCTGAGGCCTCGCTGGCCGGCGCGACGGTGCTCGCGAACCTCTCCGGCAGCCCGATCACCGTCGGCCGCGCCGAGGACCGGAAGCTGTTGGCGCGCAGCGCCTCCTCGCGCTGCCTCGCCGCGTACGTCTACGCCGCGGCGGGCGAGGGCGAGTCGTCCACCGACCTGGCCTGGGACGGCCAGACCATGATCTGGGAGAACGGCGGGCTGCTCGCCGAGACCGAGCGGTTCCCGCGCGGACCCCGCCAGTCCGTCGCGGACGTCGACCTCGACCTGCTGGCCGCCGAGCGGCTGCGGATGGGGACCTTCGACGACAACCGCCGCCACCACGCACCCGAGTTCCGCTGCATCGAGTTCGCGCTGGACCCGCCGCGCACCGACATCGGGCTCAAGCGGGAGATCGAGCGCTTCCCCTTCGTCCCCGCGGACGAGACGCGCCTCGAGCTGGACTGCTACGAGGCCTACAACATCCAGGTCAGCGGCCTGGAGCAGCGGCTGCGCGCGATCGGCCAGCCCAAGATCGTGATCGGCGTGTCCGGCGGGCTGGACTCCACGCACGCCCTGATCGTCGCGGCCAGGGCGATGGACCGGGAGGACCGGCCGCGCAGCGACATCCTCGCGTTCACGCTGCCCGGCTTCGCCACCGGCGACCACACCAAGGGCAACGCCTACCGGCTCGGCGAGGCGCTCGGCGTCACGTTCTCCGAGATCGACATCACCGAGACCGCCTCGTTGATGCTCCGCAACCTCGGCCACCCGTTCGCGGGCGGCGAGCCCGTCTACGACGTCACCTTCGAGAACGTCCAGGCGGGCCTGCGCACGGACTACCTGTTCCGCGCGGCCAACCAGCGCAACGGGATCGTGCTCGGCACCGGCGACCTCTCGGAGCTCGCACTCGGCTGGTCCACCTACGGCGTGGGCGACCAGATGTCGCACTACAACGTCAACGGCGGCGTGCCGAAGACGCTGATCCAGCACCTGATCCGCTGGGTGATCAGCTCGAAGCAGTTCTCGGACGAGGTCGGCGAGGTCCTGCAGTCCGTGCTGGACACCGAGATCACCCCCGAGCTCGTCCCGTCGGACGCGGGCGAGGTGCAGAGCTCCGAGGCCAAGGTCGGCCCGTACCCGTTGCAGGACTTCACCTTGTTCCACTACCTGCGCTGGGGCTTCCGGCCCGCGAAGATCGCGTTCCTGGCCCACCACGCCTGGGGGGACGTCGACCGCGGCGACTGGCCGGTCGGCTTCCCGCCGGAGAAGCGCGGGGTGTTCACGATCGCGGACATCCGGAAGTGGTCCGAGGTGTTCGCCCAGCGCTACTTCTCGTTCTCCCAGTTCAAGCGCAGCGCGCTGCCCAACGGCCCCAAGGTCTCCGCGGGCGGCTCGCTGTCCCCGCGCGGTGACTGGCGGGCACCGAGCGACATGTCGGCCCGCATCTGGCTGGAGGAGATCCGCCGCGAGGTCCCTCATCAATAACGAGGACGGCTGGGCCGGACGGCGTAACACTGCGCACTCCGTGACGACATCCCTCTCGAGATCATCCGTTCGAGGGAGTCGCCATGGCCGATCGTCACGCACCGTTCGGCTACAACGCCCGTGACCCGTGGGCGCAGCACCTGTTCACCGGCGAGCCGCCCGCCGCGGAAGGCTCCGCGGGCGGCACCGGGGCGCTGGTCGTCCTGGCCGTGCTGTTCGCGCTGATCGGCGGCGCCGCCTACCTCTACAGCGCACTCGCGCTCTTCTGAGAACACCATCGACCACATCCGGTGCGCGTGGCGCATGCCGGCGAGCGTCCACAGCCAACCCGATGCCGAGACTTTCGGGCGTGGCCGGGCACTACGCTGACGGGATGGCGGCCCCGAACCCCGCGCGGCGCACCCAGGGGGAACGCCGGGCCAGCAGCCACCAGCTCATCCTCGACGCCGCGGTGGCCTCCCTGGTGGAGGACGGCTACGCGGGCGCCACCACCGTCACGATCCAGGGCCGCGCCGGGGTGTCGCGCGGCAGGCTGCTGCACCACTTCCCGTCCCGCTCGGCGCTGCTCGTGGCGGCCGCGCAGCACCTCGCCGTCGAGCGGCTGATCGACACCGAGACCTGGCCGCACGCCCACACCACCGGCTCGGAGCGCATCGACCGGGCCGTCGAGCAGCTGTGGGAGACCTTCCGGCAGCCCTACTTCTGGGCGGCGATGGAGCTGTGGACCGCCGCCCGCACGGACGAGGCGCTGCGGGCCGAGCTGCTGCCCGAGGAGCGCAGGCTGGGGCTGGCGATCCAGCATGTCGTCGCGTCGATGTTCGGGCCGGTGCACTCCGGTCACCCGGCCTTCGAGGACCTGCGCGAGCTGCTGTTCACCAGCATGCGCGGGGTGGCACTGACGTACGCGATCGACCCCCGGGACCCCGCGACGGACCCGCACCTCGCGCTGTGGCGGCGGACCGCCCACAGCATGCTCGGCGGTCGGGACTGACGGTTACCGCCCGGTAATGCGACTATCGACGCCATGGACCTCGAGACCGTCACCGTCGAGTCGAAGGACGGCGTCGCCTGGCTCCGGCTGAACCGCCCGAAGCAGGCCAACGCGCTGGACGCCACCGCATGGCAGGAGCTGCGCGCCGCGGTGGACGCGCTGGACGCCGACCCGACCGTCCGGGTCGTCGTGCTGGCCGGGACGGGGAAGCACTTCTGCTCCGGGATCGACCTGTCCATGCTCGCCACCCTGCGCTCGGACGACCCGGACCCGGCGCGCGCCGCGGAGTCGCTGCGCCGCACGATCCTGGACCTGCAGGACGTGATGAGCAGCGTCGAGCGCTGCCGGGTCCCGGTCGTCGCGGCCGTCCACGGGGCGTGCGTGGGCGCCGGGATGGACCTCGCCGCGGCCTGCGACCTGCGGTACTCCACGGAGGACGCCCGGTTCGTGGTCAAGGAGATCGACATGGCCATCGTGGCGGACGTCGGCGTGCTGCAGCGGCTGCCCCGGATCGTCGGCGAGGGCGTCACGCGGGAGCTCGCCTACACCGGCCGGACGGTCTCGGGCACCGAGGCGCACGCGCTGCGGCTGGTCAACGGCGTCTTCGCGGACGTCGACGCGCTGACCGCCGGCGTCTCCGACCTGGCGGCCGCGCTCGCCGCCAAGCCCCCGCTCGCCCTGCGCGGCACCAAGCACGCCATCACCTACGCCCGCGACCACACCGTCGCGGACAGCCTGGAGCAGGTGGCGACCTGGAACGCCGGGATGTTGATGTCCCACGAGCTGACCGAGACGATGCAGGCCCTCCAGGAACGCCGCCCCCCGGTCTACCGGGACTGAGCGTCCCGCCAGGCGATCCACTCCTCGAGCAGGGAGAGGTCGTAGTCCGGGCCGCCGACGCCGACGGTGAACAGCGTGACCCCGGCGTCGAGCAGCGGCTGGGCCACCTCGGAGGGCTTGCCCTGCACGCCGCAGGACCGCTCGATCTCCTTCGGGTCCCGGCCGAGGTCGACGCAGTGCCCGTCGAGCACGGAGATCTTGTGCCGCACCGTCTCCGCGTCCCCGAAACCGTGCCAGATCGTGGCGTGCTCGGCGGTGTAGCGCAGGGTCTTCTTCTCCCCGCCGCCGCCGATCAGGATCGGGATGTCGCGGGTGGGGGCGGGGTTGAGCTTCGCCCAGCGGTCCCGGATGCGCGGGAGGGCGGCGCCGAGGTCGTCCAGCCGCCTGCCCGCGGTCTTGAAGTCGTACCCGTACTCGTCGTAGTCCTTCTCGAACCATCCGGACCCGATGCCGAGGATCAGCCGTCCGTCCGAGATGTGGTCGACGGTGCGGGCCATGTCCGCGAGCAGCTCGGGGTTCCGGTACGAGTTGCAGGTGACCAGGGCGCCGATCTCGACGCGGCTGGTGGTCTCGGCCCAGGCGCCGAGCATGGTCCAGCACTCGAAGTGCTTGCCGTCCGGGTCGCCGTAGAGCGGGAAGAAGTGGTCCCAGTTGAAGACCACGTCCGCCCCGGCGTCCTCGGCGGCGACGAGGGTGTCGCGGATCCGGGCGTAGTCGGCGTGCTGGGGCTGGAGCTGCAGTCCGATGCGTACGGTCACACCGCCATCGTGCCCCGCCGCCGCGCCTGCCACACCCCGAGCTTGGTGATCCCCCCGTTGATCAGTGACACGACGGTCTTGTTCGGCGGGGCGGCGTAGCCCCTGTCGGTGTGCGGGAGGTAGCGGGCCGAGCCCGGACCGGTGGGCTCGAGCCAGCCCGTGAGGTACCGCGTGGTCAGCCCGACGAGCTGGGGATGGAAGTCGTGCGCCAGCAGCCCGGCCCGGCGCGGGCCCGTGGGCAGCAGGCCGGTCGCGCAGCGGATCTCCAGGGCGTACTCGTCCGCTCCGGTGACCTGCACCGGGACCGCGGTGGGCAGCCCGTCCGCGCCGGGAACCGCGAGCAGCTGGTGGTGCAGGGCCTGCACACGCCGAGCGGCCTTCCGGACGTCCACGCGGGCCTCGGTCCCCTTCGCGGGCGGCTCCTGCGCCCCGGCGGGCACCGACGGCTCGCCGAGCACGACGGACTCGCCCGCGCAGGCACCGTCCGGCCAGGTGGTGATCCGGCTGACGCTGACGACCACGGGGACCCGCACGGCGTAGTACTCGCGCATCCACCAGCCCCAGAACCCGGTGGTCGCCGGGTCGCTGATGCCCATGTGCCGGTCCGCGCCGTCCAGGATCGCCCGCGCCTGCTCCGCCGACGGCCGCTCGACGACCTCCGCCGTGCCCTGGACCTGCACCACCAGGGGGCTGACCGAGCCGAGCCCGTGCCGCCGGGTGTGGAAGGTCAGCGCCACCCGGGGATCGGCCCGGATCCGGTCCAGCTTGCGCCCCAGGCCGAGCGAGGTCGTGAACGAGACCGTGCCCGCCTCGCGGTCGCGCATCCCGATGGGGGCGACGGCCACGGCGACCGCGCCGCCCGCCGGGGTGCGGTAGGCGAGTGCGACCGCCAGGTCGTTGCCCAGGACCTCGTCGATCTCGTCGGACCAGGTGATCATGACCGGGTCACGATCGTCCCCGTCCCACCGTTACCCGTCAGGCGAGATGGACGTACTCGTACTCGAAGGGCTTGCCGTTGATGCCGTTGCTCGGCGGTGCGATCCAGCCCGCGATCTTGCCGGTCTCGTAGACCGGGCGCATCAGGCTGCGGACGTGGGTCTTGTCCGCCTCGGACGGCAGCCAGGAGTCCTCCTTGGCCTTCCACGCGTCCTCGCCCACCAGCTCACCCCGGGGCGTGACGCGGTGCTCGGAGAACAGCCCGACCTGCCGGTTGAAGCCGACGTGCGGGAGGTACAGCCTGGCGTCGTAGCCCGCCTTCTCCAGGATCCGGTTCCAGCGCTTGAGGCCGGACTGGCAGTCCTTGACGTACTCGTTGCGCAGGTCCAGGTTCAGCGCGAGCAGCGCGGACACCTCGTCGGTCGCCAGCTGTCCGTCCTTCACCGTGTCGATGGTGAAGGCGTCCTCGGTGAGCACGTGGTCGTCCTTGCGGCGCTCCTCCTGCCAGCGCCCCTTGAGCCCGGCGGTGAAGTAGTTGGCGGCGTTGGTCGAGCGCTCGGAGCCGAACAGGTCCAGCGACACCGAGTAGTGGAAGTTGATGTAGCGCTGGATCACGTCCAGCGGGATGCCGCCGTGCGGGGCGATGTCGGCGGTGTCGTGCTCGCGCATCAGCTCGCAGGTCCGCGTGACCACCCGGTCGATGCCGGTGGTGCCCACGAACATGTGGTGGGCCTCCTCCTTGAGCATGAACTCACACGTCCGGCTCAGGGGGTCGAAGGCGGACTCCTTCAGCGTGCCGAGCTGGTACTTGCCGTCCCGGTCGGTGAAGTAGGTGAACATGTAGAAGCTCAGCCAGTCCGGGGTCTCCTCGTTGAACGCGCCGAGGATCCGGGGGCTGTCGAGGTCGCCGGAGTTGCGCATCAGCAGCGCCTCCGCCTCCTCGCGGCCGTTGCGGCCGAAGTAGGCGTGCAGCAGGTAGACCATCGCCCAGAGGTGGCGGCCCTCCTCCACGTTGACCTGGAACAGGTTGCGCAGGTCGTACAGGCTCGGCGCGGTCTCGCCGAGGCGCCGCTGCTGCTCCACCGACGCCGGCTCGGTGTCGCCCTGGATCACGATCAGCCGCTGCAGGTCCGCGCGGTACTCACCGGGCACCTGCTGCCAGACCGGCTGCCCCTTCTGCTCGCCGAAGGCGATCCGCCGGTCGTCCCCGCGCTCGGCGAGGAACACCCCCCAGCGGTACTCCTCCATCGCGACGTGGCCGAACTGCGCCCAGCCCTCCTTGCCGACGTCCACGGCCGTGCGCAGGTACACGTCCTGCGTGGGCACCGCGGGACCCATCGTCTTCCACCAGTTCAGGAAGTTGGGCTGCCAGGACTCCAGCGCGCGCTGCAGCTTGCGGTCGCCCGCGAGGTCGACGTTGTTGGGGATCTTCTCGCTGTAGTCGATGCTCATCTCAGACCCGCTCCCGGTCGAACTCCGCCTTGCGTCCCGTGCCGTACTTGCGCAGCGCACCCTCCGGCCCGGAGGCGTTGGGCCGCACGAAGATCCAGTTCTGCCACGCGCTGAGCCGCGCGAAGATCCGCGACTCCATCGTCTCCGGCCCCACGAACCGGTGGTTGGCCTCCATGCCCGTCAGCGCGTCCGGTGACAGCGAGGCCCGTTCCTCCAGCATGATCCGGATCTCGTCCTCCCAGTCGATGTCGTCCGGGGCGTCCGTGACCAGGCCGAGCTCCATCGCCTCGCGCGCGGTGACCCGCCGGTCGGTCTCCTGGCGCAGCTTGGCGACGTGGTCGTCGTCGCCGTAGAACCGTGAGGCCAGCCGGGAGATGCCGTTGGCCATGGGGAACGCGCCGAAGTTGCCTGCGGACAGCATGATCTGGGCCTCGTCGAGCTGCTCGTCGCCCTCGACGGTGCCGTCCAGCATGTACTGGCGGTCGCAGGCCAGGGCCAGCTCCAGCAGGGCGCCCGCGAAGCACGAGCCCGGCTCGATCAGCGCGATCAACGACCGCGACGTCACGTCCAGCCGCTTGAGCACGCGCTTGAAGTAGTGCCGGATCTCGTTGACCAGCCAGTCGTCCTTCGAGTGCTCGGCGATGATCCGCTCGAACGCGAGCGCGTCCTCGACGTCCCCCCGGGTGCGGATGAGCCAGGTGCCGAGCTCGCGCTCGTTCGCCCGCAGCCGCAGGATCAGGTCGTCCAGCTCGCGGGTCATGGCCAGCGGCCAGAACTCGTCCCCCAGCTCGTGGACGCGGTCGAGCGACTCCGGCACCCCGCTCTCCGGGCCGAGCACGGTGATCTCGACGATCCCGGCCTGGCGGTCCAGCTCGGCCTTGACATGCCGGTAGTGGTAGCCGTCCGGGTTCAAGGGGGTCAGCGTGATCCCCTGCGCGTCGGCGGGCCTGGTCGACCTCGACGCGGCCTCCGCGGCCCGCTCCGCCACCGTCTCCGCCCAGACGCGCTTGGGCACGGCCTCGTCGACGAGCTTCCACTCGACGGCCTGCTTGCCCTGCACGCCCTCGGGGCGGGTGGCGAACACGTCCGCCCGGTCCTTGCGCACCCTCCGCTTGTCGATCACGCGGGTGAGCCCGCCGGTGCCCGGCAGCACGCCCAGCAGCGGCACCTCGGGCAGCGACACCGCGGACGAGCGGTCGTCGATCAGCAGGATCCGGTCGCACGCCAGGGCGAGCTCGTAGCCGCCGCCCGCGGCCGTCCCGTTGACCGCGGCGATCCAGGTCTGGCCCGAGTTCTCGGTCGCGTCCTCGATGCCGTTGCGGGTCTCGTTGGTGAACTTGCAGAAGTTCACCTTCCACGGGTGACTGGACTGGGCCAGCATCCGGATGTTCGCGCCCGCGCAGAAGTTCTTGTCCTTGCCGCTGGTCACCACGACCGCGCGCACCCCGGGGTGCTCGAACCGCAGGCGCTGGGAGGCGTCGTACAGCTCGATGTCCACGCCCAGGTCGTAGCTGTTCATCTTCAGCTCGTAGCCGGGGACGATGCCGCCCGCCTCGTCGATGTCGAGGGTCAGGGTGGCGACGGGTCCGTCGACCGCCAGCCGCCAGTGCCTGTACGCCTCCGGCGAGGTGGTGAACGAGACCTCGGGATCCATCGGGTGGCTCCTGTCGTCGTTGCCGGGTGGTGGCGGGGTACCGCGTGCTCGACCACCTGACACTCTACAACCTCACGACAGAGCGTCAACTTTTTGTGGAATGTCTTCGACCGGCCCGAGGACGTACCCGCGGATGAACCGTTCGGGTGAACCTCGCATGTGGTCCGAAACACATCGCCTCCGTTGCTCGACGGTTCACACACAGCACAGCGTGACGCTGAGACCACGACGACGTGGTCGGGACTGACCGGCGAGCCGCAGGGGGTGCGACGCCGTCGGTCGGAAGGGGGAACCATGCCGACCATTCGTGCGAGCGGCGAGGTCCGAGCCGGCCAGACCTGCGGCGAGTCCCGCCGTCCGGTCGGCTGACCCGCCGGAGCGATCACACCCCATCCTGCGTCCCCTCGTCGGACGCGGGCCACGAGCGGTGCCGCGGCGCCCGCACGCGCGCACGCCGCCACCGGCGTCTGGAGCGCCCATGACTGGAGCATCCGTCGATCTCGGCACACCCGGGACGACCTCCACCCCATCGATCACCGACACGGCCACCACCACGACCCCGATCAGAGAGCCGACCGACTCGGTCGTGGCCGAGCTCGCCGCGGTACTGGCCGGGGTCCTCGGCGTCGACCGGGTCGCCGCCGACGCCCACTTCTTCGACGACCTGGGCGCCGACTCGATGACGCTCGCCCGGTTCTGCGCGAAGGTCCGCAAGGACCCGCGGCTCCCGGCCGTGGCCATGCGCGACGTGTACGACAACCCCACGCTCGGTGCGTTGGCCCTCGCGCTCACCCCCTCCCCCGCGTCCGAGGAGCCGCGGGCCGAGACGCGGACCGGTGCGCCGTCCACCGAGACCACCGAGCCGCTCGCGGCGGAGACCGAACCGTCCCGCCGCGCGGGCTGCTTCGGCTACGTGCTCTGCGGCGCGGCCCAGTTGGCCCTGTTCCTGGGCTACATCTACGGTTTCGCGCTGGTCAGCACCCTCGGCTACGAGTTCGTGGTGGCCGAAGGCACCACCGTCGTCGTGCTCTACGAGCGGGCTCTGGTCTTCGGTGCGGGCCTCTTCGTGGTGACCTCCGTGCTCCCCATCGCGCTGAAGTGGGTCCTGGTCGGCCGGTGGCGCCCGCGCGAGATCCGGCTGTGGAGCCTCGACTACCTGCGGTTCTGGCTGGTCCGCACGCTCGTCCGAGCCAACCCGCTGCTCCTGCTGGTCGGCGGGCGCGCCCACACCAGCGCCGCCTCGCCGCTGACGAACCTCTACCTGCGCGCGCTCGGCGCCCGGATCGGACGCGGCGCGACCCTCTACACGCGCAGCCTCCCGGTCTGCACGGACCTGATCGAGATCGGCGAGGGTGCCGTCGTCCGCAAGGACGCGCAGCTCAGCGGCTACCGGGCCCGCGGCGGCGTCCTCGAGATCGGGCCGGTCACGATCGGGCGGGACGCCCTCGTCGGCGAGGCCGCGGTCCTCGACATCCACACCGGGATCGGGGACGGCGCGGTCCTCGGCCACGCCTCCGCCCTGCAGTCCGGACAGTCCGTGCCGGCGGGCGAGACGTGGCACGGCGTCCCCGCGGAGCGGGGTGGCACCGCGCCCGCTCGGCCGAGTGCCCGCTGTGGTCCGGCGCGCCGCGTCCGCTACGGGCTCTACCAGCTGCTCCTCATCCTCGGCGTGTACATGCCGCTCACCGTGGGCGGCATCGGCATCCTGCTCGACGAGCTGCCGCGGGCCGCGTTCCTGGACGTGACCCCGCACGCGTTCACGACCTGGCAGTACTACGTCGAGGCCCTGGCCGTCGCGGCGCTGGCGATCGGCCTGCTGGTGGTCCCGGGCCTCCTGCTGGTGGCCGTGCTGCCGCGGCTGCTGAACCTCGGCCTGCGCGCCGACCGCGACTACCCGCTCTACGGCTTCCGCTACGGCCTCCACCGCACGATCGGCAGGCTCACGAACGTCCCGTTCTTCACGATGTTGTTCGGCGACAGCTCCTACATCGTGGGCTACCTGCGGTGGATCGGGTACGACCTCGATCGCGCGGAGCAGACGGGATCGAACTTCGGAACGGTCGTACGGCACGAGACGCCGTTCCACGTGAGCGTCGGGCGCGGGACCATGGTCGCGGACGGGCTGTCCCTGGCGAACGCCGACTTCTCGGCCACCGGTTTCCGGATCTCCCGCACCACCATCGGCGCCCGCTGCTTCCTCGGCAACGTGATCGCCTATCCGACGCACAGCCGGGTCGGCGACGACTGCCTGCTCGCCACCAAGGTCCTGGTGCCCACCGACGGCCCGGTCCGCACCGGCACGGGCCTGCTCGGCGCGCCGAGCTTCCCGATCCCGCGCACGGTGGAGCGCGACGTGCGGCTCAACGGCCACTCGGGGCGCACGCGCGCGCGCCTGCTACGCCGCAAGAACCGGCACAACCTGCGCTCGATGGGCGTGTTCCTGACCGTCCGCTGGCTGCACCTGGTCGGCCTGGCGCTGCTCGCCCTGGCCGCGGCCGACCTGTACCGCAGCGGCGGGGTGTGGACGGTGGCCGCGGAGATGCTCGCGTCGCTGCTGTTCAGCCTGGTCTGGTTCACCTTCGTCGAACGCGCCGTCGCAGGCTTCCGTCGGATGCGACCCCGCCAGGTGTCCATCTACGACCCGTACTTCTGGTGGCACGAGCGGTTCTGGAAGTGCGCGATCCCGGGCGTCGAGCGGATCCTGGCAGGCACGCCGTTCAAGAACGTGCTGTCCCGCGCGCTGGGGGTGCGGATCGGCCGCCGGGTCTTCGACGACGGCTGCATGATGCCCGAGCACACCCTGGTGTCCGTCGGCGACGAGGCGACGCTCAACGCGGGCTCCGTGGTCCAGTGCCACTCCCAGGAGGACGGGTCGTTCAAGTCCGACCGCAGCGCGATCGGCGCCCGGGCGACGCTCGGGCCGGGCGCGTTCGTGCACTACGGCGTCCAGGTCGGGGACGGGGCGGAACTCGCGGCCGCCACGTTCCTGATGAAGGGCGAGGAGGTCCCCGCCGCGGCGGGGTGGGAGGGCAACCCGGCCCGACCCGAGAGGAGCCCCCGATGAGTGCGCCGACCCGCGCGCCGGACGGCGTCGCCACGGCCGTCCCGCGCTGGACCCTGCACCCGACACCGGGGCGCGGGGTGTGCGAGGCCCCGCTCCGCGGGCCCGCCCCGGACGACGCGACGCTGCTCGCGGCCCACGCCGTGGTCCTCGCCGCCCTGTCCGGCGAGCGGGCTGTCGTGACGGCGGTGTCGACACCCGAGGGCCCCCGTCCGTGCGCGATCACCACCGGAGGGACCTGGCGGGACGTGCACGCCGCGGCCGCCGCCGCCCTGGAGCGCGCGACCCCGGCGGCGGAGGGCGCGGTCGAGGCCGTGGTCGGCGACGGCCCGGCGGGCGACGAGGTCCTGCGGGTGTCGGTACGGGGTGACACCCTGCGCGTCGCGTACCGTACTGAGGCCCTCGACGCCGGTGCCGCCGCCCGGATCGCCGACTACCACGTCACGGCGCTGGGTCTGATCGCCGCGGATCCCGACGCCGTGCCCGGCTCACTGGTGTCCGCGGACGAGCTGCTCCTGCAACGCACCGCGTTCCACGGCCCCGCCCGCACCCTCCCGGACCGCCGGGTGCACCAGCTGGTCGCCGACCGGGCCCGCAGGCGGCCCGACGCCGTCGCCGTCACCTGCGGTGACACCAGCTGGACCTACGCCGAGCTGCTGGAACGGGCGGACCGGTTGGCCAGGGCGCTGCTGGCCCGCGGGCTCGGGCCCGAGGACGTGGTGGCGGTCGTGACCGAGCGGGACCTGGACTGGGCTGCGGCCGTGCTCGCCGTCTTCCGGGCGGGCGGCGCCTACCTGCCCGTCGAGCCGCACTTCCCGGCCGACCGGATCGCCCGGATGCTCCGGCGGGCGGGCTGCAGGCTCGCGCTGGTCGGGGCGGTCGACGGCACGCTGCCCGCCGGGGTCGAGTCGGTGCCGATCGGGAGCGCCTACGCCGAGGACCACCCCGACGTCCCGACCTGCGTGCCGGTCGGGCCGGATCGGCTCGCGTACGTCTACTTCACCTCCGGCTCCACCGGCGAGCCGAAGGGCGCGATGTGCGAGCACGCCGGGATGCTCAACCACGTCCTCGCCAAGATCGGCGACCTGGGGATCACCGAGGGCACGGTGGTGGCGCAGACCGCGCCGCAGTGTTTCGACATCTCGCTGTGGCAGCTCGTGGCGCCCTGGGTCGCCGGAGGGCGGACGCTGATCGTCGAGCAGGCCGAGATCCTGGAGGTGCCGCGCTTCCTCGACCGGCTCGTCGCGGGCCGCGTGGAGGTCGCCCAGCTCGTGCCCTCCTACCTGGAGGCCGTGCTGACCTGCCTGGACGCCGAGCCGCGAGCGCTGCCGGACCTGCGGTGCGTGTCGGCGACCGGTGAGGCGCTCAAGGCCGAGCTGGCCCAGCGGTGGTTCACCACCGGGCCCGGCGTCCGGCTGGTCAACGCCTACGGCCTCACCGAGACCAGCGACGACACCAACCACCACGTCATGGATGCCGCGCCCGAGGGCCCCCGCGTCCCGCTGGGCCGCCCGATCGCGAACGTGGGCATCACGGTCGTCGACGACCGGGGGGACCCGGTCCCGCTGGGCGCCCCGGGCGAGATCGTGTTCTCCGGGGTCTGCGTGGGCCGCGGGTACATCGGCGACCCGGAACGCACCCGCGCCGCCTTCGTGCCCGATCCGGCGCACCCCGGGACGCGCCGCTACCGCGCGGGCGACCACGGCCGGTGGCGACCGGACGGCACGCTGGAGTTCTTGGGCCGCAAGGACACCCAGGTCAAGGTGTCCGGTTTCCGGATCGAGATCGGCGAGATCGAGAACGCGCTGCTGGCCGTGCCGGGGGTGCGTGACGGTGCCGTGGTCGTGCCGGGCGGGACCCGGCTCGTCGCGTTCCTCAGCGGTCCCGATCCGGTGCCCGCCGCGGAGCTCGCCGCGCGGCTGGGCGAGCGGCTGCCGTGGTACATGGTCCCGACCGCCTTCCACTGGCGGGACGCCCTCCCGCTCACCGCCAACAGCAAGATCGACCGGCGGGCGTTGACCGCGCTCGCCGAGGACCACGCGGGGCCGGTGGACCCGACCCGCACGGCGGCCGAACGCGCCGTCGCCCGGGCCTGGGCGGACCAGCTGGGCGTGCCCGTCGAGGGCATCGGCCGGTCCGCCGACTTCGCGGAGCTCGGCGGGTCCTCGCTGGCCGCCGTGAAGGTGGTGCTGGCGCTGGGTCGCGCCGTCACCCTCGCCGAGGTCGTCGAGCGGCCCGTGCTCGCCGACCTCGCCGCCCTGCTCGCCACCCGAGTCCCGACGACCGCACCCGAGGAGAGCCGATGAGTGCACCGACCCTGCCCGTCCCCGACCTGCGCGACGGCCGCCCACCGACGCTGCGGGCCGACGCGGCCGATCCCCGCGGCTGGTTCGCGTGGGCCGCGCACGGCATCCACGCGGCGCTGCGCGAGCACGGCGGCGTGCTCGTCCGCGGGCTCGGCGTGGCGTCCCCGACCGATCTGGCCGCGCTGCTGCCGTCGGTCGCCACCCGGCCCGCCGAGGAGCGGGAGGCGTTCGCCCCGAGGACACCGCTGGTCCCGGGGGTGCACTCGGCCACGGTCTGGCCCGCCGCCCAGCAGATGTGCGCGCACCACGAGCTGAGCTACGCCGTCGAGTTCCCCGGGCTGTTGGCCTTCGCCTGCCTCACCCCGCCGGAGACCGGCGGCACCACCGGGGTGGCGGACGGCGCCGCGGTGCTGGCCGACCTGCCCGCGGACCTCGTCGCGCGCGCCGAGCGCGTGGGCTGGGCCCTGCACCGCAGCTACTCCGCGGAGATCGGCGCGAGCTGGCAGCAGGCGTTCGGCACCGACGACCCCGCGGCGGTCGACGCCTTCTGCCGCACGGCCGGGATCGAGACCGACTGGCACCCGGAGGGGCTGCGCACCCGGCAGCGCAGGCCCGCGGTCGTCCGGCACCCGGTGACCGGGGTGCGGGTCTGGTTCAACCAGATCGCGTTCCTCTCCGAGTGGACGATGGATCCGGACGTCCGGGAGTTCCTCGTGGACTGCTACGGGGCCGACGGGCTGCCCTTCGCCACCCGGTTCGGCGACGGCGCCGAGATCGGTGAGGAGGTCGTGGCCGCGATCGGCGAGGTCTACACCCGACACACGGTGACCGAGCCGTGGGAGGCCGGTGACCTGCTGTTGGTCGACAACGTCCGCTCCGCACACAGCCGCGAGGCCTACACCGGACCGCGGGAGGTCGTCGTCGGGCTGGCGGACCCGGTCCGGCTGACCGACTGCCTGCGAGGTGGGGCGGCGTGACCGCGACCCAGCCGCTGCCGGTGGCGGCACCACCGCGGGTCCCGGACTTCGCCGTGATCTCGGGCGCCCAGGTCCACGCCGTGCTCGCGGGCCGGGAACGGGAGGTCGTCGACCTCGTCGAGCGGACCTACCTGCTGCACGCCGAGGGCGAGACGGTGAACCCGCCGTCGTACTTCCTGCGGTTCCCGGACCGGCCGAGCTCACGGATCATCGCGCTGCCCGCGTCGCTGGGCGGCCCGGCGCCCGTCGACGGCCTGAAGTGGATCTCGAGCTTCCCGGAGAACGTGCAGGCCGGGTTCCCCCGCGCCTCCGCGGTGCTGATCCTCAACGACCACGCCACCGGCTACCCGTTCGCGGTGCTCGAGAGCTCCATCGTCAGCGCCGCCCGGACCGCGGCGTCGGCCGCGCTGGCCGCCGACGCGCTGAGCCGCGACCGCGCGCGTCCCCGGCGGCTGGGGATCGTGGGGACCGGCCTGATCGCCCGGTACGTGCACCGCTACCTCGTCGGGACCGGCTGGGAGTTCGACGAGGTCGGGGTGCACGACCTGGCCCCGGAGAGTGCGGCGGGCTTCCGGGACCACCTGGACCGCGTCGGGGAACGGGTGCGGGTGCACGACGGGGCCGAGACCCTGCTCCGCGAGAGCGACCTGATCGTGTTCGCCACGGTCGCGCCGCGCCCGCACGTCCACGCCCCGGAGTGGTTCGCGCACTCCCCCGTGGTCCTGCACGTCTCGCTGCGCGATCTGGCCCCGGAGGTGCTCCTGACCGCGACCAACATCGTCGACGACGTCGAGCACTGCCTCAAGGCGGAGACCTCGCCGCACCTCACCGAGCAGCTCACGGGCGGCCGGGGGTTCCTCGCCGGGACCCTCGCCGACGTGCTGACCGGGCGGGTGCGGGTCGCCGCGGACCGGCCCGTCGTCTTCTCACCGTTCGGCCTCGGGGTCCTCGACCTCGCGGTCGGCCGCCACGTCCACGGGGAGGTGGCCCGCGCAGGCGGGCTGCACGTCGTCGACGGCTTCTTCCACGAGCTGCGCCGTCACGGTTGACGCAGCTGGAGCTCCATCCTCGAAGGAGGGCATCGTGCCCGTCATCACCCGACCCCAGGACTACAACGAGGACGCCCTGTACGTCGACCTCGCGCCCATCGTCGGCCAGCCGCTGTTCCTCAAGTGCGAGGGCTTCAACTTCGCGGGCTCGATCAAGCTCAAGGCCGCCACCGAGATGGTGGAGGCCGCCGAGCGAGCGGGCGCCATCGGGCCCGACTCCGTGCTCGTCGAGTCGTCGTCGGGCAATCTCGGGGTGGCCCTGAGCGTGCTGGCCGCCAGCCGGGGGCTCGGGTTCGTCTGCGTGACCGACTCGCGGTGCAACCTCGCGACCCGCCGGATGATGGAGGCGCTCGGCGCCCGGGTGCACGTGGTCACCGAGCCGCACCCCCGGGAGGGGCTGCTCGGCACGCGGCTCGCGTACGTCCGCGACCTGTGCGCCGCGGACCCGCGCTACGTCTGGCTCAACCAGTACGGCAACGCCGACAACTGGCGCGCCCACCTCACCCGCACCGCCCCCGAGATCGCCGGGGCCTTCCCGCGGCTGGACGTGCTGTTCGTCGGCGCGGGCACCACCGGCACGCTGATGGGGTGCGCGCGGTTCTTCCACGAGTGGCACCGGTCCGTGCGGGTCGTCGCGGTGGACAGCGCGGGCTCGGTGACCTTCGGCGACGCGCCCGGCAGGCGGATGATCCCCGGCCTCGGGTCCGGTGTGCCGCCCGCGTTCCTCGACCGACGGCTGATCGACGACGTGGTGCTGGTCGAGGAGGCGGACACCGTGCGGTCCTGCAGGCGGATGGCGCGGCGCGGCTTCCTGTTCGGCGGGTCCACGGGCACCGTGGTCGCGGGCGCGAGCCGGTGGCTGGCGGCGAACGCCGCGCCCGGAACCGTCGCGGTGGCCATCGCACCGGATCTCGGCGAGCGCTACCTGGACACCGTCTACCAGGACAACTGGGTGCAGGACCTCTACGGCGACGAGGTCCTGGCCGCCGAGCGCGAAGTGACCGTCTGAGCCGGAACGGACGCCCCGAGCCTCGTCCGTTCAGGTGAGGAACGTAACGCTGGGTGGTCGTCGTCGACTTACCCGATGTCTCGCGCTCCCCACGCATCGGAGATGGTCATGTCGTCGCGTCCGCTCCCGGACCGTGCCAGCCCGGGCAGGCACCCGATCCCGTACCCGCCGGAACCCGCGACGGACCGGTTCCGTGCCGTCGTCCCGGTGCCGCGGGCGGAGCCCGAGACCGAGCGGTTCGCGGCACCCGCGCCCGCCGGGCGGGGGACGGCGACCGGGCAGGTGAGCCGGTCCACGCCGCTGGTGGTCCCCGGGCAGCGCGGGCCTCAGCCCCGGCGCGCCCGGCGTCCCGTCGTGGTCGTGGGGGCGTCGGTGGCGGCGGCCGTCGTCGGGTTGACCGCGGTGATGGGGGTGGCGGCCGCGATGGCCCCCGCCGACCCCGTGTCCCCGGTGTCGACCGGAACGCCGGCGCCCACCTCGGGGGCCACGCCGGAGTAGGGATGGGTGCGGACCGGGATCCAGGGTCCGCCGTCGTAGCGCCACAGGGCCAGCGCCACGACCCGGGTGGTCTCCTCCGGACGCCCCTCGAGGTCGCGGAGCAGCCCGCGGGCCGCCTCCGGGGTGACCTTGTTCTGCACCGTCACGTGCAGCTCCCGCTTGCCGCGGTCCTGCGCGGTCAGCCACTCGTCCCACCGTCCGGCGGCGGCGGCCCGCCAGGTCAGGACGTCCGGCGCAGCGACCCGCAGCGCCACGCCGCGGCCCCACGACCGCGACCGGCGGATCCCGCCGCACCGCCACGGCGAGCTCGGCGTCGACCTCCGCCTCGCGCTCCCCGGGGAGGGCGTGGAAGACCGTTACGTGGGCGCCGAGATGGTTCCGCTCGGGCGGGAAGTGGCGGGCGCGCAGCGCGTCCAGCGCGGACTGCACGGGGTCGGCGAGCACCGCGGACACGATGAGCGGACGCACCGCCCCACCCTGCCCCGCCGCCCCGGCGGGCGCGACACGAGCGCGGCGCGGGGCGCATCATCGGGGGACGGCCCGAGGAGGACGCATGACGACCACGCTCCCGCAGCTGCCCTTCGACCGCCCCGGGGTGCTCGACATCGCCCCGCTGTACGCGCAGCTGCGCTCCCGTGCCCCGGTCACCGCCGTCCGGACCGCCACCGGCGACCCCGCCTGGCTGGTGACGGGGCACGCCGAGTGCCGCGCGCTGTTCGCCGATCCCCGGCTCGGCCGGTCGCACCCCGATCCGGCCCACGCCGCCCGGCTCTCCGGCGCCGCGCTGCTCGGCGGCCCGATGGGCGACCCGGAGACCGAGCAGGAGCAGCACGCGACCATGCGGACGCTGCTCGCCCCCGCGTTCTCCGCGCGCCGGATGAACCGGCTCCGCGCCCACGTCGACGAGCTGGTGACGGCGGCGCTGGACCGGCTCGCCGCCCACGGCAGCCCCGCCGACCTGCACGAGCTGGTGTCCCTGCCGATCCCGATCCTGGTGATCTGCGAGCTCCTCGGCGTCCCGTACGCCGACCGCGACCGGTTCCGCGCGTGGTCCGAGGGCGCCGGGCGGCTCGACGATCCGCAGGCCTCGCAGCGGGCGCTGTACGCGCTGGTCGAGTACGTGAAGGGGCTCGTCGAGCGCAAGCGCGCGGAGCCCGGCGAGGACGTGCTGACCGATCTCGCCGCCGCGGGCCCGGAGCACGACTGGCGCAGCGCCGGACTCGCCGCGGCCGTGCTGTTCGCGGGCCACGAGACCACGGTGACGCGCATCGACGTCGGCACGGTGCTGCTGCTGCACGATCCCGCGCGCTGGACCGACCTCGCCGCCGACCCCGACCGCGTCCCGGCCACGGTGGAGGAGATCCTGCGGGTGGCGGCACCGGGCGGCAGCGGGTTGCCGCGGTACGCGCACACGGACGTCGAGATCGCGGGCGTGACCCTCCGGGCCGGGGACTGCGTCGTGCTGGCGCCTGCCGCCGCGAACCGGGACCCCCGGGCGTTCACCGCCCCGGAGACCTTCGACCCCGACCGCGCGGACGGCCGCGCGCACCTGACGTTCGGCTACGGACCGCGGTTCTGCATCGGCGCGAGCCTGGCCCGCGTCGAGCTGCAGGCCGTGTTCACCGCGCTGCCCGCCCGCTTCCCGGCACTGCGCCTGGACGTTCCCGCGGAGGACCTGCGGCTGCGCGCGGACCTGCTGACCGGGGGCCTGGACGCCCTGCCCGTCGCCTGGGACCGAGCTGCCGCCGTTCGACGGCGTGGTGGACCCCGTGGACGACGCGATCGACCCGACGCCGATCGGTGACGCCGGCCGGTGCCGACCGTTGGAGCACCCACACGGTGATCACCCACAGGGAGTGATCGGACGGGGCACCCGTGCGTCCTCAGGGTGGTCACAGCGCGCGCGTGGACAGTGGGTCGGGTGCAGCACGTGATCGCCCGCGGGGTGGTGACCCCACCCCCCGTCCGGACCCGCCCCGACTGGCTCGGACGGGTCGCCCTCCTCGTCCTCGGCGTCATGACGGTCCTGTCGGTGGTCCGCGCGTTCGGGCCGCTGACCTACCCCGGCGACATCTGGCGCCAGTCCGACACGGCCTCGATGGCCCGCAACTACGCCGAGCACGGGCTCAACCTGTTCCTCCCCCAGATCAACTGGGGTGGCAGCGGACCCGGCTACGTCGAGTCCGAGCTGCCGATCATGCCGTGGCTGACCGGGGTCCTGTACACGCTGTTCGGCGAGCACGAGTTCCTCGGCAGGCTCGTGTCGCTGGCGTTCATGCTGCTCGCGACCTGGGCGTTCTGGAACCTGGCGAAGCGGCTCCTGCCGCCCACCGCCGCCCGGTGGGCGCTGATCGCCTGGGCCGTGTCGCCTGCGTTCATGCGGTGGGGCACCGCGTTCATGCCCGAGGCCACGGTCCTCGCCTTCACGATGCTCACCCTGCTGTTCTTCTGCCGCTGGCTGCAGGAGGACCGCGGGCGCTGGCTGGTCGCCACCGCGGCCGCGATCTCCCTCGCCGGGCTGGCGAAGCCGACATCGCTGCACGTCGGGCTGGTGCTGGGGCTGTGGGTCCTGTTCGGCGCCCGACGACGGCTGCGCAGGCCGAGCCTCTACCTCGCCCTGCTCGCCTCGCTCGTCCTGCCGGTGCTCTGGATGCGCTACGCGGCGGGACTGCACGAGACCTACGGCAACACCTTCGGCGTGCTGTCCGGCGGGGACTCGAAGTTCGCCACGTGGGACATGCTGACCAGCCCGGATCTCTACCTCGGCAACCTGCGCACGGAGGCGCTGTTCCTCTACGGCGTGGTCGGGCTGCCGTTCGCGCTGCTCGGCGCGATCTGGCTGTGGCGGCACCGGCGCGGCGCACTGGCGGCCCCGTTCCTGCTGGCCGGAGCCCTCGCGCTCGCCTTCTACTACGTGCTGCTCGGCCGCTACACCGCGTCCGACCTGGGCATCCAGTACCACGTGTACTCGCTGCCCTACGCCGCGACCGCGGTCGGCATCGGCGTCGTGGCGGCCCAGCGGCTGCTGCGCAGGCGGGTCCGGGTCGGCGGGGCGCTGCTGGGGCTGCTCGGCGTGCTCACGGTGCTCGCGCTGGGCGCCCAGTCGGTGAACGTCCTCCGGCAGTCCTTCGACCCGGACGCCGGCGTGCTCGGCACCTGCGCCGCGCAGCTCGCGGCCGTGTCCGCACCGGAGGACCTGGTCGTCGTCGGCACGGACAGCCGGACGACGATGGACGGCGTCGCCAACAACTTCCAGGAGCCCGTGGTGCTCTACCGGGCGGACCGGTACGGCTGGGTGCTCGCCGCGGACCAGTACACGCCCGCCGCGCTCGAGACCGACCGCGCCCAGGGCGCCCGCTGGTTCGTCAACCCGGTGCCGGGCCAGATCGCCCCGCTCACCGAGTGGCTCGACGGCAACGCCGAGCAGGTCCGCAGCGCGGCCGTCGACGGCTGCGACGTGTGGCGGCTGCCGCCGAGCTGAGGCGCTACTCGGCCGCGGCGTACCCCTCGGCCGCCGCGCCCGGCAGCGGGACGGACGCGCTGACCAGCGTGACCGTGGTGCCGGAGTCGTCCCGGTGGATGGACACCTTGTCCATGCACCCCTTCATCACGCTCATCCCGTAGCCGGTCGCACCCTGGTCCGGGCGCCAGACGCCCTCGTCCCGCACGGTGACCACGACCTGCCTGCTCGACGGGCCCGCCACGAGCCGCCCGACGACCTCCACGTCCCCCGGCACCGCACCCGCGTAGGCGTGCTTGACGGCGTTCGTGCAGGCCTCGCTCACCGCCAGGATGGCGTCGACCCTGGCCTCCTCCGGCCACGCCAACCCGTGCAGCCAGCGGTCCAGGCCGGCACGGAAGAAGGCGAGCTGGACGGGGTCTGCTCCGAACCGGATGCTGTAGTAGCCCGTGTCGTCCGCCATCCCCCGAATATCGTCGATCCGGGCGCGCGGCGCGACCGCTGGCCGGGGGAGCCCATGATCCACGCCGCTAGGGGGACGCCGCGATCCGGACGCGGGTGTGGGCGCCCTCCGAGAGGAACCGGGCGACCTCCCGTGCCTCCTCCCCCACCTCCGCGCGGTCGGCCCGGGTGAAACGGCGCAGCGGGGTGACCACGACCGTGCCGTCGGCGACGGTCCACAGTGCGGCGACCCGGCCGTCGAGCAGCACGGCGCGCTCCCCGTTCACCGACAGGCCGCGGTGGGCGTCGTCGACGATCCGGGTGCGGTCGTCGTAGCCGAGGATCGCGTTGTCGAAGGCCGCGAGGAAGCGGACCGGCGCGGGGGTGTCGGGGTCGGGGCGCGGGGCGTCGGGGAGGTCGAGCAGCTCGCGGCCGCGCTCGTCCCGGAAGGAGACCAGCTCCGGGCGCACCGCGGCCACGGCGGCGGGCAGCCCGGTGAGCCCGCACCAGGCCCGCAGGTCGGCGCTCGCCGCCGGGCCGTAGGCCGCCAGGTAGCGCCGGACCAGCGCCTCGCCCACGGGATCGCTCCCCTCGGGCGCGGGCGGGTCCGCCGGTCGGCCGAGCCACGCGGCCATCGGCAGGTTGCGCGCGCCGCCCGCCTGGTTCCAGAGCCCCCGCGGCGGCAGCTGCACCATCGGCACCAGGGCCGCGACCGCCGCCTCGCCGAGCGGCCGGAACCCGGTCTCGGGCCAGCGTTGGGCGAGTAGCCTGCCGAGCTCCGGCATGGTGCGCGGCTCGCCGTCCGCCATCAGCTCCGCGGCGGCCACCGCGACCTCGTCGAGATCCAGTCCGCCCAGCTCGGGCCGGTACACCCCGAGCAGCCGCTGTCGCAGCATCGCCTCGTGCCGGGTGCGCCAGGCCAGCGCGTCCGCCGCGGTGAGCAGGTGCACCGTCCGGCGCATGAGGACGGTCCGGACCAGCTCCTTCGCCAGGAGCAGCGCGGACAGCTCGTGCGGGTCGAAGCCCCGCAGCCGCGACCACAGGCCGACGAAGGGCTCCTGCGGCTCCTGCGCCTGCACCCCGCCGAGGTGCCGGACGGCCTCGACGACCGGCACCTCCGCCCGCGCCAGCAGGAACTGCCGCGCGAGGGAGGCCCGGTTGAGCGCGCGGCGGCCGAGGATCATGCCCGGAACGGTAGCGACGGTCACCGCTGCAGCATTCCGGCCATAGCGGTCGGAATCCGTCCTCTATGCCCGCCCGATGGTCCGCGGCACCGTGACCGCGGCCAGCTTGTCCGGGTTGCGGATCGCGTAGAGGTGGGTGATCAGGCCGCCGTCGACCTCCAGCAGGAAGATCCCCTCGAGGTGCTCACCGATGTGGATCACGATGGCGGGCGCCCCGTTGTAGGCGGAGACGTCCACCCGCAGGTCGGGCAGGGTGTCGCCGAGCCGGAAGAGGCCGGCGAGGATCTTCGCCACCTTGTCCGGGCCGACGACCGGGCGGCGTGCGGCGCTGGCCTTGCCCCCGCCGTCCGCGGTCCAGACGACCTCCGGGGCCAGCAGGGCGAGCAGCCCGTCCACGTCCCCCGTGGACGCCGCGGCGAGGAACCGCTCGGTGACCTCCGCGGCCCCCGCCACCGGTTCGAACCGCTTGCGCCGGGCGCGGACGTGCTCGCGCGCCCGGTGCGCCACCTGCCGGACGGTCGGGACCGGCTTGCCCACCGCCCCGGCGATCTCGTCGTACTCGAAGCCGAAGACCTCGCGCAGCACGAACACCGCGCGCTCGTCCGGGCTCAGGGTCTCCAGCACCACCAGCATGGCCATGGAGACGGACTCGGTGAGCAGGGCGTCCGCGGCGCCGTCGTGCTCGTCGAGCAGCAGGGGCTCGGGCAGCCACGGCCCGACGTACTCCTCCCGCCGACGAGCGCTCGCCCGCAGCGCGTTGAGCGCCTGCCGGGTGACGATCTGGGCGAGGTAGGACTTCGGCTCCCGGACCGTGTCCAGGTCCACCGCGGCCCAGCGCAGCCAGCTCTCCTGCAGCACGTCGTCCGCCTCCGTCGCCGAGCCGAGGATCTCGTAGGCGATCGTGAACAGCAGCGGGCGCAGCGCGGTGAACCGTTCGGCGTGGGTCACGACACCTCCTCGCGCGCGGGCCTCCCGCTGCCGAGCAGCCGCGCGACCGACCCGGGGCGGCGCGCCTCGCCGCGGATCGACATCATCGTGCTCCGGCAGACCAGCTCCTTGATCCGCGCCCCCAGTCTGCCGCCGACCACCACGTCCAGCGGGGTGTCGTCCTTGCGCGCCACCTGCACGGTGCCCGCGTGCCTGCCCACGCTCACGCACGACCCGACGAACCGCGGGTCCAGCGCCCGCGGCTCGGTGCCCGCGATCCGGCTCAGCACGGTGCGCGCCGCCTGCAGACCCATCGGCTGGGCGGCCTGGCAGCTCATCCGCAGTGCCCGGCCCGACGGCGCCGCCGCATCCCCCGCGGCGACGATCCGGTCGTCGTCGATGCTGGTCAGGGTGTCGTCGGTGACCAGCCTGCCGACCTCGTCGGTCCGCAGGCCGCTGCGCGCGGCGAGGTCGGGCACCGCGAAGCCCGCCGTCCAGACGGTGACGGCGCTGGGCCGCTCGCCCGCGCCGAGCACGACGGCGCCCTCGCGCACCTCGGTGACGACGTCGTCGAGCACGGTGACCCCCAGCCCCGCCAGGGTGGCCGCGATCGACCGCCTGCCCTTCTCCGAGAGGCTCGGCGCCAGGGTCCCGCCGGTCACCAGCGCGACCGACCGGCCCTGCTCCGCGAGCTCCGCGGCGGTCTCGATCCCGGTCAGGCCACCTCCGACGACGGTCACCGGGGCGTCCGCGGGCAGGTCGACGAGCGCGGCGCGCAGCAGGCGGGCGTGCTCCACCTCGGCGATCGGGTACGCGTGGGCGGGCGGGACTGCGCCCCGGCTGCCGACCGCGTAGACCAGGTAGTCGTAGTCGAGCACCGCGCCGGACGCGAGCTCGACCCGGCGGCCGGGCACGTCGATGCGCGCGGCCTCGTCGACCACGAGCCGGACGCCCTCGGCGAGCAGCCCGTCATAGCCGAGCGCCGCCTCGCCGGTGCCCGCGACGAGCTGGTGCAGCCGGATCCGCTGGACGAACTCGGGCCGCGGGTTGACCAGGGTGACGTCGGTGTCCGCGTCGGTCCGCAGGTGGGAGGCGGCGAGGGTGCCCGCGTAACCCCCGCCGAGGACGACGACCTTGCTCTTCTCAGTCATGCCCTCGGGACACCGCCGCCCCACGCGACGTGACACGATGTGGCGCCCATCACTCAGCGGGTGGTGCGCGCCCCGCCGTCGACGTGACCGGGCGGGGTCCGCGCACCCGCAGCCACCGGCGGGTCCTAGTGGGTCATCGAGTGCTCCCCGAGGAACCCGTTGAGGATCTTCGTCAGGTCGTCCGGGCGCTCCAGGTGCATGCAGTGGCTCGATCCCGGCCCTGGCACGAGCTCGTAGCGGGCCCCCGGGATCGCGTCGGCCACCTTCTTCGCCTGCCACTGCGGGGTCAGCAGGTCCTGCTCCCCGACGACGACGAGGGTCGGGGCGGTGATCGCGCCGAGCCGGTCCAGCGAGTCGTGCGCCAGGTCGGCGTCCCACTGCTCGACGGTGACCTGCATCTGCTCCTCGTTCTGCGGGAACGCGGGCAGCATCGGCGCGAGCAGCTCGCCGAAGGCCGGGTTGTCCAGCCCCTCCGGGGAGAACGCGATCCCCGCGGTGCCCAGCGCGGACTCCATGTCGCGGTGGACGTAGGGCAGCCGCAGCGCGCTGAGCACCGCGCGCTGGAAGCCGTCGCACCGGCCCCACGTGGCGTACATCAGCGCGGAGGCGACCTGGTCGGGATGGGCCAGGGCGAGCTCCTGTGCCACGGCCGAGCCGAGCGACCAGCCCAGGACGTGCGCACGGGGGATCTCGAGCGCCTCCAACAGCGCGGAGGCGTCCTCGGCGAGCGAGGCGACGGTGATCGGGCCGGTGCCGCGCTCACTGCCGCCGAGCCCGCGGTTGTCGAAGGCGATGACCTGGTGGGTGGCGGCGAGACGGGTGATCATCTCGCCCCACAGTGGGATCGCGCCGGAGGTGCCCATGACCAGCAGCAGCGGCTCGCCGCCGCCACTGATCTCGTAGTTCAGCGTGACTCCGGTACGGACGGGGATCTGGGGCACTGTCTCTCCTGGGGTCAGCGGTACTGGAGGCCGTCGTCGAGGTCGGCCTTGGGGAGGGCGACCTGCTCGTGCGCGTGTTCGTGCATGTGGGTCCACGGGTCCCGGTCGCCCTGGCGGAACATCCGGTCCTGCGAGCGCATGACGTAGCCGGGGTTGAAGTTCTCCGGGTCGCTCCAGGGCAGCCGCGGCATGTCCGCGTCCTCGGGGCGCAGCGTCGGCACGACGACGGTCGTCCCGCGGTCGTCCATCCGCGCCAGGATCCGTCCGACGACGTCGTTGACCAGGTCGACGCGCAACGTCCAGCTGTGCCGGAAGTAGCCGAAGGAGTAGGCCATGTTCGGCACGCCCTCGATCATGATCCCGCGCCAGGTGACGTGGTCGGCGAAGTCGACGGCCGCACCGTCGAGCCGGAAGGGGATGTCGCCGAACGGGGACAGGTTGAACCCGGTCGCGGTCACCACGATGTCGGCCTCGAGCACCTCGCCGGAGGAGACCTGCACGCCCTTCTCGGTGAACTCGTCGATGGTGTCGGTGACGATCGAGACCTTCCCCTCGCGCATGGCCGCGAAGAGGTCGCCGTCCGGCACGAACGCGATCCGCTGCTGCCAGGGCCGGTAGCTCGGCATGAAGTGCTCGTCGATGTCGGTGCCCTCGGGCAGCAGCGGCCGGATCGTCTCGATCAGGAACTCGTGCAGCTGGTCGGGATCGTGGTGGCCCGTCTCGGCCAGCCAGCCGACCTCCTGGATGTACTGGCGGCGGAGGATCTCGTGCGTCCAGTCCGCGGGCAGGTCCAGCGGGGCCAGGCTCTCGGCGAGCGCGTGCACCGTCGGCGCCGGGAACCAGTACGACGGCGAGCGCTGCAGCATCGTGACGTGCTCGGCGGTCGTCGCCATCGCGGGCACCACGGTCGCGGCCGTCGAGCCGGACCCGATGACCACCACCCGCTTGCCCGCGTGGTCGAGGTCCGCGGGCCAGGTCTGGGGGTGCACGATCGTGCCCTCGAACCGCTCGGTGCCGGGCCACTCGGGTGTGTAGGGGTCCTCGTGGTTGTAGTAGCCCTGGCACATCCAGAGGAAGTCCGCGGTCACCCGCAGCTGCTCGCCGGTGTCGGTCCGCAGGACCTCGGCGGTCCACCGCGCGTCCTCGGAGGACCAGTCCAGGCCGGTCACGCGGTGGTGGTAGCGGATCCGGTCGGCGAGGTCGTCCTCCTCGATGACCTCGTCGAGGTACTCGAGGATCGCGCCGCCCGCGGCGATGGACGGGCCGCGCCAGGGCTTGTGCCGGTAGCCGTAGGTGAACAGGTCGGAGTCCGAGCGGGCGCCCGGGAAGCGGTGGGTCCACCACGTGCCACCGCGGTCGTCCTGCGCCTCCAGGACCAGCAGGGAGCGCTCCGGGAACTCCGCTCGCAGATGGTGCGCGGTACCGAGGCCGGAGACCCCGGCCCCGATGATCAGGACGTCGACGTGCTCGATCTCGGCACGGGTCATGGGCGCTCTCCTGCGGGTCGACGGTGACCGGATGCGCCGACGGTAGGACGCGCGGCCCGCGCGGGACCGTCCCAACTTCGGACGGTCGTCGACTTGACCGGTGACGCATGATGTGAGCAGGCGCACAGAGAGGTGGCGGTCAGTGGGTGACGTGCTCGCTCGGCGCAGGCTCCTCACCTCGGCGCTCGCCCGGCTCCACGACCGCCCCGACGCCGAGCTGCCCGGCATCCCGGTCCAGGTCGCCGCGTCGTGGCGGCGCAGCCTCGCCCGCGGCGTCGATCCCGCCGAGATCGTGGCCCGGCGCCATGCGGACCTGGACGTCGACTCCCGGCTGGTCCGCTGCGCCCGGCCGGTGATCGAGCAGCTGGCCGAGCAGATCGCGGGCATCCCGGTGTGCGTGGTGCTCACCGACGACCGCGCCCGGCTGCTCGTCCGGAGGGACACGACCGTGGAGATCGGGCGGGCCGCGGACGCCAACCGCTTCGCCGAGGGTTTCGGCTACGACGAGGGCGCGGTCGGCACGAACGGCGTCGGCACCGTGCTCGAGGCCGGGGCGCCGGTGCACGTGGTGGGCGCGGAGCACTTCGTCGAGCCGCTGCAGCCCTACGCCTGTGCGGGCGCCCCGGTGCGGGACCCGTTCACCGGCCGGATCGAGGGCGTGCTCGACGTGAGCTGCCGGGCCGAGCACTCCTCGCCGATCCTCTACTCCGCGGTGACCTCGGCGGCGGCCCGGATCCAGGAGGCCCTGGTGCACGACCGCGACGCCGGACAGCAGGCGCTGTTCGACCTCTACACCCGCGTCGACGCCCGCTCCCGCCGGGCCGTGCTCGCGGTGGGCAGACGGATGGTGCTGGCGAACACCGCGATGCAGGCCCTGCTCGACCCCGGCGACCTCGCCGCGCTGCAGGACCACGCCCGGTACCGGATGCTGCGCGGGCCGGACGTCGACGACCGGTTGGACCTGCCGTCCGGCGTCCGGGTGCGGATGCGGGGCACCACCGTCGAGGTCGGCGGCACGGTCGCCGGGCTGGTCGCGGTGGTCTCGGAGCTGCACGACACTCCCGCGCTCCCCGGGACGGCCCCGGAGCCCGCGAGCACCAGTCCCACCTGGCGGGCGGCCTGGACCGCGGCGGCCGACGCGCTCCGGGTGGGCTCCCCGCTGCTGGTCCTCGGCGAGCCCGGGAGCGGCCGCCGCAGGCTGGTCCTCGACCTGGACCGGGAGCTGCACGGTCCGGACCGCGTCGCCGAGATCGGGCCGGGCACCACGGACGTCTCGGGCATCAGCCGAGCCGGACCGGCGCCGTTGGTCCTGCTGCGGGACATCGACCGGTGGTCGGACGTGCCGTCGGGGCTGCTGGACGCCCTGCGCGGCGCCCGGCTCGCGGCGACGGCCGCCGACGGCACCCGGTGCGGCGCGGCCGTCGCCGAGCTGCTCGCCGGGTTCCGCCGCTCGGTCACGGTGCCGCCGCTGCGCCACCGCACCGGCGACCTCCCGTCGCTCGTCGCCGACGCCCTCGCGGACCTGGCTCCCGGTCGCGACACCCGGGTCTCCCCGGAGGCGCTGCGCACCCTGGCGCGCCACACCTGGCCGGGCAACCTCCGCGAGCTGTGGGCCGCGCTGGACGTCGCCCTGCACCGCCGCCCGGTCGGGACCCTCGAGGTGGGCGACCTGCCCGAGTCCTGCCAGAGCGCACCGCGGAGCATGCTGCGCCCCGTCGACCAGGCCGAACGGGACGCGATCGTCACGGCCCTGCGGGACCTGGGGGCAACCGCACCGCCGCCGCGTCGACCCTGGGCCTGGCTCGCTCGACCCTCTACCGCAAGATCGCACAGTACCGCATCACCGCGTGAGCCGGGCTCATCAGCTCACCGGCAGCGCGTGCCCGGAGCCCTGACCGTCCGGGTGGGATGTCGAGGATCCGCACCCGGCTCCGTCACCCCGGTGACAGCGGCCGCCGTGGCCGCTCCGAACAGGGGGGACGGACCCATGGACGAGCACGAGATCGACGCAGAGCTCACCGCCGAGGGCGCACGGGAGCTGCTCGCCGCGACCTCGGGCGCACACCTCGCCTACGTGATGGAGGACGGCACCCCGCGGGTCGTGCCCGTCGGCTACTTCTGGACCGGGCACGAGTTCGTGGTCGCCACGGCAGTCACCGCACCCAAGGTGGCCGTCCTGACCGACCGCCCCGCCGTCGCCCTGAGCATCGAGGGCGGCAGCGGCGGGCCGACCTCGGCACGGGCCCTCTCCGTCCGCGGCACCGCGAGGGTGACGATCGTCGACGGCCTCGTGGACGAGTACGTCGCCGCCGCGCGGAAGAGCATGGACCCCGAGGCCGCCGCGGAGTTCGTGCGGAACTGCCGCGAGGTCTACGCCCAGCAGGCCCGGATCGCGATCACTCCGACGTGGGTGCGCTTCTACGACTTCGGCACCGGCCGGATCCCCGGCTTCCTCAAGGACCTGACCGCACGGTGACGCCCTCCGCGGCCCGAGTCCTCCGGTGGGTCGTTCGCCCCACCGCGGAAGGGGCGATCGGCACGACCCCGGGGGCGGATGCGGGGAGTCCACTGGGGAGGTGGGTGGGCGGGCGGGGGGCGGGACGGCATCGGCTCCCGCGCGCGCGGCGCCGCCGTGAACCGGCTCTGCGCATCCGTGCGGCGCTGATCGCGCTCGGCGCCCTGCTGGAGGCGTTCATGGAGGGCGATCTCCGCAGCCACCTGGGGAGGCGCAGGATGGACCGCACGTTCAGCAGGCTGAGCGGACACGTCATCGTCTGCGGCTGGGGGCGCGTCGGGACGGCGAGTCGCCGGTACCTCCGGGGGGCGGGCAGGCGGATCGTGGTGGTCGACCGCGACTCGTCCCGGCTCGCCGAGATCGACGACCCGCACGTGATCGGCGACGTCACCCACGACGAGAGCCTCGACTACCGCATCGAGGAGATCTCGGTCCCGCCGGACTCCCCGGTCGCAGGCGCCACCGTCGGCGACACCGCCATCCGACGCACCACCGGCGCGCTCCTGCCGGCCCTGCGCCGTCCCGGCGGCCCGTTCCTGGCCAACCCCGACTCCGCGACCACCCTGCAACCCGGCATGGTGCTGATCGCGCTCGGCACCGCCGAGCAGGTGGCGGCCCTCCACCGCCGCGTCCGGCCCGGCGATGACCGGTGACGGGCCGTCCGGTCAGAGGGACAGCAGGCTCTGCACGCCGACCCCGAGCCCCACGGCGAGCAGCAGGACCGCGAAGGCCCGGGTGAGGACCTCACCGGAGAGCCGGTCGGCGATCCGCTTGCCGACCACGGTGCCGAGCACGGCCGCGATCGTGAACGGCGCGATCACCCGCCAGTCCACGTCCAGGGCACCGGCACGGGAGAGCATCGACGAGACCGAGTTCAGCGTGATCACCAGCAGGGAGGTGCCCACGGCCGTCGCCATCGGCATCCGCAGGACGATGACCAGCGCGGGGATGATGAGGAAGCCGCCACCGACCCCGAGGAACCCGGTCAGGAACCCCACCCCCGCCCCGACCCCGGCCACCTTGGCCACCGACTGCAGGGACCCCGACCGCAGCAGCCGGGCCCTGCAGGCCGTCACCGTGTCGCCCACGCTCCGGGCGGGCCCGGCCGAGGGGGTCTCGACGGGCTCGACCGCGGCGGGCTCGCCGCGGGAGTTCAGCAGCATCGCCGTCGCGGCCACGAGGGTCAGCCCGGCGAAGGCGAGCAGCAGCACCGTCTGGCTCACGCGATGGTTGAGCAGGCTGCCGAGGTAGGCGGTGGGGATCCCGGCCACCCCGAGGCCGATCCCGGTGCGCCAGTCGACACCGTGCCCGCGGATCCGGCCGAGGCCGCCTGCCGCCGCGGCGATGCCGACGATGATGAGGCTGCCGGTCGTCGCGGCCTGGGCGCTCTGCCCGAGCAGGTAGACGAGAGCGGGGACGGTGAGCACACCGCCGCCACCCCCGAAACCGCCGATGACGACCCCCATCACCAGGCCGAGGCCGAGGGGCGGCAGCAGCGCGAGCAGCGACATCGGACGACCGGGCCGGTCAGCCGACCGGCTGGGCCGACACTGCCCAGGCGGCGTAGCCCCCGACCAGGTCGGAGACGTCGTCGACACCACTGCGGCGCAGCATGGAGGCCGCGACGCTCGAGCGGTAGCCCCCGGCGCAGTAGGCCACGACGGGACGGTCCGCGGGGATCTCGCCGAGCCGGTTCCGCAGCTGGGCGAGCGGAATGTGCCGCGCGCCCGGGATCGCGCCCGAGACGAGCTCGCCGACGTTGCGGACGTCGACGAGCACGGGCGGCACCGACGCGCCCAGGGCCGTCGCGAGCTGCGGCGCGGTGACCCGGCTCGCGCGCTCGACCCGGTCGGGGGCGGCGAGGAACGCCCCCTCGGGCTCACGGAGGTAGCCCGCGACGCAGTCGAACCCGATCCGGGCGAGCCGCACCACGATCTCCTCCTCGCGGTCCTGGGGCGCCACGACGACGATCTGCTCCTCGGGCCGCACGACCATGCCGGTGGTCTCGGCGAACCGCCCGTCGGCGGGCACGTTCAGCGACCCGGCGAGGTGGCAGGCGGCGAACTCGAGCGGGTCCCGCGCGTCGACCACGACGGCGCCCGCCTCCTGCAGGGCCACCACCTCCGGGAGGTCGAGCGGCTGCGCCCGACGGGCGGGGTCGAGCACCTCGTGCGGGCGCCGGTTCAGCAGGGCGTCGTAGCCGAAGTAGTCGGGCGCCGCGGGCTGACCGGCGGTGACCAGGGCGAGGAAGTCCTCCTCGGTCATCGGACGGCAGGCGTAGTTCTCCCGCCGCTGGTCGCCGATGGTCGAGGACCGCTCGGTCGAGAGGTTCCTCCCACAGGCCGAGCCCGCACCGTGGGCGGGGAGGACACGGACGGCGTCCGGCAGGGTCATCAGCCTGCGGACCGTCGCGTAGAGCATCCGGCCCAGCTCGTCCGCGGTGTGGCCGACGGAGGCGAGCAGGTCCGGCCGCCCGACGTCGCCGATGAACAACGCGTCTCCGGTCAGCACGCCGTAGGGGACCTCGTCCGCGGCGTGCTCGAAGACCAGGAGGCTGATCGACTCCGGGGTGTGCCCGGGGGTCTCCCACACCTCGAGGGCCACCTCACCCAGGACGATCCGCTCGCCGTCGGCGAGGTGGCGCACCGGGAAGTCGGCCTCCGCGCGGGAGCCGAACCCGATCCACGCGCCCGTGGCCTCGGCGAGCTCGAGGTGCCCGGCCAGGAAGTCGGCGTGGAAGTGCGTGTCGACGACCCCGACGATCGTCAGCCCGTGGGCCTGCGCGTCCGCCAGGTACTCCCCGACGTCACGGCGCGGGTCCACGACGAGCGCCTGCCCGGTCGTCTCGTCCCCGACCAGGTAGGACGCCTGCGAAAGACACTCGAGGTAGTACTGCGTGACGATCATCTACTCACTCCTCGCGACGCCCGGGGGCCCCGCAGTCTCTCCCGGCGACCGGCCGAGCTGACGGGCCGCAGGGCCCGCAGGCCGGGGGCTGTCCGTCCCTACTCGATAGCTCACCACAAATGTACGGTCTTTTGTCCATCCGTCTCGCCATGTAGACATCGCACTGTCGCATCCGCGGCGGCCCTTGTCGACGCAGGATACCCCCGGGGGTACCCTGAGGGCAGTCGTCCACCCTCGGACGGCACGACCCCACCGGCCCCGCCGATCCGAGAGGGACACCATGTGTCACCGCGTCCAGTGCCCGACCTGCCACAGACCCACCTACCGCGGCTGCGGGCAGCACGTCGAGCAGGTCCTCACCGACGTGCCCGCCGCCCAGCGCTGCGACTGCACACCTCGAGAAGGCCGCGGCTTCCTCCGCCGGTTCCTCTCCCGCCACTGACCGCGGCACGGACGGGGTCCTACCGGGTCGGCTCCCGGCTCGCGGTCGGGCTCAGAAGGGGACCGAGGCCCGGTGCGCCGCCCGGGCGGCGTCTCCGATCCGCCCCAGGAGCCCGCGGAGCCCCCGCCTCGCCTCCGTCGTCCGCGCCGCGACGGCGCGGATCGGCTCCCGCTCCTCGGCGGGCCGGGACGGCGAGGCGGAGCGCGAGACGGGCGTGGCAGACATGGCGGAGATCCTCACGAGGGGGCGACGACGACGGCGGGCCGACCGCACTCCGAGCGGATCGGAGCAGGTCAGCGAGCCGGGCGACAGAGCCGGTCGTCGACGGAGAGCTGGTCGGTCGCGAGCAGGCACACGCAGTACGCGCGCCGCATCGACGGACCCTCAGCACTCACACCGCCCAGTGCACCACCCGCACCCGGGCTCGTGCAACACACTGCGACCCGGCCGACGGTCGCCCAGCGACGCCGCGGGCGTCGAGCTGCCGCTGCCCACCCCACGTCGCCCGCTCGGGCGGACATCGTCAGGAGTGGTCGGCCGGGTGTCGTTCGGAGTCACTCGGCCGGTCCGCGGACGGCTCGCCCGCGGGGTCGCGCCGGTGCAGCTCGGCGTTGAGGCGGCGGGCCTCGTCGAGCTCGTCTTCGAGGACGACGATGCGGCAGGCCGCCTCCAGGGCGGTCCCCCCGTCGACCAGCGCGCGGACCCGACCGGCCAACCGCAGCTGGTGCCGCGAGTAGCGGCGGTGTCCGCCCGCGGAGCGTTCGGGGTCGAGCAGCCCGACCTCGTCCAGGCTGCGGAGGAAACCGGCGGTGGTGCCGAGCATCTCGGCCGCGCGGCCCATCGTGTAGGCCGGGTAGTGCTCGTCGTCGAACCTGTCGGATGAAGAAGGGTGTACTCGGGCCATCGCACCTCCATGACGAGGGGCCCCGGTGCACGTGCACCGGGGCCCCAGGGGTTTCAGCTGTTCACACTGCCGATCCGACGATCGGTCTCGACCCGCAGAAGCCGGAAACCAGACACTGCGGGCACACGCATCCGAGTGGTAACCGAGAATCACCTTCCGTTCCGACGAGACGACACGCCCGACGACTCGGAGGTCGTCGACGGCGCGATCTGACAGAGTGCTGCTTCCCTTTCCTCGGTGTTGCGGACTTGCCGGTTCACTTGTCCTGCGGTCGTGCGACTTCCTGGTGGTGCTCCACGGGCAGTTTCGTCATCTCCCGCGATTCTCAGGTCTTCTGTGTTGTGCTGATGAGGAGACTACCCACCGCTGCGGACGAATGTCTACCTCAGCGGGAGGAGATTTTCTGGTGCAGACGATCCCGTGCTCACCACCCGTCCGACCACCGAGCAGATCGCGGAGATCGCGGAGATCGGGCACGTGCTCGGTCACGTCCTCGTCGTCAACCGGCGCTACACGGACCTGTTCGAGTGGGGACAACGCACCACCGCCTTCTCCCTCTCCGCCGAGATCCAGCGGCGGCTCCTGCCGCCCGCCTTCACCTGTGAGGCGGGGCAGTTCACCCTCGCAGGCCGGCTCGAACCGGCCGGCACCGTCGGCGGCGACACGTTCGACTACGCCCTCGACCGGGGCACCCTGCACCTGTCGATCACCGACGCGGCCGGGCACGACGTGCAGGCGGCCATGCTCGCCTCGGTCCTCGTCGGCGCCCTCCGCAACGGCCGCCGCGCGGTCCGGGACCTGCACTCCCAGGTCGTCGACGCCAACGGGGAGCTCGTGGCGCACTCCGGGCCGGGATGGTTCGTCACGGGCCAGGTCGTGCGGATCGACCTGGAGCGCGGGACAGCGGGCATCGTCAACGCCGGCCATCCGCGTCCCCTCCGGCTGCGCCACGGCCAGGTCGAGGAGCTGCCGCTGGCGATCGACGTGCCGTTCGGCCTCGACCCCGACAGGTCCTTCCAGGTGCAGCCGCTCGTACTCGAGCCCGGCGACCGCATCGTGTTCGTCACGGACGGGATGCTCGAACGGAACGCCGCCGACCTGGACTTCCCCAGCGCCCTGCTGGACTCGGCCCACCTGCACCCGCGCGAGGTCGTGCACGAACTCGGCGCGGCCGTACTCCGTCTGACCGGCGGGAACCTGCGTGACGACGCCACCGTGCTGTGCCTGGACTGGTACGGCGGGTCGACGGAACGGGAGACCCACCACGGCGCCAGCCAGGAGCTCGCCTCGAAGTGACCCCGGGAGCAGGGGGACCCCACCGTCCACCGCCCGATCCACCGATCGCCCGACTCCGCCGGACCCGCTGCCGGACGAACCTGATGGTCGACGCCGGAAGAGCCGGCGCCGACCATCGAACAGAAGGCACCAGCAATGCAGAAGACCATCCTGGCGGCCACCGCGGCCACCGCGGCCACCGCGGCCACCGTCGTCGCCGCCGGCCTCGTCGGGTTCGCCGGATCCGCCGCCGCCGCGGAGGTGGGCTTCCCCGCCCACATCATGGCGCCGACCACGGCCTACCAGAACTCCAACAACCAGTCGGGCGCCGTCTTCACCAACCTGAAGGCCGACCAGCCCGTCACCGCGCTCTGCTTCACCGAGGGCCAGGAGATCAACGGCAACCAGAACTGGTTCCGTATCAGCCTGACCCCCGACCCCCAGGGCAGGACCGGGTTCGTGCACAAGGACTCGATCAGCGTCCAGGCCACACCCGAGCAGATGAAGCACTGCTGACCCGCAGAGGGTCAGAACCCGCGAGGGACACCGTCGCGGCGGCGGACGCCCACGTCCGCCGCCGGGGCGCGGGCGGACCAGCGCGACTCGTCGGATACCGGTGGGCCGAATGGAGCCCGATACACTCCATCCCCGGCCGTACACGACGGCCGGGGACGGAGGATGTGCTGTGCGCCCGAAGGGATTCGAACCCCTAACCTTCTGATCCGTAGTTGGGGAGCAGTCGACTCCATCCCCGGCAAGCAGCGACTTCGCTGGGACGGCGAGCGCCCGTTCGCGCACCAGAGGTACGGCTGCGCAGCAGTTCGTGGATCAGTCGGTGGATCAAGATCACCCGCACCGGCGTAGCCCAGGAGAGCCAGGCGCTAAGGCGCCACACGTGCGATTGCGGCTCGCTTAGCGGCCTCGAACTCGTCGTCAGTCAGTAGCCCCTGAACGCGAAGTGCGGCCAACTTGCCGATCTCATCGGCTAGCCCACCACCAACCGGAACCGTAGCCTGTTGAGCGTTCATCACAACTGTCGGACGCTTCACCTCGGCTATGCGCCCGCGCATCTCGTTTAGCATAGGCAGTGCTTGCTGATACAACGGCTTCGACATGGGCAGGGTGTTCGACAACGTCCACGGATTGTTGCTGTTGGAGTTCGTCGGCTTCAGCGAGCCTCGCCAGTAATCCTTGTTGCCGGACCCCTGATAGCTCGGGGTCAGAATCTCCAGCACCCCGTTGAGCATCCCGGCGTTGTACTCGATACCCGTGATCTCGCCGTACGGGAATGTCGTGATCCGGCCGCCTCCGAGTGACCCTGCCATCATGCTCGTCATCGCCCGCACCTTGACGATGAGACAGCGGTCCCCGAATGCCGCGAGTGCGCCGCCGCCCGACTCGCCTCCAACGGCGAACCAGGCGACCTCACCGGGCATGGCACGGTCTCTGATCGCTCCCCATGTCTTCTCCGAGATTCGACCTCCGACTGCCCGCACCTGGCGCCACGCCGAGTCCTCTCTCCCGGCAGTGTCGGCACGGGCGGACACAGCCCGTCCAACCTCCGGAGACAGCCCGAAGGCGGCGAGGCGCTGCACGTGAGCCAGAACCATCGGAGCATCGGGCGCAGGAAGGTCACCGAAGTTGATCTCGGCGCCGTCCCTGGTTCCAACAATCAGGCAGTTGCGTCCGGAGAATCGCTTCTGCAGATCGACCCGGGCGATCTGGTCGGCGACTATCTCGAGTGCGACCTTTCCTGCTTGTAGTTGGGCTGCCCCGAACGCCATCACGCGCGCGCTCGTCACGACCAGACCGTCTGCCATGGGCCGGAGTAGGTTGGTACGTGAGACAGCAGTGAAATGCTCACCGGGATAGAGACGGTGTTGCAGCGCGGGCAACCAAGCCGAGACCTGCTTGTCCTTGACCTTGGAACCGACTGGTCAAGTCCGCTGGCGTGGTGTGTGACGACTACCGCGTGATCTTCTCGTTCTGTCAGG